>NZ_JBSFYP010000007.1:0-161100 GCF_053599835.1 Micromonospora sp. NPDC005163
CTGAACCGGTCATGCCCGTCTTGCTGCCATCAACAACGGCGCTTCTACTCCAGTCCACTCAAGTCAGACACCGCCACGACTTTGCCGGGGCCCTGAAGCCCGACCCCCGAACGGGGATCAAGCCGAACTCATCACTGCCAATGCCTTCGGCAGTAGTTAAAGGTGCCGACGAAACCACGAGAACTCCTTGGTTGAACCTGTGGGATGTGATGTTGCTGGCGTGGTCGGATGACCACAGCGCCGCCGGAGCGGAAAGGATCCGGTGAGAGATGCATCCCGGCGCCGCCCCTGCCTTGGTCGCCGTCAGCGGCGCACGCGTGCCGGCCGCCGGGAGCATCGGCGAGACGAATGGCGCGGAAAAGCGCGGAGGTCCGGTGGCGGGGTGAGGGCTAGCCTCTAGGGTCATGTCCGCCCCTGCGCCGCGTCCGTTGCTGTTCCTTGACGTGGACGGCACCCTCATCCCGTTCGGCACACCCGCGGCGGCTGGGCCGGGCATGTCACATGGTCGCCCCGTCGCCCCGTCGCCCCGTCGCCCCGTCGCACCGGCTCTACCGGCCGATCCCCATCCCCTGCTGCACAAGATCGATCCGGGACACGGCCGCCGGCTGGAGGCCCTGCCGTGTGACTTGGTGTGGGCGACGACCTGGATGAGCGACGCGAACGACGTGCTCGCGCCGCTGCTGGGGTTGCCGCCTCTGCCCGTCTTGGGCTGGCCCGACTCCGACGAGATGGGGCCCGTGCACTGGAAGACCCGTGGGCTGGTCGAGTGGGCGCAGGGACGCCCCTTCGTCTGGGTCGACGACGAGATCTCCCACGCCGATCAGCAATGGGTATCGACTCATCACCACGGCCCGGCCTTGCTACATCGGGTCGACCCAAGCCGCGGGCTGACCGAGCACGACTTCACTGTCATTGAAGGCTGGCTCATGCAGGCGCGGTAGTGCGAGCTCCATGCCGTCGCGGTTGCTGCGCTTGACGGCTGTGTGCCACTCGGGACTGCCGTTGGTGAGGTCCAGCACCGCAGACCGTGCTGCTGGCGTTGGCGGCGGCAGGGGCATCCATCGTGACGTGGTGCGGTCAGGATCCGACCTCGATGAGGCGACGCCGGCCATTCTCGCCCGGCACCTGCCATACCTGCTCGTCCGGCCATTGGCGATACAACAACTGCTCCGTGGTCGTAGCGAGAACGTTCCGCAGCGGCCGGCGGAGCAGGTCGGCCCGCAGTCGGTCCTCCCGCTCGGCATCCTGCGCGATCAGAAGAACCACCCCGACCGGCACCAGCCGGTCCGCACGCCGGTAGCCGGCCAGCAGTCCACCCAGCCCTGACACCGGCCGCTCGTGCTCGGCGACAACGTCGCCGATCGGCCCACGGTCGACGTGTACCAGGAACCGCAGGCACCGCCCGTCCTGCAGCCATACGCCGTACCCGTCGGCCCGCAGCTGCGCCAGGTCGTGCTGGCGCAACCACGACGAGGTCTCCATCGTCGCCAGCCACTGGAACAGCTCGCACCGCCCCGGGTTGCGCCGCGACACCTCGACCAACGGCAGGAACAACAGGGCATCCGCCACACCAGAGGACCGCTGACCCAACCGCAGTGGAACCGGCCGCCCCGATCCCGTCAGGGCGCGGCGGAGCACGTCGGTCCCCTCGGCCGTGACCCCGTACCACCAGGTATGGGTCCGGTCCTCCGGCGAGCGCTCGCGGCGCACCAGTCCCGCCTCGTGCAGCCACACGAGATCCCGGTGAGCCGTCAGCCGCGACACCGCACAGACAAGCGCCACGTCCAGCGTCGACGCGGAACCATGCTGCGCCAGGTACGACAGGATCCGCCACGGCCGCGGAGACAACCGCCGCGTGGCACCCTGCTCACCCATCCCCCGATGATCCCTCCGGGTGCCGACAGTCCGACACCCCGTTCCCGAAGACCGCAACAGAGAGTATTCAATGCGCCAACCGGGATACCGAAATTCAGGGCCACCGTGACCGGAGACAGCGCTCGCCGCGGGCCGCTGGGCGACGCGTCAGCGGGCCGTGCGAGCACCCACATATCCAAACCGTGGTTTTGGGGTCGATTTTGAAGATCACTGTTCAGTGAATCAGCCGAAGAGTTGAGGACAGAAAACACAGTACGGTCAAATCGGACCGCCACTAGTTGATCTCCACGATTAGCGCCATACTGCGGCGCCGATCTTCCAGAAGCACGCGACAAGCCTCGTCCCGACTCGGCGATGACGCGCCACGCGCCGAAGCGGCTGTTACTGAACGTAACAACGCCAGCGGGTCATTCCTGCGTCTTCCCTCGGTAACGAGCTATGCGCCAAGGGCCCATCCAGGTAGACGACCGGACTAGCCGTGGACGGTGTCTGCGACGAACTGGCCACTCGCTCGATCTCGCGGCTGTTGCCTCAACCAAAGCCGCAGCCGGTAGCGGCGTCAGCGGTCGTGGCCCCGCGCCGCGTCGGCACGGATGTCGATGCTCAGGGCGTCGATGGCCATCCGGGTCAGCTCGGGAAGCTGCTCCTCGGTGAGGACGACGCCCTGCAAATTGTCCAGTGATGCCGCGAAGGCGTGCAGTCGACTGCCCCGCAGGTCAGCGCCGTCGAGACGGCAGGAGTCCAGTTCCAGATCGCTGAGGTCGCACGACCGCAACACAACACCGGAGAGCCGGCAGGATGACCAGGTGCCGTGGACGAGGGTGCAGTCGATGAAGGCCACCGAACCGGCGGCGCTGACTCGGTTCAGGGTGGCGTAGTCGAACCGGCAGTTGTCGAACAAAACGTCTTTCAGGCGAACGTCGATGAGTCGGGTTCCAGTGAGGCGGGAGCCGGTGACCGAGCACCGCTCGATGCTGACGCCGGTGAGGGCCGCTCCGGACAGGTCCGTCTGGACGATCTCGCAGCCGTAAAGGGCACCACCCTCCCAGGCGATCTCACCGAGATCCGCTCCGGTGATCCGGCAGCCTCGGATACTCCAGTCGGCGATCTGTCGACCTCGCCAGGAAGCGTCCTGCACGAGGCCGTCGTGAAGGTCGTCGTCGGGTAGGTCGCTGACTTGGTCGAGGTCTTCCGGGTCAAGGTCGGGCAGGAGGATCGTCACGTCGCCCACGGTGGTCGTACGCATGTCTTTCCAACCTGTTCGGACGCGGGGTGGGCACGCCACCCCGCGCGTCGACTCGAGCCGCCGGTCGGCGGGCTACTTCTTCTTGTTCCAGTTGTCCCAGCCGGGGCGGCTGTCGAACTTCCCCTTGTTGTCCCAGGCGGGTCGGTTGTCGAACTTCGCCGCGTCGATCGACGCTACCGCGCGCTGCGGGTCGACGCCGAGGAGGGCGAGGCGGTCCGACGGTGCGTCGAGAAGCGCAGCGAAAGCGTTGGTCATGACGGTCCTCCTTGAGGGGTGAGGTCATCCGCGGCGGCGCGGATCAGGGCTTGCCGAGTCGTGCGGCAGTAACCGGTCTCCCGGGCGGTGAAGTTGCCGTGTTCGAAGTAGCGGTTGCCGGCCTGAGCGCCCCGGCAGAAGTCGTAAAACGCGCAGCGGTCCGCACAGTCATTGAGCGCCGTCACGAACTCAGCGACGTATCGCAACTCACCGGCGCGGGCCACCATGTCGCCGATCGCTTCACCGAGCACGTTGCCCGCGATGAAGTCGCCGTACCGCGGGCTCTTGATACCCAGCAGTTCCGGTGACAGCAGAACCACCTGGCCGTCGTGGGCGACTGTGGGGATCGGTTCGTACGGGCCGTGGTCGGTGAGGCCGGCGCGGGTGGCGCCGAGGTAGTCGGCCAAGCGATCCAGGTCGCGGATCCGCAGCGGACTACCGGCAAGTCGGTTCCGGACGAGTCGACTCCAAAACCGGTACGCGGCTTCCTCCGGCACCGGCGTGCGGGCGGCGCCTTCCTGTTCCTCGATGTTGAAGCCCACCGACTCGCATCCCGGCAGTGCGGTGAAAAACTCGACGAGGTCATTGGCGTGGTCGATGGTTTCGGGTGTGACGACGCAGATCACCGAGTACGGCAGGCCGGCCTCGGCCAGTGCACGCGTGCCGCGGATCGTCCGGGCCGTCGTCGCATGTCCGGCCCGGTCGAGCCGGTTCCTGTTGAGCATGCCGGGCCCGTCGATGCTGACGCCGATCGCGAAGTCGTAGGCGGCGAACAGATCGCACCACCGCTCGTTCATCAGCGTCGCGTTGGTCTGGATCTCGTGGCGCACCCTCCCAGCCCGCCTCAGAGCCTCGAAGGGAGCGAGCAGCTCATGGAAGACGTCGATCGGGGTGGCTGTGGGCTCGCCGCCGTGCCACACGACGCTCACCGGATGTGCGCTGTCCTGCTGCTCGATTGAACGGGCGCAGGCGGTCGCAACGGAGACGGACATGAGCTGGCGCGAGCGCCGGTCGGGCAGGTAGCAGTAGCTGCAGTCCAGGTTGCAGAAGCTGGTGGGCTGCAGGACCAGGGTGTGGAAGGTCCCGGCGATGGCCGGCTGCCCTGTCATGGCGATAATCCCGATCTCCCGGCCGGTCATGTCTCCTCCGGTCTCTGCGGTTCGGCGGTGGACGGGCGGCGGCGATGCCGGGCCGGCCAGCCGAGGAAGCGGTCAAACAGGTGCCTGACGTCGCCGGTGGTGCTCGGGTTGAGTCGGTGCAGGTCGTCGATGGCCTCGTGCAGGCAGCCGGACAGGTAGAGCAGCAGGTTGAGCCGGCTGCCCTGGTAGCTGGTCAACAGGGCGAGCTTGGCCCGTCCACAGGGCCAGGGCTGCCCGCAGGCCCGGCACAGCCAGAGCGGACGCAGCGGCACATGCTCCGACTGCAGTTCCGGGTCCGTCTGAGCGGCAGACACTCCGTCGCCGCTCATCGGCGGTCGCTTTCCCGCGCCTGCCGCTCGAACACGATCCGCCAGACGTGTGTCAGCAGTGGCGGATCGGTCTTGCCCCGCCGCGCCGACGCCGCAGCTGCGGCTGCGCGGTCTGTCGTCAGCTCGCCGGTCGCCGCGTAACGCGACACGTACACCGTCATAGCCCGCTCCCGGTCGGTGCTGGCGCGTGTGTGCGGTGGGCTTGCCGGCATTCCGGCAAGCCCACCGCCGTAGGCCGGCGGCTGGGAGCAGACCGCCCGTCACCCGCCCACGCAGCCCTGCTGGCGGTACGCGAACGGGGAGTCACCCGTGCGGTCGACGGAGCGCCCGGCGCGAGCACTTGCCGGTGCGTCGGGTCGCGTTCCGACCTGTCGCCGATCGGCACATCCATCTGGGTCTCCCTGGCGTGACATTGCCGCTGGCCCGTCGGCGCGCCATGGGGGTCAGGATGTTCCTGGACCGTTCCGCCGACGTGTTCCTGACGTCCACGATCGCTACCGGCACCGGCCGGAAATAGACCCAGCGTGGTGGGGCACGGTGGGCCTCACCGTGTCCCGCCTGCGCCAACGCGGAGAGGACAGGCAGTGCCCGCCCTACGAGACTCGGTTCAGAGGATTTGCCAGCGGCGGAGTTCCGCCGGGTCGTCGACGAGGCCAGCGATCCGGTGGCGCACCTCGTCGGCGGCCTCGGTTCCGGGCCGGGACTTGCGAGCGTTGGTGGCGATCATCTGCAGCTCACGGAGCTGGCACAGCTCCTCGAACCTCGGCCAGGATGTGGCATCCCAGCCGTAGGCGGCGGTGAAGCCGGCGAAGGCATCGGGACCGGGCGGGTCGAACCGGCGGCAGTGGACAGCGACCGTGGCGATGTCCCACTCCCGGGGCCCGAGGGCGGCGCCGTCCCAGTCGGCCAGTACGGGCGTGCCGTCGAAACGCCGGAGCGCGTTGCGGATCTGCGGATCGGACTGGATCATGCTCGTGCCGCGGGGAAACCGCATCGCCTCCCAGCCGGCGGCCAGCGCCTCGAGCCGGCCCATCAGCAGATCCTGTTCCTTGCCGTTCAGGATCTCCGAACGGGTGACGGCCCGCTCGATGCCGTGGATCGGTCGCAGTGAAGGCAGCGGCACCGGCGGAGCGGGCAAGGCGTGCAGGTCCCGGAGAAGGCTTCCGAGCTCGGAGACGGTGATGGGGTCGTCGTGTGCCGGGTCCAAACGCTGCCAGACCGTAACGGCGTACCCGCCCACCCGCATCGGCTGGGACACGCCCGGATGAAGGCCCACCGTGGGGAAACCTCGGGCCACCAGCCAGTCGACCACGGCCACCATCCCGCGCACCCGTTCCAGGTCATGATCGCCCGGGGCGATCTTGACGACCACGTCACCGACTGCGTAGACGGCGTTGGTGTGGTGCCGCAGCAGGATCGCGTTCGAGTCGGGGTAGCCGAGGAGACGACACACCTCGGCGAGCACCGGCCGGGTGCGCGCCTCGACGAACATGGGGCTCCTAGGGACCGAGTGCGGCTGTGGTCCCAAGACTACGGGCGCGCTCGCGGCACGCCCGTAGGTAATCCGTCAAGCTGGCGACCTCGCCGCGCCCGTTTTTCTCGGGGATCGCCGTGGCCACGTCGTTGGCCCTGGTCAGGATGATCTCCGTACGCTGCGTCTCGGGCAGGTCCGCGACGGCATCACGCGCGGTCAGCGCCGCTTCGGTCGCCCGCCGGTCCTGCGCGAGGCACATCGACCGGTCCAGGGCGATGAGCGCCACGTCGATCGGTACGGCCGGAGCCGCGCCGTACAGCCGCAACGCCTCGTCCTGGATCCGGTACGCCCCAGCCGTGTCACCGAGCCACGTGTGGGCCCCGGAGAGGTAGAACAGCAGCCGCTTCGCCGGAAACCTGAACGCCACGTCAGTGTCCCCGTCGCCAGCCTGATCGAACAGCCGGCGTGCCTGATCGATGGCCGACCGCGCCTGCTCGGTGGCGCCGATTCGGGCCAGGGCACGCGCCCGGCCCGCAGCTGCCAGGGCACTCGGCGACGATGCGATCGGCGTGACTGCCAGAGCCGCATCAGCCAGGGCGACGGTTTGGGTTGGATCCCCGAAGTAGTACGGCAGCATCGCCGCCTGGGCGCGCACGAGTACCTTCATTCGGGCCTGCCCGCTGTCGTCCGCCGCGTGGATCGCCGTGCCGTACCACCGTCGAGCCTCGGCCACATCCCCGAGCCTCATCAACGCATCAGCGCACATCGTCGCCAGCAGCGCCGCCACCTCGGACAGCCGGGATTGGACCGCCGCCGGCTGCCGCCGAAGCGACAGCACCTGAACCTCTCGGCAGTCGGCGGCCAGCAGCGACAGCATGCTCTGTGGCGAAGCTGAGGGATAGACCTTCAGGTGCTCGCCAGCAGCCTGCTCGATCAGCTCAAGCTGCCGAGAAGCGACGCTCGACGCCGCCAGAGCCTCGTCCAGTCCCAGACGGAGTCTGACCAGACTTCCGACCTCGCTGGCCCCCACGCCGGCAGGCGATCGATCCGCCCCGCCCTCCCCGGCCACGCGGCTGGCGTCACGCGGCATGACGCTGTCCTCGTCGCGCCCGAGCCCCATGGCCGGACGCGGAATGTTCAAACCAACCGCGATCCTCTCTAATACGTCGTACGCGGTAACCTGCCGGACGCCCTTGGCGATCTCAGTAGCGCGGTGGGGCGAGACGCTGACGAGAGCCGCGATCCTGCCGTAGGACACGCCCCGGGCGTGAAGGAAGCGGAAGACGGCAGTGATGTCCCGTCGTCGCAGAAAGTCACTGATCGGTCGGCCATTCCACAGCCCCGAACTCCACCACTCGGGATCCACCTGCGCGGCCACGATCACCTCCAATCGGACGACGACCACCTGTCAGCACAGCGCATCCGCGCCGTCACATCAAGTCAATGGCGGTCGATGGCGGTCGAGTCGACCGCCCATCCAGAGTCGACGCTTGGGGTGGCATCCGGAAGACCCACGATGAGCCCTCACGGTGTCCCTCATGGGATCAAGCGCAGGCTCCGGAGTGCCCCGCCGCCCGCGCCGCGTTACCGCGAGAAACCAGGCCGCCCTCGCCCTACACCAAACCGCGGCGAACCGCAACACAGAAAACAGCTCATTTCGAGATGATCACAGGTCACAACAGTTCGTTCATTTCAATTCTCAAGCTTCTTCAGAAGTAAAGATCCTAGCTGCTGGGAGCGAATTCGGCGTGACCCCAGGTCGGACGAATTCCTAATACCTGCCATATAGCCTTCGATGGCCTTATCAACTTCCTCTGGTGCCATTTCGAGCATTACTGAAAGAGATGCGGTGAGGTCGGCGCTTTCACCGTTCTCACTGTTTCGCTTCCTGGCCGAAACTGCGCGCTGAAATAGGTCCAGAAAATCCCGAATCTGCTCCGTCTGAACCGCGTCGGCATTACCGAACTGCTCCCGCAGCCCCCAAGAAACATGTAGCAGCGTGAACATATCGACAATGTTCGACCACCTGGTTCTGCCTGCCCACTTAATAGTGTTCTTCAGGAACGTCAGTAGCGCGAGGAATTCTATTGAACGATCCTGGTAATCTTCGAAATCTGCGGATATTTTGTCATAGCGCTCGTCAAGTTCAGTCTTTTTATTGGACAGCCCGAATATGCAGGTGCCGAATACCTCGGCATAGAACTCTAGGTCACCGCCCCGCTTGCGTCGCTCACCACTGAAAACTCCGGACACCGCGCTTATTGGGTGAGCCACACAGTCCTTCAGAAAATCGTTGAACGGGCCAGGCAACAGAGCGTTTCGGAGTTCTTGCTCCGTTAGCACCATATTAACCCTGTTGACGCGGGCGAAAACTGCGCGCACGAACTCATCGGCAAGGTTCGATAGGCGCCGAATCGGGAAACGGTACTGGAAGAACTCTTGACGCACATCGTCAGGGAGTTCCGTGAACAACAACCCCTCGAACTTCTCCCTCAGCTTTTCGTCCTCTAGCCCATCCAGCGGGAATTTGTTGTTCAAAAACCCAAGCAGTGAGGTAAGGCGCTGTTGACCGTCAACAACGGAAGCTTTTTGCTCACCTTCCGGCGAGGTCTCGTAAGCGAGATAGATCTCAGGGATTGGATATCCGAGGAGGATGGTCTCCATCAAGGACACCTTGGCCCGTTCGGGCCAAACTGCTTGACGCTGGTACTCAGGCTGAAGGATAAGTTCGCCGGATTTGTTCAGCGACCGAAACTCCGCTACAGTCTTCGACTCGATCTCGAACTTGAGCCCGTGATCAGCCATTGTGCACACCCTCCTCGATCGCGCGATTCCGCGCGATATTCACACTCTTCACCTGATAGACCCTGAGTGACTTATGGTTGCGGTACAGTCGATAATTGACTTCGCAATTTATGAAAGCCTCGCCGAGGTCCTCGATGAAGCTATCTCTCGACCGTGACCACCGCTCACCGAAAGATAGGCGAGGCAGTATGACGTCGAGGGCGATACATTCTTCGAAAACCAGCTTCCGGAGATAGTTCTTCTTATTGGAAAAGAATTCGTCCTCGATGATATCTCGGAGCTCGCCCCACGCTCGATCGAACAGCTCTGGCGAGATCACCGCGATGTCCAAGTCCGAGCTTTCATGGAACTTCCTAAAGTTCTTTCTTGGGTTGAGCGAATAGCCCAAACGGGCGCTTCCGACCAGCTGGACCGCCATAGGGTCGACGCCAAGTTCGGTTGCAACCCGATGCCGCCATTTGATGTAGTTAAGCTCGTGAGGCCATGCCGCGGGTGTCCCGTCGAATAGCCGGGCGGTTACAAAATAGTCAACTTCCTTTCCTAGGGAACAAAACTCCTCCCAGAATTCGGGTAGTCCTGAAATCTCGTTCATGCTCTCCCTAGCGAACATCGAACTGAATACGTCCCTTGTGCGTCTTAGCGATTGACGAATCGCCTTCGGTCATCCGCGATCTCCCCGAATTCGTGCTAAGAGGGTAGCGTGTCTTTCCCAATCGCCGCACCGGCAGAGAGCCAGGGCCCCGGCAACATCGTGGTGATGTCCGACTTAAGTAGACTGGAGCGGAAGCGCCGTTTTTGATGCCAGCTAGACGGGCATGGCCGCCACGTTCGCTACCGGCTCTCGGTGGTGGTTTGCGCGGGGGTAGCTGGCCACCGGTCGTACGCGGCGATCGCTGAATGGATCGCGGACGTGCCGGCGATACCGGACAGCAGCAACGCGTCGCCAGTGGGCATCCCTGCCGGGCCTGGATCCACGCCGCGACCCGCTACCGAGGATGCCGTGACGGTGTATGGGTCCACGCAGCCCGATAGCTGATCTTACTAATCCAGGCAGCGCTGTCGCCACAGGCTTAGCCCGGTTGAACCGCTCCCGAGCACCCGCCGAGCGACCACCCACCACCGCCGTACACGAAAAAGGCCCCGAGCCGGTGTGAACCACCAGGTCAGGGCCTTGATCGTTGGTGCGCCGCCAGGGACTCGAACCCCGAACCCGCGGATTAAGAGTCCGCTGCTCTGCCAGTTGAGCTAGCGGCGCTCGTCGGCAACGGAGAGAACATTAGCACCCCGCCGAGCCGGGCTCCAATCCGGTTACCCGGGTCCCCCCTTCGGTCGAGCTTACCGGGCAAAAAGGGTCAAACCGTCCAGGGCGTCCGTGACGGGGGCGTGCGCCGACGTCGTGATACGGCACGATGTCCGCCAGGTACGCGAGAACAGAGGTGGGGATGGCACGGTTCACGCGAGCCGGGGCGGTGGTGGGCGCTCTGACCCTGGTGGCGTCGCTGGCACTGACCGGATGCGGCGACGAGCAGAAGAACCCGGAATTCGTCGGCGGGACCGGGCCGAGCGCGAGCGCCGGCGCCGAGTCCGGTACGGCGGAGCCGACGGCGCCGGCCGCGCCGAGCGGGCCCGCGCTCGCGCTGAGCCCGGGCGATGGCACGAAGAACAAGCCGGTGAGTACGGAGATCAGCGCGAAGCTCCCGGACGGCGCGAAGGTGTCCACGATTACCCTGACCGCCGCGGGCGGCGGCACGGTCGCGGGCAAGCTGCGCACCGACGGCTCCGCCTGGGTGCCGTCCGCCCCGCTGAAGTACGGCACCAAGTACACCGCCACGGTGACGGCGACCGGGGCCGACGGGACGAGCAGCCAGGGCACCAGCAGCTTCACCACGATGGCCAAGCCGAAGTCGACCATCGGGTCCGGCCTCTACCTCTTCGACGACAAGAGCTACGGGGTGGCCATGCCGGTGGTCACCGAGTTCCATCCGGGCATCCCGAAGAAGGACCGGGCGGCGGTACAGAAGCGGATGTTCGTCCGCACCGACCCGCCGCAGCCCGGGGCCTGGCACTGGGTCGACAACGGCACGCAGGCCTACTACCGGGCGCCGGAGTACTGGCAGCCGGGTACCACCATCACCGTACGGATCGCGCTGGCCGGCGTGCCGCTGAGCAACGGCCGCTACGGCGACGTCGATCGCAAGGCCACCGCCAAGATCGGCCGTTCGTTCGTGATGAAGGTCGACAACGCGACCAAGAAGATGTCGGTGTACGAGAACGGCGCGCTGGTCCGCACCGTGCCGGTGAGCCTGGGCAAGAGGAGCACCCCTTCCTCCAGCGGCACGATGGTGGTGATGGAGAAGAAGGAGTCCACGACCTTCGACACCCGCGACGACCCGGACCCGGCCAACCGCTACGTCACCGAGATCGACTTCGCTCAGCGGCTCACCTGGGGTGGCGAGTACATCCACGCCGCACCCTGGTCCGAGCACGTGCAGGGTCGGCAGAACGTCTCGCACGGCTGCGTCAACGTGTCGATGGCGAACGCCCGGTGGCTGTTCAGCAAGACCCGGATCGGTGACCCGATCACGGTGAAGGGGACCGAACGCAGGCTCGCCGCCGGCAACGGCTGGACGGCGTGGAGCCTGAGCTGGTCGGAGTTCGTCAAGGGCAGCGCCCTGCCGGTGCCCAAGGGAGGGTCCGGCCCCGCGCTCTGAGCCGTCCGGCGACCCACGCCGGCCCGTGCGACCGTACGGGCCGGCGCGTACTCTTTGCACTGCCCGCGGCGCGACGGCGCCCGCGGCGACCCCTCAGTCCCGGCACGGAGACGAGCCAGGCTCACGAATCGCCGGATTCTAACAAAATTCCGGCATCATCGTCGGCGTGTTCCGGTTCACCCTCGGCAACCGGGACCAGTCCTGGTGCGTCAGTAGGACGATGGGTCAGGGACCACGACTGTGAGGGAATCATGCGAGCTAGCCACGACCAGCTGATCCGGCCCGGTGGGCGACGCCGCGTATTCGCGGCGGGGCTTCTTGCCGTAGCACTGGCCTTCACCTCCGCCTGCACGGATAGTGACGGCGGCAAGCCGTCCTCGTGGCAGGGCGGCAGCGAGAGTCCGGCGCCGAAGGCGGCGGCGACCATCAGCGAACCGGCGACCGACGCCAAGGACGTGCCAGCGTCCACCGGCATCACCTTCACCACGACGGACGCCGTCGAGACCGCCGTCGAGCTCAAGGACGCGGCCGGCAAGGCGGTCGAGGGCACCCTCGCCGCCGACGGCAAGACGTGGCTGCCGGCAGGGGCACTGGAGTACGGCACGAGCTACACCGCCACGGTCACCGCCACCGGTGACGACGGCCGTCCGGCCACCGCGACCAACACCTTCACGACCATGGCCAAGCCGGGCAAGCAGGTGCGGGTGAGCAGCTTCCTCGGCGACAACCAGGTCGTCGGGGTCGGGATGCCGCTGATCGTGAAGTTCAGCCGGGCCATCGGAGAGGACTACCGCGACGACATGCAGCGCCGGATGACGGTGACCTCGACGCCGGCCCAGGAGGGCATCTGGCACTGGGTCAGCCCCACCGAGATCCGGTACCGGCCGAAGGTGTTCTGGAAGGCCAACAGCAAGGTCTCCTACCGGGTGCAGGCCGGCGGCCTGCCACTGGGTGACGGCTGGTACGGCCGCGCCGACCTCACCGTCGACGTCAAGATCGGCGCGTCGCTGATCATGACGGTGGACAACAAGACCAAGCGGATGACGGTGACCCGGAACGGCTCCGTGGTGAAGACCATCCCGGTCAGCCTGGGCAAGAAGAGCACCCCGTCGTCCAGCGGCACCATGGTGGTCATCGAGAAGCTGCGCAAGACGGTCTTCGACACCATGGAGGAGCTGGGCCCCGAGGAGGGCTACCGCACCAAGATTGATTTCGCGCAGCGGCTCACCTGGGGCGGGGAGTTCATCCACGCCGCACCCTGGTCCGAGGGCCAGCAGGGCAGTGTCAACGTCTCACACGGCTGCGTGAACGTGTCCATGGCCAACGGCGACTGGCTGTTCAAGAACACCCAGATCGGCGACCCGATCACCGTCAAGGGCACCGAGCGGAAGCTTCAGAACGGCAACGGCTGGACCGACTGGAACATGAGCTGGGACGAGTACGTCAAGGGCAGCGCGCTGCCGTACGAGCCGCCCGCCGACCCGGACACCTCGCCGACGCCGGAAGCCGGCACCCCGACGCCCACGCCGACCGCCTGAGCAGCCCCAACGACGAAAGCCCCCTCCGCGACGGAGGGAGCTTTCGTATGTGGGCCGATCCACGCATGACCCTTTGATCTTCGATCCCACAAACGGCTCAGGCCCCCTCGTCGGAGGGGGCCCGAGATCCACTGCTGGGTGACTGATGGGAATTGAACCCACGACAACCGGGACCACAACCCGGTGCTCTGCCAACTGAGCTACAGCCACCATGCCGCCGTCGCCCGGTGAATCGCCCCGGGCGGGGTGCGGACCAATAATAGCCACACCGCCGTCGACCCCGTCCAGCGGGTTCCCGGCTCCCCCGGGCTTCACCGCGGGTCAGAGGTCGGCGGCGATTCCCTTGGCGGTCTCCACGTCCGGGCCGGGCAGCGGCACGAAGATGGTCCGCCGGTAGTACTCCAACTCCCGGATGCTCTCCCGGATGTCGGCCAGCGCGCGGTGCGCCAGGCCCTTCTGCGGCTGGCCGAAGTACACGCGGGGGTACCAGCGGCGGCACAGCTCCTTGATCGACGACACGTCGATCAAGCGGTAGTGCAGGTGCGCGTCGAGGCGGGGCATGTCCCGGGCGATGAAGCCGCGGTCGGTGGCGATCGAGTTGCCGCAGAGCGGCGCGGTACGCGGATCCTTGACGAAGCTGCTGACGTACTCCAGCACCCGGTCCTCGGCCTCGGCCAGTGTCACCGGCGAGCGGCGCACCTCCTCGGTGAGGCCGGACTTGGCATGCATCGTCCGGACGATCTCCGGCATCGCGTCCAGCGCGGCCTCATCGGCGTGGATCACCACGTCGACGCCATCACCCAGCACGTTGAGGTCAGGATCGGTGACCAGTGCCGCAACCTCGATCAGCTTGTCCCTGCCGAGGTCCAAACCGGTCATCTCACAGTCGATCCAGACGAGGAGATCAGCCACCGGGACAGCCTACGCGCCGCCCACGACCCGCGGCTGCGCGCTCTCGACGGAGCAGCCCGCTAGGGTTTCGGAGTGCCAGCCGAACCCGTCGTACCGCCCGCCGTCACCGACGACGACCCCGGCGGCCGTGCGGTTCGTCGCCTGGTCGCGGTGGTGGCGCTGATCGCCGTGCTGCCGGCGCTCTACCTGCCCGGTCTGGTGCACAACTTCTTCGACCTGAAGATTTACATGTCCGCGATGGACTGGTGGACGGCGGGGAACCCGCTCTACGACTACGTCCAGCCGGATCGGGTGCAGGGTGAGCTGTATTTCACCTACCCGCCGTTCGGCGCGCTGCTGCTCTGGCCGTTCGGGCTGATCCGGCTCGGCGTCACCGTGGCGATCTTCACGGTGCTCACCGTGCTGGCCGTGGTGGTGACCACGCGGTGGCTGGTGCTGCCGGTGATCGCCCGGCACAACCTGCCCCGGACGTTCACCCTGACCGTCGCCGTGCTGCTGGTGCTGGCGGTGGAGAGCACCCGCGAGACGATCACCTTCGGGCAGATCAACATGCTGCTGGTCGTGCTGATCCTGGCCGACCTGCTGTTCGCGGTGCCGCAGGCGCGGCGCTGGGCCGGGGTCGGAATCGGGCTGGCGACGGCGCTCAAGCTCTTCCCGGGCATCTTCATCGTGTACCTGCTGGCCACCCGTCGGTGGCGGGCCGCGGTGGTGGCGAGCGCGACCGCGGCGGCGGCGACCCTGCTGGCGGCGGCGGTCGCGCCCGGCGACTCGTGGCGCTTCTGGACGCAGGAGCTGTGGGACAACGACCGGGTCGGCCGCACCGACTACGTCGGCAACCAGTCGCTGTTCGGCCTACTCAGCAGGTTCACCGCACCAGAGAAGCCGGACCGGCTGCTCTGGCTGCTGGTGGTCGCCGTGGTCGCCGGCTACGGGCTGTGGCGGGCCGCCCGCGCGGCTCGGGCCGGTGATCGTTTGACGGGTCTGACGTTGACCGGATTGGTCGGCGCCCTGGTCAGCCCGATCACCTGGACCCACCACATCTACTGGTTCGTGCCGGCGGTGGTGCTGCTCGCGGACGCGGCGCTGCGCGCGGACCGGCCGGACGAGGTACGCCGACGTCGGTGGTTGGTCGCACTCGCGCTGGGCACCGCCGCTGTGATCATCTACGGGGTGGTGACGTTCCAGGACTGGGGTACGGAACCGGTCCGCACCCATGACCCGGTGGACTTCGTCGTGCAGAACGTCTACGTGCTCCTCAGCCTGCTGCTGC
This sequence comes from Micromonospora sp. NPDC005163, assembly GCF_053599835.1. Classification (NCBI taxonomy): domain Bacteria; kingdom Bacillati; phylum Actinomycetota; class Actinomycetes; order Micromonosporales; family Micromonosporaceae; genus Micromonospora; species Micromonospora sp. NPDC005163. The sequence goes on from NZ_JBSFYP010000007.1 coordinate 15,555, forward strand.
TGGTGACGCTGCCGGTGCGGGCGGGTCGACGAGTGGAAAAGTCGCACCAAATGGACAGATCTCCCCAGTAGCGACCATCGGCGCTAACCTGGTCTCATCTACCTCAAGCGTCGCTCGGGTAGCACCGATCCCCCGGTGAGGGTGGCCCTCCGCGTCGGCAGCGCGGAGGGCCACTCGCCGTTTCGTCCACCGTCACCGGCTGGGCCGTCGGCCCCGGAGCGGCCGGCGGCCAGGCCAGACTCAACGCCACCTCCGGTGGACGGGGCAGTCGGGCCGGCGCCTCCAGGTCGGCGAGGGTGCTCGGCCGGGCCGGTTCGATCGCCGACCTCGGCCGCTCACCGGCCCCGGAACCGACCGGGGTGAGTTGCCGCCCGGCCGGCAGGGACCGTGCCACTGGGGCGTCCCCGACGGACGGGCCGCCCAGTCCACTCAACGAGCTGACCCCGAGCCGGCCGGCGAGCACCGGCACCTGGTCCGGCTCGACCACGAAGACCACCTCGCGCGGGCGTGGCGGGCGCAGCAGGAGCACCGCCGCTCCGACCACGAGCAGCACCCCGACCGCCAGCAGCCCCCAGGTGGCCGGGGTGGTCCAGCCGGCCCGCAACTCGGCGCGCAGATCCAGGGCCAGGTCGCCGGCGCCGTCGGGTCGCATCACCACCAGGCTCATCGGCGCACCGGCCAGGTCGTCCGCACTCCACTCCAGCGAGCCGATCCCCTCGCGTACCCAGAACGGGCGACCGAGCGGGGTGACCGGCCCGGCGGTCGGGGCGTCGGTGGACGGGCCGGCCGGGTCGAGCCGGACGGGCAACGGACCCCGCGCGAGCGCCACCCGCCGGACCGAGGCGTGCGGCACCGGCTCCAGCCAGCGGCGTACCTCGGCGGTGGGCGCCAGCCCCACGAAGGCCGGGCCGCCCGGCGTGCGGGCGTCCACCCGCAGCCGGGTCTGCGCGGTACGCGCGAACGGCGCCTCCTGGCGCAGCAGCCGGTCGAGGTCGGTGACGACCACCGCGTGGCCGGGCGTGCGGACCGTCTCGAACCGGGCGGCGAAGGTCCCACCGGGGTCGGCGTGCCGGGTCACGAGCCAGAGCGCGCCACCGGCGAACAGCACCGGAATCCCGATCACCAACAGCAGCACTCCGGCGATCCCCCGCACGAAACGCATTCGCACCGTCCCCCTCCGTAGCCAGATACCCGGCCGACCTTACCGACGTACACCGTCTGATCAGGGGATATCCGCGGCACGGTCGGTCCCGTTCCCGGAAAGCACGCTGGCCCGCCGGATTCCCGGCGGGCCAGCGGGTGTGCGGTGGGGTCAGGACTTGGCGGCCGGCTCCCGACGGGTCCGGGCGAACGCCAGCCCGCCCAGCACCAGACCGGCGATGCCGGCGACCAGACCGGCGATGCCGAGGCCGACCGCGGTGCCCTCGCCCTCGTCGTCGTCATCGTCGGCCGGCGCGCCGGCCGCGTTGGCGGACGTGGCGGGCGCGGCCGACCCCGACGGCGCGGCGGCGGCCAGGGTGAGCACCGGCGCCGGGTTCTCCGGCTCCTCGCCGCCCGCCGCGGGCTCGTCGATCCAGCGCGACACATTGCCGTCCGAGTAGGTCTGCAGGGTCTTGAAGACCATCGAGTCGACCTGCGGGAGCGGCCCCATCGAGACCGGGAACTCCTGGAACTGGCCCGGCTTCACACCCGCGTCACCCGTGGCCGTCCAGGTGAGCTTGGCGACCGCCTCGGTGATCGGGGTGCCGTGCACCTCGATCGGCGGGTCGACCTTGCGCTTCTCCACGGCCACCGTCCAGCCCGGCACCGGCATCGTCGACACCGAGCCGACCGGGGCGTTCTCCGGCAGCACGATCTCCACCTTGGTGGTCGACGCGGTGTCGCTCTCGTTGGGCACCCGGAACGCCACCCGGGCGTAACCGCCCTGGGTCGCCTCCTTCGGATTCACCGTGACGTGGGCGGAGGCCGGCCCGGCGAAGCCGAGCACGGCGGTCGCGACGGCGGTGAACGCCAGGGCGGTGGCGGCGGTTGCGGTACGCCGGAGACGGGTCATGGGTTTCGGGAGCCTCTCTAACGGATGGGCACGGTGGCGGTCACCGTGGCCTGGTCGATGTCGGACGTGCGAACGGTGATCTTCAATTGCCAGTCGCCGGCCGCCGGCAGGCTGACGTCCCCGTAGGCGTGGCTGTCCGTCAGCGGCAGCAACGGGACCTCGATCGGCTCGATCCCGGCCGAGGGCAGCGCGGCGGTCGCCCGCCACTCCACCGCCGGCAGCGGCTGGTTGGTGTCCTTGGCGTACGTGTACAGGTGCATCGAGTTGTTGCCCCGCTGGGCCGGGTCCAGCTCGACCTGGAGCGAGAAGAGCGGGCTGGACAGGGTGGTGGAGAAGAAGCCGGCCTGGGTGCCGGACGGCTCGGTCACGGCGGTCCGGGCGGGCGTGGTCTGCACCAGGGTCGCGGACAGGCCCAGCACCACCACGGTGACGGCCAGCTCCACCAGAACCGCCCGGCGCACCGGCACGGGCCGCTGCGCCGCGGTGCGCCGGCGCACCAACTGCCGGGAGTACGCGGCCACGGCGATCACCAGCGCGAACAGCCCGATCTTGGCCAGCAGCAGCCGCCCGTACGTGGTGTTGACCAGGGCGTCGAAGGTGGCCACCTCGATCAGCGCCTGGACGGTGCCGGCCAACAGCAACGCCGAGACGGCCAGCGCCGCCCAGCGCGACCAGATCGGCAGGATCGCGCCCAGCTCGCGCTCGTCGGCCTGGCGCAGCAGGAAGCCCGCGAGCATCAACAGGCCGCCCAGCCAGACGGCCATGCTGCCCAGGTGGACCGCGTCGACCACCACGGAGACCGCCGGGGCCGGGGACGCCGCCGGGTGCCCGGCCAACGGCCAGGTCAGCAGGGCCGCCCCGCCGAGCACGGCCAGGATGATCGCGTCGGTGCGCCCGGACGGTCGGGCCAGCAGCGGCCGGAGCAGGAACGCCGCGGCCGCCAGCAGGCCGAGCCGGACCAGGTGGGCGGCGCCGAAGGCGCTGCCGAACACGCTGCCGAACCCCTCGCCGGTCACCTCGAAGAGGCCGCCGCCGGCGGTGTAGGGCACCTGCAGCCACAGGTCGGCGAGGGTGGCGACGGCCACGAGACCGAGGCCGGTCCAGGCCAGCCGTGCCGGTCCCCTGCGCGACAGCCGGCGTGGCCACAGCGCGGCGAGCACCAGCGCCGGCCCGACCAGCAGCACCAGGCCGGCGTACCCGAGGAAACGGGCCACCTTCACCGCGTTGCCGACCACCGGGTTGGCCCGGCTGTCGTCGCCGGAGTCGACCGGCGGTGTCGAGGGTGCGCCGACCGAGTAGGTGAACGCGCCGGACACCGGGTGGCTGTCCGCGGAGATCACCCGGAAGCTGACCAGGTAGGTGCCGCGCTCGCCGGCCGGATCGACCGGGATGGACACGGCGGCGCCGTCGAAGCTCGGCTCACCCCGGTCGGCGCGGGAGCCGTCCGGCGCGATCACGCGGATCTTGCCGGGAACCTTGCGTACCGACTCGCTGAACGTGAGGACCACCTCGGCCGGCGCGCTCGGCACCACCGACGAGGCGGCCGGGCTGCTGCTCTGCAGCACGGCGTGTGCGCTGGCGGGAGTGGCCGGGGCGATCAGGAGGAGGACGACGGTGACCAGAAGGCCGGCGGTGGCGGCCAACCGGGCGAGCCAGCGGCGGGGGGCGACAGTCATGCTGGCCATGCTCGCCGACGGGAGTGGATCTCGGCGACCCGAGTCCGGTGAGTCGTTCACCCGCGCCCTGCCGCCAGCACCGGCGTGAGCGGCCGGTCATTCCCGCCGGTACGAACCAGCGCCCACAGCAACCCCGCCTGCACCACGGCGGCAAGGTGGCCGACCTCGTTCATCAGCGCGGTGGTCGAGTTGGCGATGTCCACCACGCTGGTGCCGGCCAGGCAGACCGCCAGCACCAGGGCCACCGGCAGGAAGGCCCGGGCTCTCTCGGGCCGCCAGGCGGCCAACGCGAAACCCACCGCCAGGGCAACGTCGAACGAGGCCATCTCCCGGCTGGTGTGCGGGTCCACCGACACGCCCAGCCCGGCGAGGAGGATCGGCAGCGCGATGGCCAACTGCGCCACCGCGGCCACCGCCACCGCGATCCGCAGCACCTGTCGGCGGGCCCGCCGGACGGCGGCCGGGCTCCGGTGGGCGGAATCGGCGGCGACCGCGGCCAGCACCGCCGCGGTGAGGTCGGGCACCTCCACCGGCTGCACCCGGACCAGCCGGGTCACCTGCTCGGCGCGGGCCAGCCAGGCGCGGCAGCCGGCGCAGGTCGCGGTGTGGGCGTCCAGCGCCGCCGGGGACGCCTGCGGGTCCTCCTCGTCCAGGCGCGCCGACAGCGCCGCGCGTACGTGGTCGCAAGTCATGACGGGGTAGTCGGCCCAGGGCGGGGAAAAGTTCCGGACGTGGCGCAGAACATCCAGGGGCCGAAGGGCTCTGCTGTCGCGCCCGGCGCCGCGTAACCTGGTTTGTCGTGATCCCCGTCCCGCGTGACACCGGTGCCGCCGGTCCGGCCGACCCGGCCGATGGCGGCGCCCGGGATCCGGCCACCGAGTGGGCGTTGACCGCGCGCGGCGGCGACCCGACCGCCCAGGCCGCGTTCGTCCGGCTGACCCAGGTCGAGGTCTGGCGGTTCGTCGCCGCCCTGGTGGACCCGGACAGCGCCGACGACCTGACGCAGGAGACGTACCTGCGGGCCTTCCGGGCGCTGCCCGCGTTCGAGGGTCGCTCCAGCGCCCGTACCTGGCTGCTCGGCATCGCCCGGCGGACCTGCGCCGATCACCTGCGTACGGTGATCCGGCGACGTCGGCTCGACGAGCGGCTGGCCGCGAACGCGTACACCGACCGCCCGCACCCGGAACCGGCCGGGCAGCTCGGCGCCGCCGACCTGGTTGGCCGGTTGAGCGCCGAGCGGCGGGCCGCGTTCGTGCTCACTCAGCTGCTCGGTCTGTCGTACGCCGAGGCCGCCGCCGTGGAGGGGGTGCCGGTGGGCACGATCCGATCCCGGGTCGCCCGGGCCCGCGACGACCTGGTCGAGGCGGTCGGCGACGCCCTGACCGGCTGAGCCGGGAACTTCCGGCGGAGACGGGACGACCAATGACCGTGACAGCACCTTCCGGCCACGTCGGTCGCTGGGCCACCGCCCGGCCCTGGCTCGGCATCGCGGCCCGACTCGGCCTCGCCGCCGTCTGGCTGATCGCCGGCGCGTCGAAGGTCGGCGACCTGGCCGCCTCCGGCCGGGCCGTGAACGCCTACCAGGTGCTGCCGTACGACGTGGCGACCGCGGTCGGCGCCGCGTTGCCCTTCGTCGAGCTGGCGCTGGGTGTGCTGCTGCTGCTCGGTCTGGCCACCCGGCTCACCGCCGGTGTCTCGGCCGCGCTGCTGGTGGTCTTCATCGCCGGGATCGCCTCGGCCTGGGCGCGTGGCCTGGCCATCGACTGCGGCTGCTTCGGCAGCGGCGGGCAGCTCGCCGAGGGGCAGGCACCCAGTTATCTCCCGGAGATCCTGCGCGACCTGGGATTCTTGGTGCTAGCCGGCTTTCTGCTGATCTGGCCACGTACGCCCGTTTCGGTGGACGGGTGGCTGTCCGGTGAACCCGCCGTGGAGGACGAGGATGAGTAGTCGCAAGGGGCAGCGGGACGCGGCCCGGGTTGTCCGCCAGCAGCTGGCCCGCGAACGGCGGCGCCGCCGCACCGTCTGGGTCTCCGCCGCCGCGGTCGCCGTGCTGGTCATCGCCGGCCTGATCGGCTGGGGCGTCTGGTCCAGCCAGCGCTCGGACGACTTCACCACCCCGCCCGGCGCCAACGCGGACGGCACCGGCATCGTCACCGGTGGCGGGCCGGTCACCGTCGACGTCTACGAGGACTTCCTCTGCCCGGCCTGCAAACAGTTCGAGCAGACCAGCGGGGCGACCCTGGAGCAGTTGGTGACCGAGAACAAGGCGAAGGTCGTCTACCACCCGGTGGCGTACCTCAACCGCTTCTCCACCACCGAGTACTCCACCCGCTCCTCGGCCGCCTCCGGCTGCGCCGCGGTTGGCGGCAAGTTCCGCGAGTACGCCAAGGCGCTCTTCGACAGGCAACCGCCGGAAGGCAGCGCCGGGCTCACCGACGACGAGTTGATCGACATCGGCGCGGGCGTGGGCCTCGACCGGGGCTCGTTCGGTGGCTGCGTCAAGGACAACACCTACCGGACGTGGACCGAGCACGTCACCGACGAGGCCAGCCGGGGCGACGTCACCGGCACGCCGACCATCCTGGTCAACGGTCAGCCGCTCGCCGACCGCAGCCCGCAGGGTCTCACCGCGGCTGTGGCGGCGGCCGGCAAGTGATCCGTACCCTGCTGGCCCGCGCCGGCCTGGTCGCCACCGCCGCCTGCGCGGCCACCCTGCTCACCGCGGCACCCGCCGCCGCGCACGGCGCCGACGCCCCGGACGCCACCGACTACCGCACCCGGACCACCGGCGTCGCCCCGGCCCGGCCCGGGCTGGAGGTACGGGTGGTCGAGGCGGGCGCCCGGCTGGAGCTGACCAACCGCACCGGCCGCCCGATCGAGGTGATCGGCTACTCCGGTGAGCCGTACCTGCGGATCGGCCCGGACGGGGTCTTCGAGAACACCCGCTCCCCCGCCACGTACCTGAACCGCACCATCGCCGGGGACACCACGCTGCCCGCCGAGGCGGACCCGGCGGCCACCCCCTCCTGGCAGCGGGTCGCCGAAGGAACCACGGTGCGCTGGCACGACCAGCGCGCGCTGTGGCGGGAGTCGCAACCGCCGGACGCGGTACGCGCCGCGCCGGACCGCGAGCACCGGGTCCGGGACTGGACGATCCCGCTGCGCGACGGCGGCGACCCGGCGCAGATCCGCGGCACGCTGGACTGGCTGCCGCCGCCGGACGCGTACACCTGGTGGGCGGTGACCATCGTCGGGCTGCTCGCGGTGGGCGCGCTCGGCCTGCTCGCCGCCGCCGCGCCGGCCGGAGCCCGGGCGCTGTCCGCCCTGGGCGTGCTGCTGATCGCCGGCGGCGCCGTCGCCGTGCTCTACCCGGTGGGCCGGGAGCTGGACGCCGGCGCCCAGGGCGTGGGCGGGGTCCTGGTCGGGCTGCTGTCCGGGCAGGTCTGGTCGCTGCTCACCGGTCTCGGCGCGATCGCCGCCGGTTGCTACGCGCTGGGCCGCCGCCCGGCCGCCGACTTCGCGGTGGCGCTGGCCGGGGCCTGCCTGGCACTCTTCGCCGGGGTGGCCAACGCCGCGGTGTTCGCCCGGTCCGTCGCGCCGGTGCCCTGGCCGGCCGAGGTCGCCCGGGTCATGGTGGCGCTGGTGCTGATCATCGGCGCCGGCGCGACCACCGCCGGCGTCCTGCGCCTGCACGTCGCCTCCCGAACCGCCGCCGCCGCCCGGACCTGACCCGCCGCCGGTCAGGGGCGCGGAGCGAAGCCGTACGGCAGTTCCAGGCGGTGGCGGGCCAGGAGCGTCGAGTCGGCCAGCAGGTCCAGCGTGGGGGCGTCGGCGACGATCCGGCCACCGTCCAGGATCACCGAGCGCTGGCACAGCTCCGCCGCGTACGGCAGGTCGTGCGTCACCATCAGCAGCGTCACCGGCAGCTCGCGCAGGATCTCGGCCAACTCGCGCCGCGCCGCCGGGTCCAGGTTCGACGACGGCTCGTCCAGCACCAGGATCTCCGGGTGCATGGCGAGCACGGTGGCCACCGCCACCCGGCGGCGCTGCCCGAAGGAGAGGTGCTGCGGCGCCCGGTCCCGGTGCTCACTCATCCCCACCGCGGCCAGCGCCTCGTCCACCCGGGCGGCCAGCTCCGCCCCGCGCAGGCCCAGGTTCGCCGGCCCGAACGCCACGTCCTGCGCCACGGTGGGCAGGAAGAGCTGGTCGTCCGGGTCCTGAAAGACGATGCCCACCCGGCGGCGCACCTCGGACAGGGTGGCCCGGTCCGGCGTCACGGTCAGCCCGCCGACGCTCACACTGCCCTCGGTCGGAGTGAGGATGCCGTTGAGGTGCAGCACCAGCGTGGTCTTACCGGCGCCATTGGGCCCGAGCAGCGCCACCCGTTCCCCACGCGGCACGGTCAGGTCCACCCCGTGCAGGGCGACATGCCCATCCGGGTACGCGTACCGAACGCCACGTACGTCCAGCGAGACAGCGGTCTGCACGACACCGATCATGTCAGCACGACGGCGGTGGCGGCGATGGAGGCCGCAACCACCGGCACGGTCGCCGCGACCAGCCACTGACCGGCGGTCGCCGCACCGTCGCCCTGCCACACCTCGGGCATCCGCCCGGAATAGCCCCGGGACAGCATCGCCAGGTAGACCCGCTCGCCGCGTTCGAAGGCCCGCAGGAACAGCGCCCCGATCCCGGCGGCGAAGCCCCGCAACTGCCACAGGAAGCGCGGATCGTCACCCCGGGAGATCCGGGCCACCCGCATCCGCCGCGCCTCGCCGACCAGCACGTCGAGGTAGCGCAGCATGAACGTGGCGATCTGGGTGAGCACCTGCGGGCAGTGCAGCCGGTCCAGCCCGACGATCAGGTCCCGGGTGGTGGTGGTCGCGGCGAGCAGCAGCGAGGCGAGAACGCCCAGGGTGCCCTTGGCCACGATGTTCCACGCGCCGTGCAACCCGTCCTCGGACAGCCGCAGGCCCAGCACGTCGACCCGCTCGCCGGCACCGAGGAACGGCAGCGCGACGGCGAACAGCACGAACGGCAGCTCGATCAGCGCCCGGCTGAGCAGCCACCGCGGCCCCACCCGGGCCAGCGCCGCCACCGCCGCCACCAGCAGGGCGTACGCGCCGAAGGCCCAGAACGCGGCGCGCGGGGTGGCCACCACGGCGACCGTGAAGACCACCATCGCCACGATCTTGACCTCGGGTGGGAGCCGGTGCACCGGCGAGTCGGACTCCCTGTACAGCACGTGCCCGTGACCGGCACCCATCCGCGTACTCCCCTTGCTCAGCCGGCCGCGCCGGCGCGGGACGTGGCCGCGTCACCCTCGGCCGGCGTCGCGCCCTCGGCGGGCGTCGCCGTGTCGCCCTGGGTCGCCGTGCCGCCACGGCGGCGCAGCAGCCAGAAACCTCCGGCGCCGATCGCGAAGGTGACCAGCACGCCGAGCACCCCGGAGAGGCCGGTGGAGAGGAAGCTGTTCTCCACGCCGCGCACCCCGTAGTCGGCGAGCGGGCTGTCCCCCAACTCGTGATCCCGGGCCTGCTGGGCCGGGCAGTTGCCGCCGACGATGTTGTCATCGGCGTCGACGGTGCACCCCTTCAGCAGCGACGAGTCCAGCCCGTCCGGGTGGGACGAGGCGTAGTTGCTCACCAACCCCGCCAGCAGCAGGGCGACCAGGAGGCCACCGGCCAGGAAGGCCCAGGAGCGGTTCTTCATCGGACACCTCCGACGGCCGGAACGGTGGGTACGGTCGCGGGACGCAGCCCGCGCAGCGCGTAGACGAGATCGGGGCGCACCTTCGCCACGGTGACCACGGTGGTGGCGGTGATCAGACCCTCGCCGATGCCGATCAGCAAGTGAACGCCGGCCATCGTGCCGGCCAGGCCGGCCAGGTTGCCGCCCAGGTCGGTGGTGCCGCCCAGCCAGTACTGCAGGACGAAGCCCTGGGACGCGACCACCACGCTGAGCATCGCGGCGACGAACCCGGTGACCGCCAGGCCGGCGGGCGTGCGGGGCAGCACCCGCAGCAGCACCGCGATCAACACGTACGCCGCGGCGGTGCCGAGCAGCGCCATGTTGGTGATATTGAGCCCGAGCATCGCCACGCCCCCGTCACCGAAGATCAGCGCCTGCACGACCAGCACCACCGACACACAGAGCGCGCCGACCCACGGGCCGACCAGCATCGCGGCGAGCGCACCACCGAGCAGGTGGCCACTCACCCCGGCCGTGAAGATCGGAAAGTTGAGCATCTGGACGGCGAAGATGAACGCGGCCACCAGGCCGGCCATCGGGGCCAGGCGGTCGTCCAGGTCGCGCCGGCCGCGCAGGACGCAGCCGGTGAGCGCGGCCAGGGCGAGCGCCGCGAAGACCGCTGCGACGGGACCATCGATGATCCCGTTCGAGATGTGCATCGCCAGGGTTTCCACGCGACCTCCCACGCGTCAGCGGACCCGTTCGGGCCGGCGGGGTCAGCCTATTTCCCAAACCTCGTTGTTGCCATACCTTGGCAACAAGGCATGTCCTTGATCACCATTTCGGACCGGGGTCACCGACCGTCGGCCGCGAATGCTCGGCGCGTCGCCTGCGGCGGCACCGGCGAGCCCGGCGGTATCGTCGGGCCATGACCGCGCCCGACCGCCTCTCCCCCGGTGACCCCGCACCCGAGTTCACCCTCCCCACCGACAACGGTGACCAACTAGCCCTGGCCGACCTGCGAGGCCGCAAGGTCGTCCTCTACGCCTACCCGGCCGCGATGACCCCCGGCTGCACCAAGCAGGCCTGCGACTTCCGCGACTCGCTCGCCTCCCTCCAGGCCGCCGGCTACGAGGTGGTCGGCATCTCCCCGGACAAGCCGGAGAAGCTGGCGAAGTTCCGCGACCGCGACGCGATCACCTTCCCGCTGGTGTCCGACGCGGACAAGGCGGTGCTCACCGCCTACGGCGCCTACGGCGAGAAGCAGATGTACGGAAAGACCGTGACCGGCGTGATCCGCTCGACGTTCGTCATCGACGCCGACGGCAAGATCGAGCGGGCGCTCTACAACGTCAAGGCCACCGGGCACGTCGCCAAGCTCCGCCGCGACCTCGGCCTGGACTGACTGTCGTACCGGGCCCTTAGCGTGCGTTGATGGTTCGCTACAAATACACGCCCGACGTGCTCGCCGAGGCAGCCGCCGCCGCCCGGAACATCACCGAGGTGATGCGGCTGCTCGGCGTACGCGTCAGCGGCGGCTCCCATGCGCACATCAGTCGGCAGCTCAAGAAGTTCGGCATTGACACCTCACATTTCACTGGCAGCGCCCACAACCGCGGCAGTTCGGCGCCGCGCGTCCCCGCGCATCAGGTGCTCATCAAACTGCCCCGGAACGCTCGGCGCACTCCCGGCACCAGGCTGAAGCGGGCGCTCCTGTTCATCGGGTTACCGGTCGAGTGCGAGGCCTGCGGCGTGGGTACGGTCTGGCAAGGGAGGTCACTCGTCCTACATGTTGATCACATCAACGGGGACTTCCTCGACAACCGTCCGCCCAACCTGCGACTGCTGTGCCCTAACTGCCACAGCCAAACGAACACCTACGCAGGCCGGAAGCCGCGTGCCGACGCGGTCAACGGCCGAGCAAGCGGCAGCCAACCCGCCGCCGACGCTGAGCGACCTCCGCCACCACTCGCAGACGATGACATTTACAGGCTGCTTCGTCAGGTCGAGAAGGGCGAGGTAACGGCGGTTGAGGCTGCTCGGCTGATCAAGTGCTCGCGGCGTCACGTCAGTACCCTGGTCGGGCGCTTAAGGGCAACCGGGACTATAGATCCTCCCTCGCGCGCTCGCACCCGTGAGATGCAGCAGCGTTTCACAGACCTCGTGATCGGCTTCGCTCTTGCCCATCCCGAGTGGGGAGCGCACCGGGTTGCGCAGGGCTTGGCGGACATGACCGCGGGCGAGTGCGCCCTAGGCGGCCACGCCGTGTCGGCGATACTCCGATCGGCCGGCCTGTGCACCCCGGCGGCCCGACACTCTAGAATCAGCAAGTTGGCGGGAGTGGCGTAACGGCAGCCGCGGTAGGTTTAGGTCCTATTGTCCTATTTGGACGTGGGGGTTCGAATCCCCTCTCCCGCACAATTGAGTCGCACGTGAGTGCTCGGCGTGCGAGCTGTCGGTCGGATCACACCTCGGGCCGGCCGGGTGCTCGAGCGGTCAGGATTGGCGCCGTGAGTCTGCGCCTCGTCCTCGACCCCGACCTCACCCCGCAGTTGCGCGCCGAGATCGTCGCCCTCTGGGTGGACGTCAGCAACGCCGGCGGCGCGGTCGGCTTCGTGCCCCCGGTCACCGCGGCCGATGTCCGCGCCACCGCCGACCCGACCTTCGCCGGCATCGCCGACGGACCGGACCGGCTGCTGGTCGGGTACGCCGGCGACCGGCTGGTGGCCGTGCTGATCTTCTGCGACAACAGGTTCCCGCTCAAGGCGCACTGGTGCGTGCTGAAGCGGGTGATGGTCCACCCGGACACCCAGGGCGCCGGCTACGGCTCGTCGCTGATGCGCGAGGCCGCCCGGCTGGGCCGGGAGCTGGGCCACGAGGCGCTGCACGTGACGGTGCGGGACGGGCTGGGGTTGGACGGGTTCTACCGCCGGCTGGGGTACCGGGAGATCGGTCGCCTGCCGCGCGCACTGCGGGTGGCGCCCGGTGACGACCGGGACGAGATCCTGATGTGGCTGGACCTGACGCCGATTGACTGAGCGGTCAGCTCGCGCACCAGCGGGCCGTGGCCCCGGCCGGGCGGGTGGCCGGCGGGTTGGCCACCGCCGTGGCCGGCGCGCTCGCCTTCGCCACCTCGGCGGGGCGGCGGGCCGGCGTCGGCGTACCCGCTGGTCGGTTGGCGGACGGCCGGGCCGACGCGGACGGACGAGAGGTGGCGGTTACCGCACCGCGCCCGTACATGCGGACCGTGCTGGTCTGCACCTGGCCGGGCGCCATCCGGATGCCGGCGACGGTGGCCCGGTTCCCGTACACGTCGGTCACCCGGATCGTGTACGGGCCGGCGCCGGCACCGGAGGCGATCAGCCAGTAGTTGTAGTCCTGCCGGGCGGTCGACTGCCACGGGCCGCTGTCACCTCTCCGGACCTCGACGGCGTGCAGCGGGTTGCCGTGGTTGCCCACCCGGACGGCGAACCAGAACTGCGACGCGCCCTCCTTGATCCGGAAGGTGAGCGGGCCGGGTAGTGGCGGGTTGACCACCGCGCGGTAGGTGATCGGGACGAGGCCCTGGACCGGGTCGGCGATCCGGGCGAACGCCTCGCGGGACAGGTCGAGGTGCCCGGGTTCGCACTCCGGGCACTGGTCCATGATCAGGACGCGGACGCTGCCCTTCGGGCCGGTCACGTCGAGGAATCCGCCGCAGGCGGCGCCGGCGGCGTACTCCGTCGGTCCGAGCGCGACGTAGAGCCGGTTGGCCGGGGCGGCCGGGTTCGAGCAGTTACCACCGGCGCCGTTCGAGTCGTAGAAGGTCGCCTTGCCGCTGTGCGTGGCGGTGCCGGTGGGCGGCGCGGCGAGCGCGCGGCCGGCAGCGCAGGCCGGAGTGGAGCCGGAGCGCAGCGCAAGGGTGAGCCCCAGGACGGCCGCGAGGACGGTGACGCCGGTGGCGACCAGCCAGGGGATGGGGCCGGACGAGGGCGTGGGCCGGTCGTCCGGAACCCGGTCGAGGTCGATGTCGATGTCGACGCCGCCGGGAGCGCTTCCGTCCGTCACGCCGCGATGCTGCCCGAACCGTCGTCGGCCGGACAAGCCGGCTAAGCGAAAGCTAAGACAGTGTCGACGGACGGTGATCGCTGCGCTCCCGCAACAGACCTGCGGTCAGGCTCGCCGCCGCTAACCGGGGGCGGTCGGCATCCGGTCAGGCGTCGATGACGACCGGGGCGCCGACGACCATCGGTCCACTGTCGACGGGCACCAGGTGCAGCCCGAAGAGGAGTTTCTGTTGGACGTTGCGGTACCGGCCGAGGGTGCGCAGGGGCTCCTTCGTGCGTACCCCGGTCTCCTGGTCGGTCGTGGTCACCACGCAGCGGTCGCACGGCCCGGCGGCATGGAACCGCAGGTCGCCGATGCGCAGCGACCGGCCGGCCCAGTCGTCCTCGGCCCACGCAGGGGCTCCGTCGACCACCAGGTTGGGCCGGAACCGGGCCATCGGCACCGGCTCCTCCCCGGCCTCGGCGAGCCAGTCGTTGAGCGCGTCGAGGGAGGCGGCGTTCGCGAGCAGCAGTGGGTAGGCGTCCGCGAAGCTGACCTGGTCACCGGTGTCGTGTTCGCGATCTCCGGCGGCAAGGTGTCGGGTCGGCCGGGCCAGCCAGACCAGTCGGACCGGCCGGCCGAGCAGCGCGCCGAGCCAGGCGTCGGCCACCGGCCCGGCGGGTAGCGCGGGGACCGGGATCTTCCGGCTGCGGAAGGTGCGCACGGCGATCGGATCTCCGCCGGCCGGCTCGGGCACGTCGAGGTCGGGTTGCCCGTCGGCGCGCAGCGAGAGGCCGCCGGGATGAACCGTGGCGCGCAGGTCGACCAGCCGGGTGGTCTCCCGCTGGGTGACGCCGACGCCGTCGGCGTCCACCATCATCCAGCGCCGGTCGCCCGCCAGGCCCCACGGATGCACGAGGGCGTCGTCGTGGTCGAGCCGGTGGCAACCCTTGACGGGGTACGTGTGGATCGAGGTCAGCCGCACCCGGCTACCATGCCACGCCGATGCCGTCCCCGGGGTACCAGTGGTTGGCGGGGCTTTCCCGGTAGGCGAGGAACCGCCGGCCGGTGAGCTCGGCGTGTTCGGCGAGCACGTTGGTGCTGGTGACGTTGTCGGTGAGCAGGATCGCGCCGGGGGCGAGCTTCGACTCCACCGCGTCGAACTCGCGCTTCTCGTGTGCCCGGCTGTGGTCGCTGTCGTGCAGGAACAGGTTGACCGGGCGGTCCAGAGCACCGATTGAGGCGATCGAGTCGCCGATCACCAGGTCGACCACCTCGGACCAGGGAGCGGCGTGGGCCAGGTAGCCGGCCTCGGGGTTGATGTCCAGCGAGGTGGCCCGGCCCGGGTGGCCCTCCTGCGCGTTGCGCAGCAGTGCCGCGGCCAGCACACAGCTGCCCAGGCCCTTGTCCACACCGGTCTCCACCACGTGCGCCGGGCGGGTGGCTCGGACCATCGCGTACCAGCCGATTCGGCGGGCGTAGCGGACCTGTTTGTCGGCCAGCCCTCGCCGGGCGGAGCCCGCGGTGGCCCGCTCGATGTGCTGCCGCAGCGGCTGGTCGGACTCGATCTCGTCGAACCAGCCGCGGACCTGCTTGACCGGGCGGTCGCAGGCCACACTGACGAACCAGGCCAGGTGGTGGCGGCTGAGCTTGGTGAGCTCGTAGGTGTAGTTGTGGTGCTCCCGGGAGGTGACCAGCCAGCGGGCCGAGGTGCGCAGCACCTTGACGTCGTGCCGGGCGACCCGCGCGAGCCGTTTCGGGAAGGCTGCGACGGGCGCGAGCCGGGTACGGGCGATCGCCCGTCGGAGCTTCGTTGCGTCCACCGGAGCTTCTTATCAGGCCGACGCGCCGTGCGGCAGAGGAAGTTGCCATTGAGTTCGGTCGACAGTTCAACCCGACGGCGGGCGGCGCCGACCGGACGAGGGTACTCGGGCCGCAGGCCGGGTGAGTAGCATCGCGCCATGCCACGTCACAATGAGACCGCGCAACCCGGCGCGTACTACTCGACCGGGACTGCGGGCCAGCCACAGCGGGTGGACGACGGCGAGCCGGTCGGCCCGCAGCCACCCCAACGACGCCGCTGGCGGCGGATTCTCCTGATCAGCCTTCTGGTGGTGACGCTGGTGGGGGGTGGAGCGGTCATCGCCGGTGGCCTCTACCTGCGCTCCGTCGAGGGGGGCATCGATCGCGTGGACGCGTTCGACGGCGTGCCGGAGGAGGGTCGCCCGCAGGCGACGGTCGAGGGCGCGATGAACATCATGATCCTGGGCAGCGACTCGCGCGACCCGGAGAAGACCTCCGGCTCGCGGACCGACACGATCATCCTCGCCCACCTGCCGAAGGACCGGTCCAGCGCTCAGCTGATCTCGATTCCCCGGGATACCTGGGTGTCGGTGCCCCGATCCGCGAACGGCAACAACGGCGGTCGGGACGCCAAGATCAATGCCGCGTACGCCTGGGGCGGGATTCCGCTGATGGTGCAGACCGTGGAGAAGTTCACCGCGGTACGGGTGGACCACGTCGCGGTGGTCGACTTCGCCGGGTTCAAGGAGATCATCGACGCGCTGGGCGGCATCGAGGTCAACTCGGAGAAGCAGTTCACCTCGATCCACGCGCCGTTCCGCACCTTCAGCAAGGGCATGCAGCGGATGGACGGCGAGGCGGCGCTCGACTACTCGCGCCAGCGCAAGCAGTTCGCCGACGGTGACTTCGCCCGGATCCGGCACCAGCAGCAGGTGATCAAGGCGATCATCGACAAGGCCTCCTCCGGTGGCCTCCTCACCAACCCCGGCAAGCTGAACTCGTTCCTCAAGGCCACCTCGAGCTCGGTCTCGGTGGACAAGGAGCTGTCCCTGCTGGAGACGGCGAACCAGATGCGCGGCGTCCGCGGCAGCAACCTGACCTTCGTCACCAGCCCCACCAAGGGCACCGGCCGGATCGGTTCGGAGAGCGTCGTCCTGGCCGACACGAACCGGGTCAAGTCGTTCTACGACGCGGTGCGCCGGGACGCTGTCCCGGACATCATCGCCGGCGCGAAGAAGCCATAGGTTCTCTCGCCCGGCAGGGCGCCGTCCCCGGACCGCGGAGGCGGCACCACGAACAGCGACGGGCGGTGGCCAGGAGGCCACCGCCCGTCGGCGTTCCACGGATTCGGGATCAGTACGCGCCCCGCCGGGCCAGCACGACGCTGGCCGTCTTCCACAAAATGGCGAGGTCGTACACCAGCGACCAGTTGTCCACGTAGTGCAGGTCCAGCCGGACCGCGTCGTCCCAGGTCAGGTCCGAGCGGCCGGAGATCTGCCAGAGGCCGGTGATGCCCGGGCGCACCAGCAACCGCCGGCGCACGTCACCGCGGTAGTCGTCGTCCTCGGTGGGCAGCGGGCGCGGGCCGACCAGCGACATCTGCCCACGCAACACGTTGATCAGCTGGGGCAGCTCGTCCAGGGAGAGCGCCCGCAGGTGCCGGCCGATCGGGGTGACCCGCGGGTCGTCCTTCATCTTGAACAGCAGGCCGTCGCTCTCGTTCCGATGCTGCAGGGCGGCCAGCCGCTCCTCCGCGTCGGTGTACATGGTCCGGAACTTCCAGACCTTGAACGCGCGGCCCTCGTGGCCGATCCGGGTCTGCCGGAACATCACCGGCCCCGGGTCGGTGAACCTGATGGCCAGTGCGATGGCGAGCAGCACCGGGCTCAGCAGCACCAGACCGACCAGCGCGGTGACCCGGTCGAGCACGGTCTTGACCAGCAGCGACAGGCCGGAGATGGTGGGTTCGTCCACGTTGAGCAGCGGGAGGCCCTCGATCGGCCGGACATGGATGCGCGGGCCGGTCACGTCGGTGACCTGGGGGACCACCACCAGGTTCAGGCCGGTGCCCTCCAACTGCCAGGCGAGCTTGCGAAGCTCGTACGACTCCAGACTGGCAGGGCCGCAGACCGCGATGGTGTCCGCGCCGAGCTGCTGGACCAACGGCACCAGGTCCCAGCCGACGTAGACCGGCACCGGAGCGTTCACCCGCTCGCCCGGCCGGGGGTGGTGTGGCAGGTGGATGGCGACCGGGTGCAGCCCGGCTCCGTAGTTGCGGGTCACCACCTCGTGCAGCGCGAGCGCGTCGGAGAGCCGGCCGACCAGCAGCACCTTCTGCGAGGCCCGCCCGCTGCGTCGGATCCGGCGCAGCACCACCCGGGCGGCGAAGCGAGCCACCAGGGTGTAGAGCAGCAGGCAGATGATGATGGCGGCGACCGTCGCCCGGGACAGGTCCTTTTTGAAGCCGAGTGCGAGGAACGAGACCGTGGCGGCCATCGCGAGGTTGGCCCGGGCCACCCGCTTGAGTTCCTCGGTGCCCAGCCCGAGTGCACGCTGGTCATACGCCCCGGCGGCGACGAGCAGGATCAGCCAACCCAGGGGGACGCCGATGTTCGCCACGAGGGTGAAGGAGCTGACGTTCCCCAACACGCGCTGGTCCCAGAAGCCGGCGTCGGCCTCGTCCAGCAGGGCGACGACCGTCCGGCTGGCGGCCAGGGCAACGAGGGCATCGAGCAGGACCAGCCAGGCCACGTAGCGCCGACGCCAGTTGGCCCGTGGCGCGACCGGACGCGCGAACACCGACCGGGCCATGCCGTTGGAAGGCGGCGTGATGACCCCCAGGTCGGGGTCGAACCTCGGCGTCTGCTGTGGCGTGACAGCCGAGAGGAACTGAGTGTGCGCGGACACGACCTTCCTTTCCCACATCGCCCCCGACGGGAGATCGCGACGTGCACCTTATGCGTCGGTGCGGTGCCCTGCCTAGTGGCGATTCGGGCGCTCCTGCTGTGGTCCGACCAGTCCTTCGAGAAATCGCACCACACCGACAGCTCCGGGATCAGAGCGTCATGAGCCGGCTTCTCGCGGTGCCGATCGCTCGGCGTCGAGGCGGTAACCACGGAGCCGTTCCATGCGTTCGACGACGCCGTCCCGTACCGGGGCGGATCACCGCCCGGCGGCCGTGACCAACCATTTGCCGATCTCACTCACCGCACGCACCGCCACGACAACGAGGGCCAGCCCCGGAACACGTGGACGGCTGTACATCTTGATCATCTTGCGCCAGGCGACGAGACCGGCGATGCGCCGCCGGCTGATGCTGCCGCTGTGCCGATGGAATCGAACGATCGGCTCGTCGAGTCGCTGCAGGTGGACCCCGTTACTGAGGGCACGCAGGACCAACTCGACATCCACCTTGATGGACATCTGCTCGTCGTACCCGCCGAGCTGTAGCAGCAACTCACGGTCGATGGTCATGCCGGAGTGCTTGAAGGGCAGCCGGGGCCGAGTCAACACGGACCGGAGCATCCGACGCGCATCCGGGTACGAGGGGAGCCTGATCACCTTCGCCGAACCGCCGACGATCTCCTCGTAGTCGGTGTAGACCCAGCGCGCACCCGTTTGAGCAAGGAAATCCTGCATCCGGGCCAGACCGTCGGGGGCCAACTCGTCGTCCGAGTCGAGCACGGTGACGAACCGGCCGCGGGCGATGCGTAGGGCAGCGTTGCGCGCGGCGCTGATCCCCGTCGGCTTTTGCTGGACGAGGCGGATCCGCCGGTCGGCAAGCAGGCCCGCCTCGGCCAACCCGTTCCGAACGGGTACGGCCGAACCGTCGTCGACCACGATGAGCTCGAAATCGTCGAAGCTGCCGGCGAGCACACTCTGGATGGACTTCACCAGGAGCTCGGGCCGGTCCCGGACAGCGATGCAGACGGAGATCGCTGGGGTCACCTGGTCTGCTGCCCGCGTCAGCGGGAGGGTCGAGGCGCCGACGGCCGGCATCGAGGGCACCGTGGGCCCGTCGATCACCGGCTGCGGGGGCCCGTGCTCGGAGGGGAGGGTGCTGCCAGCGGAGTCACGCGCGGAAGGGGGAGAGTATGCGGGGTGGTTAGTCACGGACGGCGGCCGTTTCGCAGCCCGCCCGTACTACCTGGGCCGCCCAGCACGCCAGCCCCGCCGGTCCACAAGACACAACGATCCGACCCGCCCATCTTCGCCACCCCCATGAAAAGCCACCATTCGCAGCGATTTCAGCGACGCGTTCGCAGGACTTCCCTCGATCGACGACAATGAAGATCCATCGCGCAACAAGACGGAGTATAACCATCGTCGCACCGCCACACCATCACCTGTCAGGCGGCCGGATGTCGATCGAAATCGCTGTCCCTACAAGGGATTTACCTGGCCACCGCTCAGATCCACACGGGCTGAACGCCCCGCTGAGGCCGGCGAACCACGGGGCCGTTCGGTGGGAATCGAGTCAACCGAACATCTGATCTTTGGGTGGGCATGAATTTTCGTGGGCTGGTGAATGACCAATGAGGGCGATCACTGAGACGGATCATCAGCACTTATTCCCATGTGTCCGATCCGGCGAATTTGTCCCGTCACCGGCCACTCAGCGGCCGCGACGACGGACGAGCATCACGACCAGGACGACAAGGGCGATGAGCAACACGGCCGCGAACCCGACCAGCACGAAGACGAGGGCATCCGACTGCGCCCGCGACGCGTTCTCCAATCGCTGGCGCTCGGCGGCGTTCTGCCGGTAGGCCTGCGCGAGCACGTTGGCGGGTGACGCCGCCGCGGCCTTCTCAAGCTGCGTGACCGCGCCCGACGAGTCGCCGCCGAAGTACGCGTCCAGCCCGCTGCGGTAGAGCTTGTCGGAGTCACCGAGTGCGTTGCCGATGCCGGCCTCGGTCAGCAGCGTGGCGATCGTCGACGCCGGCAGCACCGCCCGGTTGGCACGGTCCGGTCGCGCCTGATCCTGGTAGATCAGCCCGGCGACCCGGCCCGCGGGATCGAGGGCGATACCCCCGTGTGACACCGTGCCGAGGTCCTCGTTGACGAGGTAGATCGAGACGGGTCCGCGCTGGCTCGTACCGGTGATCGTCACCAGCTTCGACTGGGGACGGTAGGTGGCGTTGCGGAAGACGACATCGGTGGTCGTGAAGGCGAGGATGCGTACCGAGGCGTCCTCCGCGAGGCTGGCGGACGGGTTGAGTTCCACCGCAGGCAGGCCGCCCTGGGCGAGCTTGATCAGTGCGGTGTTGCCGCTGTCTTCGGGCAGGCTCCGGACGACCTCGGCCGGGATGGCCGGCTCCTTCGTCACGTTGCCCGTGCCGGTGTTGAGCTGGCCGTACACCGCACTGGTCGGCTCGGTGCCCGGTTCCACACCGGTGAACCGCACCTTGCCGAGGTTGGCCGCGATGTAGGTGGAGATCTGCGGGGCGGAGAGCTTCTTCTCCTGCACGAGCAACCTGGCCAGCGCGTCGACGGCGAGCCAGCGGGCGTGCTCCTCGGTCGGCTTGACGCAGGATCCGTTGGTGACGGCATGGCCGTCAGGAGTCACCACGAAGCCACTGCACCGACGGATGAAGGAGACGGGCTGGGGGTGCACCAGAGCGTTCGTCCTGGTGTCCCGGACGTACCCGGTGAAGACCGCCTCGATGAAGACCAGCGACGGCGCGGCGACCGCGAGGGCGCGCTCCTCCGGGCTGTACAGAGTGGCCTGTGCCCACGGCTTCAGCCCCGGCTCGGCCGCGGCGTCACCCGGGGACGCCGTGACGATCGCCGTCGGCGGAGTGTACGGATCGGGCTGGTCCTTGCCGGCGATCGCCCAGATGGCCACGCCACTGCCCACAGCCGCCACCAGCACGAGCGCGGCCAGCCCCGCCCAGAGCCCGGTACGGCGCGGCGGCGGCTCCGACGGCTTGATGCGCCGGACCGGGGCGCCGAATGGATCGTAGGGCGGCGGATCCGCCGGAGCGGCGGACACCGGCGCGGGCGACTGGGGCGCGTCGGCGGCGGGCGGTGGCATCGGCGCGGGCGGCACGGTCGGCAGCCCGCCGGCGTGCAGCGCCCACGGCGCGAACGGTGCTCCGGACGTAGGCAGCGGGGCACCGGAGACGGGCTGCGGGGCGCCGGACACCGGCTGCGGCGGCGCGGAGAACTGCTGCGGAGGGCCGGACACCGACTGCGGCGGCCCGGAGACCTGCCGCGGCACCCCGGTGACCGGCTCCGTCGAGCCGCCCTCCTCGGTCGAGCCGCCCTTGTCCGTCGGCACCGGGTGGTACTCCTGCCCCAGTGCGCGGAACAACTTCTCGGCGCCCTGGCCGGCCTCCGCCGGGTAGGCCGCCCACGGCTCGGCGGAGAAGAAGTCGGCGTACGCGAAGGCCTGGCCGCCCGGCCTCTGCGACATGGCGTTGGCAGTCCCGGCGAAGGCCTCGCGCCACCCCGGCGTGCTCGCGGCCACGGCGTCCAGCACCGCTACGGTCACGAACCGGCCCTGCTCGTCGATGGCAGCCCAGGCCTTTCCCACTGGGCAGGTGCCCAGCATGTGGGTGAACCGGTACGGGCCAACCGACTGCATGCGCACTCCTCTGCTCGACCGCCGTGCGGATCCTACAGAGGGGACGCTCGCCCGGTCGTCCACCGGTCGGTCCACCAACCGGTGGGTGGAACGTGCGGCGAGGAACGGTTGCCCTCTGAAAGTTTTCATGCATAGAGTCTCGGTGTGAATGAAGGAGCTGTCGCCGCGCCCACCGAGCGGGTGCTCGACCTGTTCCAGGGGGTGCGGCTCACCCCGACCCAGCGTCGGATCGCGCACTGCCTGGTGCAGCACGCCCCCGCCGTGGCGTACCTGTCCGCGGCCGAGGTGGCCGAACTGGCCGGGGTCAGCCAGCCGTCGGTCACCCGGTTCGCCGTCGCGCTAGGCCACGACGGTTACCCCGCACTGCGCCGCCGGTTGCGCGACCTCACCACCGCCGCGCCCGGCGGACCGGCGGACGCCGGCAACGAACTCCAGCAGGCCGTACGCGCCGAGATGGGCAACCTCGACCGCCTCGCCGGTCAGCTCGCCGACCGGGACCGGATCGCCGAGACCGGTCGGCTGCTCGCCGCCAGTCGCCCGCTGCCGGTGCTCGGCCTACGCGCCGCCGCGCCGCTGGCCGCGTACTTCGCCTACTTCGCCGCCAAGGTGCACCCGGACGTCCGGGTGCTCGACGACGGCGGCAGCCTGCTCGCCGACCGCCTGGAGCAGGCCGCCGAGGCTGGCGCCTCGGCGGTCCTGGCCTTCGTGCTGCCCCGCTACCCCCGGGAGACCCTGGACGCGCTGCGCGACGCGCGGGCCGCCGGGTTGACCGTGGTGGCGATCACCGACTCGCCGGTCAGCCCGGCCACCGAGCACGCCGACGTGGTGCTGCCCGCCGCGGTCGGCGCCCAGCTCGTCTTCGACCTGCACACCGCCCCGATGACCCTGGCCATGGTGCTGTTGCAGGCGATCTGCGACGCCGCGCCGGCCGACACCCAGCGCCGGCTGGAGGCGTTCGAAGCCTCCGCGGCCCGCCGTCAGTTGTTCCTCGGATAGTGACCGGAGGAGACCCGAGATGACCCAGCACGTCCGTGCCGCACGGGGCAGCGAGCTCACCGCCCGCGGTTGGCCGCAGGAGGCCGCCCTGCGGATGCTCATGAACAACCTCGACCCCGAGGTGGCCGAACGCCCCGACGACCTGGTCGTCTACGGCGGCACCGGCAAGGCGGCGCGGGACTGGCCGTCGTACCACGCGTTGGTCCGCACGCTGACCGACCTGCGCGAGGACGAGACGATGCTGGTGCAGTCCGGCCGCCCGGTCGGCGTGCTGCGCACCCACGAGTGGGCACCCCGCGTGCTGCTGGCCAACTCCAACCTGGTCGGCGACTGGGCGACCTGGCCGGAGTTCCGCCGGCTGGAGCAGCTTGGTCTGACGATGTACGGGCAGATGACCGCCGGCTCGTGGATCTACATCGGCACCCAGGGCATCCTCCAGGGCACCTACGAGACGTTCGCCGCGGTGGCCGCGAAGCGGTTCGGGGACACCCTCGCGGGCACGCTGACGCTGACCGCCGGCTGCGGCGGGATGGGCGGCGCGCAGCCGCTCGCGGTCACCATGAACGGCGGCGTCTGCCTGATCGTGGACGTGGACCGGACCCGCCTCGACCGGCGCGTGCACGACCGCTACCTGGACGAGGTGGCCGACTCGCTGGACGACGCGGTCCGGCGGGTGCTGGCCGCGAAGCGGGACCGGCGCGCGCTCTCCGTCGGCGTGGTCGGCAACGCGGCCGAGGTCTTCCCGGAGCTGCTCAGCCGCGGCGTCGAGATCGACATCGTGACCGACCAGACCAGCGCGCACGACCCGCTGTCGTACCTGCCGGTGGGGGTGGAGCTGGCCGACGCCCGGGAGTACGCGGCGGCGAAGCCGGCCGAGTTCACCGACCGGGCCCGGGCGTCCATGGCGCGGCACGTCGAGGCGATGGTCGGCTTCCTCGACGCTGGCGCGGAGGTCTTCGACTACGGCAACTCGATCCGGGGCGAGGCGCAGCTCGCCGGCTATGAGCGCGCGTTCGACTTTCCCGGCTTCGTGCCGGCGTACATCCGGCCGCTGTTCTCCGAGGGCAAGGGCCCGTTCCGGTGGGCGGCGCTCTCCGGCGACCCGGCCGACATCGCCGCGACCGACCGGGCCATCCTGGAGTTGTTCCCGGAGAACGAGTCGCTGGCCCGGTGGATCCGGCTGGCGGGCGAGCGGGTCGCCTTCCAGGGCCTGCCCGCGCGGATCTGCTGGCTCGGGTACGGCGAACGGGACAAGGCTGGCGTGCGGTTCAACGAGATGGTCGCCTCCGGCGAACTCTCCGCCCCGCTCGTCATCGGCCGGGACCACCTGGACGCCGGCAGCGTGGCCAGCCCGTACCGGGAGACCGAGGCGATGGCCGACGGCTCCGACGCGATCGCCGACTGGCCGCTGCTCAACGCGCTGGTCAACACGGCCAGCGGCGCCTCCTGGGTGTCCATCCACCACGGCGGCGGGGTGGGCATCGGCCGGTCGATCCACGCCGGGCAGGTCTGCGTGGCCGACGGCACCGCGCTGGCCGGGCAGAAGATCGAGCGGGTGCTCACCAACGACCCGGCGATGGGCGTCATTCGCCACGTCGACGCCGGCTACGACATCGCTCGCGAGGTCGCCACGCGTACCGGCGTCCGCACCCCGATGACCGAGCAGTGAGGAAGGGCCCCTTGTTATCGGATTCTGTTGTAGAAGGGCCCCTTGCCAACAGGTTTCGGGAGCTGTGGGACGAGATCGCGCCGGTCGGGCGGGACGCCGGCAGCGGCGGCTACCTGCGCTACGCGTTGACCAAGCCCGAGCTGGAGCTGCGCAGCTGGTTCCGGTCCCAGGCCGACCGGCGCGGCCTGCCGGTCACCGAGGACGGCAACGGCAACCTGTTCGCCCACTGGGGTGACCCGGAGGCCGGGGACGCGGTGCTGACCGGCAGCCACTTCGACTCGGTGCCGCACGGCGGGGCGTACGACGGGCCGCTCGGCATCGTCAGCGCGTTCCTCGCCGTGGACGAGCTGCGGGCCGCCGGCGTCACCCCGGGCCGCCCGCTGGTGCTGGCCGCGTTCGTCGAGGAGGAGGGTGCGCGCTTCGGCGTACCGTGCCTGGGGTCGCGGCTGCTCACCGGGGCGCTGCCGGCGGAACGCGCGGCCGGGCTGCGCGACGCGGCCGGGGTGAGCTTCGCCGAGGCGCTCGGCGACCAGCCGGCGGGCGCCCGCCCGGACCTGCTGGGCCGGTTCGGCGCCTTCGTGGAGCTGCACGTCGAGCAGGGCCGCGCGCTGGACGAGACGGACGCTCCGGTCGGTGTGGCCAGCGCGATCTGGCCGCACGGCCGGTGGCGCTTCGACGTGGTCGGCGAGGGCAACCACGCCGGTACGACCCGGATGGCCGACCGCCGCGACCCGATGCTCACCTACGCGTTCACCGTGCTGGCGGCCAACAAGGAGGCCCGGCTGCGCGGCGCGCACGCCACCGTGGGCCGGGTCGCCGTCGAACCGAACGCCACCAACGCCATCCCGTCGAAGGTGACCGGCTGGCTGGACGCCCGGGCCGCCGACCCGGAGACGCTGACCGGGCTGGTCGACGCGGTACGGGGCAAGCTCGCCGAGCGGGCCCGCCGCGACGGTACGGCGGTGACGGTGACCGAGGAGTCGACGACCCCGCTGGTCGCCTTCGATGGCGGGCTGGCCGGCCGGCTGGCCACGCTGCTCACGGCACCGGTGCTGCCCACCGGCGCCGGGCACGACGCCGGGGTGCTGGCCGCGCACCTGCCCACCGCGATGCTCTTCGTGCGCAACCCGACCGGGGTGTCGCACTCCCCCGCCGAGGCGGCCACCGACGTCGACTGCGCCGCCGGCGTACGGGCGCTGGCCCGGGTCCTGGAGGAGCTGACATGCCGGTGACCCGCTGGCTCGCCGAGTACGCCTGGCTGCCCGAGTACGCCGAGCCCACTCCGGACGTGCTGATCGAGACCGACGGTGAGCGGATCACCGCCGTGACGCCGCTGACCGCGGGCAGCCGACCGCCCGCCGGGGTCGAGGTGTTCGCCGACGCCAAGCCGCTGCCCGGGCTGACCCTGCCCGGACTGGCCAACGTGCACTCGCACGCGTTCCACCGGGCGCTGCGCGGGCGTACCCACGGTGGCCGGGGCGACTTCTGGAGCTGGCGAGACCGGATGTACGCCGTTGCGGACCGCCTGGACCCGGACACCTACCTCGCCCTGGCCCGGGCGGTCTACGCCGAGATGGCCCTCGCGGGGATCACCTGCGTCGGTGAGTTCCACTACCTGCACCACCGGCCCGACGGCGGCGCCTACGACGACCCGAACGCGATGGGCGAGGCGCTGGTCGAGGCCGCCGCGCACGCCGGGATCCGGCTCACCCTGCTGGACACCTGCTACCTGACTGCCGGCGTGGACGGCCGGGCCCTGGCCGGGCCGCAGCGACGCTTCGGCGACGGCGACGCGGCCCGGTGGGCCGAGCGGGTGACGGCGTTCCAGCCGACGGACGGGCACTCCCGGGTCGGCGCGGCCGTGCACTCGGTACGGGCGGTCCCCGCCGACCAGCTCGGCACGGTGGCCGACTGGGCGCGGGACCGGCGGGCGCCGCTGCACGTGCACCTCTCCGAGCAGCCCGCCGAGAACGACGAGTGCCGGGCCGTGCACGGGCGTACGCCGACCGCGCTGCTCGCCGAGCACGGCGTGCTCGGGCCGGACACCATGGCCGTGCACGCCACCCACCCGACCAGCGGTGACCTGGCGCTGCTCGGGGAGAGCAGGACCGGGGTGTGCCTGTGTCCGACCACCGAACGGGACCTCGCCGACGGGATCGGCCCGGCCCGGCGGATGGCCGAGGCGGGGATCCGGTTGAGCCTGGGCAGCGACAGCCACGCGGTGATCGACCTCTTCGAGGAGGCCCGGGCGGTGGAGTTGGACGAACGGCTGCGCACTCGACGCCGCGGCCACTTCACGCCGGCCGAGCTGCTGATCGCCGCCACCTCCGCCGGGCACGCCGCACTGGGCTGGGCCGACGCCGGGCGGATCGCCGTCGGCGCCCGGGCCGACCTGGTCACGGTACGGCTGGACAGCGCCCGCACCGCCGGGGTGCCGCCGGTGGGCGCGTTCTTCGCCGCTGGGGCCACGGACGTCGTCCAGGTCGTCGTGGACGGGCGGGTGGTGGTGGCCGAGGGCCGGCACCTGACTGTGGACGTGCCGGCTGAGCTGTCGGCCTCGATCGAGGCGGTGACTCCCACATGAGCAGCCTGCTGGTGGACAACATCGGGGAGCTGGTCACCAACGGCGCTGGCGAGGGCCCGCTGGGCATCCGCCGCAACGCGGCCGTGCTCGTCGAGGAGGGCCGGGTGGCCTGGGTCGGGCCGGCGGCGTACGCGCCCGCCGCCGGCCGGCGGGTCGACGCCGACGGGGCCGCCGTGCTGCCCGGATTCGTGGACAGCCACGCACACCTGGTCTTCGCCGGGGACCGCGCCGCCGAGTTCGCCGCCCGGATGGCCGGCCAGCCGTACACCGGGGGCGGCATCCGGACCACGGTCGGCGCGACCCGGGCGGCTTCCGACGACGAGCTGCGCGCCACCGTGCGCCGGCTGCGCGGGGAGGCGCTACGGCAGGGCACCACCACCATGGAAATCAAGAGCGGGTACGGGCTGACCGTCGCCGACGAGGCCCGCTCGCTGCGGATCGCCGCCGAGGCCAGCGCCGAGACCACCTTCCTCGGCGCGCACGTGGTGCCCGCCGAGTACGCCGACCGCCCCGACGACTACGTCGGCCTGGTCTGCGGGCCGATGCTGGCCGCCGCCGCGCCGCACGCCAAGTGGATCGACGTGTTCTGCGAGCGGGGCGCCTTCGACGTCGACCACGCCCGGGCCATCCTGGCCTGCGGGCAGGCCGCCGGGCTGGGCGTGCGGTTGCACGCCAACCAGCTCGGCCCCGGCCCCGGGGTGCTGCTCGGCGTGGAGCTGGACGCGGCGAGCGTCGACCACTGCACCCACCTCAGCGATGCCGACGTGGCCGCGCTGGCCGGCACCGCCCACACCGACGGGTCGGGGACCCGCACGGTGGCGACCCTGCTGCCCGGCGCCGAGTTCTCCACCCGCTCGCCGTACCCGGACGCCCGCCGCCTGCTCGACGCCGGCATCACCGTCGCGCTCGCCACCGACTGCAACCCCGGCTCGTCGTACACCTCGTCGATGCCGTTCTGTTTGGCGCTGGCGGTCCGCGAGATGCGGATGACCCCGGCGGAGGCGGTCCGGGCCGCGACGCTGGGCGGCGCGCGGGCGCTGCGCCGCGACGACATCGGCGTGCTCACCCCCGGCGCCCGGGCCGACCTGGTCGTCCTGGACGCGCCGTCGTACCTGCACCTGGCCTACCGGCCCGGTGTTCCACTGATCCGCCAGGTCCTGCTCAACGGAGTGCCGCAATGACGACCGTGACCATTCAGCCCACCGGGGTCTCCCCCGCCGACGTGCTCGCGGTGGCCCGCGGCACCGCCAAGGTCGTCCTCGACCCGGCCACCATCGACGCCATGGCGACCAGCCGGGCCATCGTGGACGGCATCGAGTCGTCCGGCCGCCCCGTCTACGGGGTCTCGACGGGATTCGGGGCGCTCGCCAACACGTTCGTCGCCCCGGAGCGCCGGGCGGAACTCCAGCACGCGCTGATTCGCTCGCACGCCGCCGGGGTGGGCGCGCCGATGCCGCGCGAGGTGGTCCGGGCGATGATGCTGCTGCGGGTCCGCTCGCTCGCGCTCGGCCACTCCGGGGTCCGCCCGCTGGTCGCCGAGGCGCTGCTCGACCTGCTCAACCACGACATCACCCCCTGGGTGCCGGAGCACGGCTCGCTGGGGGCCTCCGGCGACCTGGCGCCGCTGGCGCACTGCGCGCTCGTGCTGCTCGGCGAGGGCTGGGTGCTCGGGCCGACCGGCGAGCGGCAGGACGCGGCCGACGTGCTGACCGCCGCCGGGCTCAAGCCGATCGAGCTGGCCGCCAAGGAGGGGCTGGCACTGATCAACGGCACCGACGGCATGCTCGGCATGCTGTTGATGGCCATCCACGACGCCGCGCACCTGTTCACCATGGCCGACGTCACCGCCGCGCTGGGCATCGAGGCGATGCTCGGCTCCGAGCGGCCCTTCCTGCCCGAGCTGCACGCCATCCGTCCGCACCCCGGGCAGGCGGCCTCGGCGGCGAACATCCACCGGCTGCTCCAGGACTCCCGGGTGATGGACTCGCACCGGGACGACCTGGCGCACGCCGTGCAGGACGCGTACTCGATGCGCTGCGCGCCGCAGGTGGCCGGGGCGGCCCGGGACACGCTGGAGTTCGCGCGGACGGTGGCGGCCCGCGAGCTGATCTCCGTGGTGGACAACCCGGTGGTGCTGCCGGACGGCCGGGTCGAGTCGACCGGTAACTTCCACGGGGCTCCGCTCGGCTTCGCCGCCGACTTCCTGGCCATCGCCGCCGCCGAGGTGGGCGCGATCGCCGAGCGGCGGGTGGACCGGCTGCTGGACGTCACCCGGTCCCGGGAGCTGCCAGCGTTCCTCTCCCCCGACGCCGGGGTCAACTCCGGTCTGATGATCGCCCAGTACACGGCGGCCGGGATCGTCGCGGAGAACCGCCGACTGGCCGCGCCGGCCTCGGTGGATTCCCTGCCCACCAGTGGGATGCAGGAGGACCACGTCTCGATGGGCTGGGCGGCGGCCAAGAAGCTGCGCACCGTGCTGGACAACCTGTCCAGCGTGCTCGCGGTCGAGCTGCTGGCGGCGGTACGCGGCCTTCAGCTGCGCGCCCCGCTGGTGCCGTCGCCGGCCGGCCGGGCCGCGGTCGAGGCGGTACGGGCGTTCGCCGGCGAGCCGGGCCCGGACATCTTCCTCGCTCCGGCCATGGAGGCGGCCCGCCGTACGGTGTCCGACCGCGACCTGCGTACCGCCATCGAACGCGAGGTCGGTCCGCTGGCCTGACCATCGGCGGCCCCGATGACCGGCGTCGGGGCCGCTGGGTCACCCCGGCTCAGCTCCTGAGGACCGTCCGTCGGATCTCCGCCCAGGAGGGTAGTTCGGCGCCCGCCACGACGTCGCGCTTCGCTCGGGACCAGAACAGGACGAGAACGATCGCCTCGGACAGCACCGTCGCCCATGCGGCGCCGGCCACACCGAACAGCGGGATCGCGGTGGCCAGCGCGGCCAGGTAGGCGAGCGAGCCCAGCCCCTGATACAGCACCTTCTGCCGCACCAGGCCGCCGCTCATCAGCAGCGACTCGACACTGGCAGCGCCGAAGCGCAGGGGGATCGCCAGCGCGAGGATGGCCATCACCGGGACGGAGGTCCGGTACTCCGCGCCGAAGATCAGGGGAATGGCGTACCGGCCGACCAGCGCGACGACGGCGCCGAGGAGCAGACCGAGACCGATCATCCCGACCGTGCCGGCGCGGTACGCGATGAGGACCGCGTTGCGGTTCGAGCGGGACCACCGGTGCAGCTTCGCCAGGAAATACTGCTGGTAGACGATGCGCGGCAGCAGGTAGATCGCGGTCAACAGCGTCATGGGCACGGCGAGCACCGCGGCGGACTCCGAGCTCAGAAACTCGGCGGAGACGACGATGCCCAGTTGCATGCCGAGCTGGTAGAACAGGCTGCCCAGCAGGAACAGCCACGTGGCGGCGACGAGGTGGCAAGCCCGGGGTGGACGCGCCGGGCGACGGCGCACCGGAAGGTGGCCCTCCAGCGTCGCCCGCCCGTACCAGAACGGCGTGATCATCAGGACACTCATGGCCACCGTGACGGCAGCCACGAGCGCGTAGCCCAGTGCCACCATGAGCGCCGACAGCCCGAAGGACAGGGTCAGAACGGCCACGAGGAGTCGACCGACCTGCGGCGCCAGTTGCAGCGCCGCGAGTCGCCCATAGGCGCCCTGCAACTGGAGGGCCGACCCGGACAGCGCCATTGCGACAAGCGACAGGATGATCGGGGCGAGCCCGATCCGAAGGTCGCCGGTGTCGGGATCATGCCGGTCGAGCAGCCCCCACCCGACGAGCGCGACGACCAGCAGGCCGGACGTGACCGCGACCAGCGCGATGGACGGCCGTACCCAACGGAACGCCCGAGACCCCTCGCGTCCGAACCGTTGCAGCCAGAACTCGGCGACCCCGAAGATGGCCAGCGGCCCGGCCAGCGTGACCAGGGACATCACCGACATGAAGGCGCCGAAGTCCGCCTTGGGCAGGCTACGGGCGAGCAACACCTGGGTGAGGAACGCGAGCACGGTGACGCCGGCCTGGCTGATCCCGAGCAGGCCCAACTGGCGGAGGCGGCGCGCCATGCCGCTGCCGGACCGGCTGCCTGCCGGCGGGCCGGTCCGCACCTCGACTCCGGTCATCGTCCGACCATCACGCGGCCGCTCCGGCCGGCACGTGCGATCGCAACATCTCCAACTCGGCCTCCGTGCGACCCATCCACGCCTCGCGGGCCGCCGCGATCCGCCCGGCCGCGGCCGGGTCCTCGTCGATGGCCTCGCGGACTCCGGCGACCAGGGCATCGCTCTGGTTGGCGACGAGCGTGGCGAAGCTCCCGAACAGAGCCTCGGTGGTCCGGGTGCGAGACAGGACCAACGGCCGACCCGCGCTGAGCGCCTCGCACGCGCCACTGGGCTGCGTGGCGTCCCGGTCGGTCAGCACGACAACCGCGCGCGAGGCGGCGACGGCCGCCTCGTAGTCGGGGAGGTCGAGGAAGCCCAGGGTGGTGAAGTTGGGCAGGCGCTCCGCGCGCTCACGAAGCGGCGGCGGCAACCGGTGCAGTGGCGCGGTGGTCGCGAAGGTGACGTCCGGCATCGCCTCGATCGCGTCGATGAGGACGTCCATCGGCTCGTCCGGGGCGACGGTGGCCACGACGAACACCCAGCCACGTGGTGCCGCCGGCGGGATCTCCCGAAGCGGATCGTGCACGACGAGCGTACGCAGGCCCGGGAACTCCGCACGGGCGATGGCGTCGGCCTCTTCGGTGTGGGTCAGAACCAGTTGCGCCCCCCGCAGGATCGACGCGGTGCTGGGAGCCCGGCGCCACCACGACTGGAACTGCCCGTTGTGCGCGTCGACGATGTACGGAACCCGGCTGAGGTAGGGGGCCAGCGCGGACAGGTGGGGCTGCGCCTGCGCGACCACGAACGATGGCCGACGCGAGCGGAGCAGTTGGAGATCGTTCCACGTGTGGGCGACGTAGTCGAAGGGGCGAAGGATCTTAGGCGTCGCCTTGGACGGGCGCCACGCCACCTCGGCGCCCAACGCCTCGGCCAGCACGTCGGATCGACGCTGATAACGCTTCCACGAAATGAACAGGGGGGAGCTCATTTGTGATCACCACCAGCATCGATTGGCGCGCCGACCGGCGTGCTCGAAAGGGGGAAGAATCTGACAAGAAGAATGAGGGAGAGGAAGAACAACCACATGAAGTACGAGTACGAGGTCGGCTTCTGCGTGAGAGCGGAGATGACCGTCAGGACGTAGAGGATGGTCAGCATCCACCTCGCCTCGACCGCGATGGCCCGCTTCGTCACCCGCCACAGGTTGACGAAGATAATCGTCATGAGAATGAGCCCGAGCAATCCCCACACCACGAAGACGCGCAACGGATCGGCGTGGGTGTTCCAGGGTTCGTAGCCCAGCCCGATGAGCCAGATGTCCCAGGGCGCGTCCTGCCACACTTCCGCTACGCGGAACCAGATCTGCCCTCGACCGTGCAGGAACTCGTCGTTGGTCGGATTGAGTGAGCCGATCTGCGTGACGAGAAAGAGCGCGCGATCCAACAGATAGGCGCCCCAACGGATCGCCGCCAGGACCACGAGGACGACGAGGACGACCGCTCCCCAGACGGCGGTGCGGAACGGCAGGTTGGAAATCTGCCGGAGGAGCTCCGGGAGCCGGCGCAGCTCGAACGCGACGATCACCAACGCCACACAGAGGATGGTGATCCGGTGTGTGCTGACGACCGCGGTGGCGGCCAGGAGCGCGACGGCGGCGTAGCGGGCCACCGGACTGAGCCGTAGCCGGTCACCGGCGGCGTAGAGGATGAACACCGCGAAGATCAGGAGCCGGCCGAGGGACGCCGGATGGAAGTAACCCCCCGACGCCCGCCCGACCTTGCCGCTCATCAGGTTGAAGAAGTAGGTGTACGGGACGACGCCGACGACCTGCAGCCAGGCGATCACGGAATGCGCGACGGCGCCGAGGATCACGAGCAGCAGCACCCACCGCAGCCGTTCGACGGAGAACCAGTCAGGCTTGCGGAACATGACCGCCAACAGCATGATCGGCGCGAACCCGACCGCGAGCTGGGCGCCCTGCGTGATGACCCCGCTCTTCGGCGCGACGTCCGGACCGAAGAGCGCGACCACGTCGGCCGTGGTGAAGATCTGGAGGAAGTCCTCCCGCGCGGATATCGCCAGCAGGCCGATGATGGAGAACAGGCCGAGAACCAGCAGCGCGACGATGGAGGGCGCCAGATCCGTCGGGAAACGCTTCATCGCCACGACGATGGCGACAAAGGACCCCGCCATGAAGAGGGCGCCAATCACCGTCGCCACCATGCCGGCGTCAACGGTGTCGGCCGCGACCTTTTCGCCGAAGATGTCGAAGAATGATTTCACGCCGATCATTACCATGGCGAGTGCGGCCATGATCTGGGCTGTGGCCAACGGATAACGCCCGAGGCGCCGGCCACTGCCCTCAGTCGGGGCAGCCGCCGCCTTTCGAGGCATTATGTCCATTTCATGATCCTCTCAGCGCCATCCCTCGGGGCACTATACGCGAGCGTCATAACCGATAGAGGTTGCCCGGGTCGACGGCGAACCGACCGGCGACCGCCACGGCACCGAGTGCGATTTCCCCTCTTTCGCCCACTTTCCGCGACCACGCCGCCGGAGCGAGAAGTCGAGGTGACCGCAATGGACTTTCGGCTGCATCTCGCGGTGAACTTCCATGCCTGTGGGTCGCGGGCTCGGCGTTACATTGCGAGTCGTGCCGCGACGCGCTCGACGAGGTGGGACCCCAGGGTTCGCGCGTAGGTCGCCGTCATGTGGTGCGTGTCGCGGTAGACGATGACGTTGCCGATCACCAGCGGACACTGGGTCGCGGTGCAGAACAGGTCGGTGAGATCGACCGTCCGCACCTTTCCGTCGGTCCGCTTCGCGGCCTCCTCGAGGGCGTCCCGGGTGCCGAGCGCCGCCTGCCGGTCGACGGCGCATCGCCTCGGATCCCCTCCGTTCGCCGCGTCGTCGACGAGACAGCTCAGGTTGGCCGAGCCGAGCCCCGGATTGTCCACCACCACGACGATCCTGGTTCCCCGCTCCAGCACCGGACGCCACGCCTCGACGTATTTGCGGATCTGGCCGCCCGCCGCCCGGGGGTCGGCGCTCGCGTTCCGCCTCCCGCTGACGATGACGAGGTCGTACTTCGGGCCCTCACCAAGTCGCTGAGCCATCGCCTGCCGTCGCGCGTAGCACGGGTCGGACTGGTCTGCGGCGTCCACCTTCGCCCAGATGCACCCGCGGGCGACGTAGGTGTCGACCGCCCAGTTCCGAGCGTCGAGCTGACCCTCGATCGCCGGAATGAGCATCGCCGCGTGCGAGTCCCCGACGAGTGCGACCCGGGTCGCGTCGGGCCGTCGCGATCCGATGCGACACGACGTGAGCGTGGCGCCCGGCTCCTGGTCGTAGCACCGGTACGCGGAGCCCGTGTCCTTGGTGAGCATCGACATCTCGGGGA
Organism: Micromonospora sp. NPDC005163; assembly: GCF_053599835.1. Classification (NCBI taxonomy): domain Bacteria; kingdom Bacillati; phylum Actinomycetota; class Actinomycetes; order Micromonosporales; family Micromonosporaceae; genus Micromonospora; species Micromonospora sp. NPDC005163. The sequence goes on from NZ_JBSFYP010000007.1 coordinate 50,151, forward strand.
ACAGCTCCCGGCCGAGGGCGCCGTCCTCGCAGCGTTGCGGCTCGATCCTGGCACCCGCCCCGAGGCACGGCGTGCCCGCCGCCAACAACTGCTCGAGACGCGAGGTGTTCGCCTGGCTGCCCTGTTCGAGCAGGCGGTTTCCGGCGACGACGACGGACAGGACCAGTGCCATCGACATCGCGGCGGCCGCGTACTGCGGCCACAACCGGCGCCCGCGGGTGAACACGCCGAACCGCACCGGGTCCTCGACGAGGCGCTTGGTCAGCGCGGCCAACACCACCACACCCGCGATGACGACGAGCTTCACCGGCCAGGTCATCCGGTCGCCGGTCGCCAGCTGGAAGATCACGATGGGCGGCCAGTGCCAGAGGTAGACGGAGTACGACCAGTCGCCGAACTTCTGCACCGGCGCCCAGGCCATCGGCCCGAGAGGAGACCAGTGCGGACCGGGAGCACCGGCCCAGATGGCGGCGAGCGTGCCGACGACCGGCAGCGCCGCGGCGTAGCCCGGGAAGGGGGTCCCGGAATGGAGTACGAAAGCGGCGACGCCGATCAGGAGCAGGCCCAGCCAGGAGACCGCCGCCCGGGTACGCTCTCCGGCCGACCGGCCGAGCCCCGGCAGGGTCGCGAGCATCGCGCCGGCCCCGAACTCCCACGCCCGGGTGGGCGTGACGAAGTAGGCGGCGGCACTGTTCGCGGACGTCTCGTAGACGGAGTAGGCGAAGGAGGTTGCGACGATCAGGGCGAGCGTGACCCGGATCGCGCCCATCGGGTCCTTCCGCCGGAGCCGGCCGGCGATCACCACCGCGAGCACGATCAACAGGGGCCAGACCAGGTAGAACTGTTCCTCCACCGAGAGTGACCAGTAGTGCTGCACCGGCGACCGGACATTTTCCGCGGCGAGGTAGTCCACGGCGTCGTGCGCCAGTTGCCAGTTCTCGACGTAGATGGTCGCCGCCGCGATCTCGCGGAGTATCTGCGGCCAGTAGAGCTGTGGCACCCAGATGAAGACGGCCGCCGCGGTGGCGACGAGGACGAGCAGGGAAGCCGGCAGCAGGCGCCGGATCCGGCGGGCCCAGAAGGCCCGGAGGCGAACCGAGCCGGATTGCCGCACCTCGCGCACGAGGTGCGCCGTGATGAGGAAGCCGCTGATCGCGAAGAAGACGTCGACGCCGACGTATCCGCCCGGGATCCGGTGCGGCCAGAAATGAAACAGCAGCACCAGGAGCACGGCAAGGGCCCGCAGTGCTTGGATCTCCGGCCGCAGCAGCCCACGAGACGTCGGCTTCGAGTCGCTCACTGTGCCTCACCACTGCGGTAGGGGTGGGGTGGCGTGTACCCGCCACACCGCCATGCATTAGCGGCGACGGCGAGGGTATACGGCCGGAACGCCCGTACTCCATCCGGGGACCGTCGGTGCGCAGGCGGTGCGCTCAGCTCCGTACGAGCGGTCGCCGGACACAGTGGACATCGGTCACGGTGCGTCGGAACTCCCTGCTCAGGCCCGTCCCGTGGCTTGCCACAGTGACACGGTGACCCCGGTGAGCCGGACCACCCGGACCTGCTCGAACCCGGTGAGCTGCTGGCTCAGCGACGGATTCATGCCGGTGCGCTGGTCGGCCTCGGTCGACCCGCTGACCAGCCACAGCCGCTCGGCCGTGCGGAGACAGTCGCCGTTCCGGCAGGTCCGCCCGTACGTCGCGACGCCGCCGGGCCAAGCGGTGAAGACCGTGTTCAGCTCCGGCCCGTCGGCCCGGCGAAGGTAGTAGTTCACACCGTCCTGCAGTCGACTGGCGTATCCGGCATGGATCCCGACCGCGTCGCCAGCGTTGGCCTCCGCCGCGAGGACCGCCACCGCGCCCCGCAGGTCGGGCTCGCCCGGCACGACGTTTTCGCGGTTCGTCGCGTGCATCGGCAGCGCGAAGGCGGCGCAGAGCACGACCAGCAGCGCGGGCAGGACGGCCCGCCGCCAGGACGACGTCGCCGTACCGGGCGCCGGTTGGGCGTGCCGGGTCACGGTCGCGACGGCCAGCAGGCACCACGCCGGCAGGGTGAACAGCACGTACCGGTGGATGAGCAGCGCCGCCACCGGTGAGATGAGCAGCAGTACATAGAACGGCGCGACCGCCCACGTGCCGAGCAGAGCGCCACGACGCCCCAGCGTCACGGCGCCGAGGAGGGCCAGCCCGATGATCAGCGCGCTGACCGTGACACTGCCCGTCACCCGCACGATCTCGTTGTTGGTGCTGTCCCAGGCGGCCTCCGGAATCCACGACACCTGCTTGGCCTGCTCGGACCCGATCCAGGCGAGGGGAAGCACGGGGATGACAGCCGCGACCGCCGCCAGGAACCAGCGCAGGATCACCCTCTTCTGACGAAGGCTCAGGACGTACACCATGTGCGCCGGCAACAGCAGCAGCGCGACCATGTGCAGCAACCCGGCCACGGCCACCACCACGGCGTACGCGAGCCACCGCAGCCACGTCGGCCGCTCCGCCGCACGCAGCATCAGCAGGGTCGCCAGCGCCACCGCGGCGGCGGCGAGAGCGTAGGGGCGCGCTTCCTGCGCGTACCGGGAGACGGTCGGCAGCACGGCGACGAGCAGACCGGCGAACAGACCGGTCGTCGGGTCGAACAGCTTGCGGCCGATGACCGCGGTCATCGCGGCGGCGAGCGCCACCGCGATGATGGACGGCATCCGCAGGGACGCCTCCGATTCGCCGAACACCGCGATCCAGCCGTGCATCAGGATGTAGTAGGGCGCGATGACCGCGTCGGTCACCTCCACCAGGCCCCGCAGCGCCCCCATTGACTTCGTCGACGCCGCCCACGTGGCGATCTCGTCGCGCCAGAGCTGCCGGCGCTCAAGGCCGTAGAGCGCGATGAGGAACGCGGCGAGGGCCGGTACGACCGGCACCGACCAGCGTGCGAGTCGATCCGTCAGGGGAGCTGAAGGGCGTGCTTCCGCGCGCGCCTCACCCGCTGCGGTCACCTCCGGCGAACTGGTGGAGGGGGCCAACTCGACCATTCGTCCTGGTCCTTTGGATCGGGCTGGGCCGGCACGGCGGCCGCCGCCCGGGATGTGGCTCGCAGCTGCGTAGCCTAGACGCCCCTGGTTGCGACCGGCCACGGGGTGCTGCCGGCCGTTGCGCGCAGGCCAGGGCGCGTCGACAGGGGTCCAGCGGTCAGAGCTGGCCGCGGTGGCGGGAGCCGACGTGCGGTCAGTTGGGGTTACCGGCGTGGGTCAGCGTCTCCCAGGCGAAGAAGTAGGCGGCCGGCCCCGCGGGCCGGTCGGCCTCCACCACGCGCCTGGTGTTCGGCAGGTCGAGCCCCATCCTGGTGGCGTAGTGGTTGAAGGCGATCTCGGGTGACGGCGCCAACCCGGTGACGAGCCGACCCCCGCACAGCCACGGCGGCACCGGCCTGCCCAGCTCGAAGCCGGTGTGGAACTCCAGCGCACGAGTGAGCCGCTCGCGCGCCTCGGCGTACAGGTCCCGCCCCTGGATCCACGCCGTCTCGGCGACATGCGCCGCCGCTGCGAGGCCCCACCCGGTGTGCAGAAAGTCGCGGCAGGTCTCCTGGGCGAGCCCGTCGACGAGCGGGTTCTGCCCACCCCAATAGTCGATGAGCTGCGTCTTCGTGAAGACGTCGCCGGGTGGCGCGTAGGGCAGGGGGCCGTCGCCACTGAGATAGACGTACGCCCGCAGCCGCAGCCGCCACTTCTCGACGGCCTTGAGGAACGAGGCGCGATCGTCGAGGAAGACCGAGATGCCCACCGCCGCGTCGAGCATGATCAGTTCCCAGTTCCCCGCCCTGGAGCCGTTCGTCCCGGCGAGGACCGTCGGTAGGTAGACAGTGCGGAGCATCCGCTCCGTACGGGCCAACCAATCGGGGGGCCAGCCGGTGTAGGTGTGCTTGATCAGTTCCGCGGCTCGCGCGAACGTCGCCCCGGCCCACCCCGCCTGCAGCGGCGCGTTGGCGTTGGTGTGCTCCTTGAGAACGCCCGACCACGCGTCCAGGATGTCGATGGCCTTCTCCGCGTACCTGCGGTCACGCGTGAAGGACCACATCAACGCCTGGGTGTACGCGGCCACCGCGTCCTCGGCCTCGGCGGTGCATCCGCTGTCCGGCTGGGAGTAGAAGCCGCAGTCCACGGTGGACACCGGTCGGGGGCGCCAGGACAGCTCGGCGTACTGGCTGCGCTGCATGGCGAGCCATGCCGAACGCCAGGGCTCCTCACCGGCCCTGACCTTGCGGCTCACGAAGTTCAACTGCTCGCTGCGCACCAGCACGCCAGGGTGGACGAAACCGCTGCGGGCGTCGCGCGACTCGGTCAGCGGTGGCGCCGGCGGGATGGGCTCCACGACCCACGCGCCGGCCGCCTCACCCTCCGGCGTCTTGGTCGAGAAGGCCAGGAGACCACCGCTGGCGGCCAGCAGGGCAAGACCCATCAGTGCCGCCAGCACGCCGCGCCTACCGGCCCACGCCATCCCGTCTCCCCGACCACCTGCCGATCCGGATGCCCGGACTTCCGGATTCAGTACATGCCATCGTCCGATCACCTGGCCACCCCGGGCTGCCGACCGGACTGTCCCGGTCTCAGGCCGCGGTGGGCGGCAGCACCTTGGCGATCAGCTTGGCCAGCTCGCGCAGCGCCTTGCCGCGATGGCTGACCGCGTCCTTCTCGGTCGGGGTCAGCTCGGCGTTGGTCCGGTCCTGTCCATCGCCCAGGAAGATCGGGTCGTAGCCGAATCCACCATCACCGCGCGGAGCGCGCAGCACCTGCCCGGACTGCCGGCCGTCGACGAGGTGCTCCTTGCCACCGGGCAGCACCAGCGCCACCGTGCAGACGAACGAGGCGGCCCGCTGCTCGTCGGGCACGTCAGCGATCTGATCCAGCACCAGCTGAAGGTTGGCGTGGTCGTCACCGTGCTGCCCGGACCAGCGGGCGCTGAACACCCCCGGCATCCCGTTGAGCGCGTCCACCGCAATCCCGGAGTCGTCGGCGATGGTCGGCAACCCGGTACGCCGGCAGCCCTCCCGCGCCTTGATCAGCGCGTTCTCGCCGAAGGTCAGACCGGTCTCCGGCAGTTCCGGGTACTGCTCGACGTCGTCCAGCCCGAGGAGGGCGATCCGGTGCGCGCCGAGCGCGCCGTCCAGGATCCGCTGGAGTTCGACCAGCTTCTTGCGATTGCGGGTGGCGAGCAGGACCTTGTTCATGAGAGAGCCTTCCGCTGGGCCTCGGCCAGGTCGGCGCAACCGGCGACGGCCAGGTCGAGCAGGGTGTCGAGCTGCTCCCGGGCGAACACGCCCGCCTCACCGGTGCCCTGCACCTCGACGAAATCGCCCGCGCCCGTGCAGACCACGTTCATGTCCACCTCGGCGGCCACGTCCTCCTCGTAGCAGAGGTCGAGCCGCGCCTCGCCGGCGATGATCCCCACGCTGACCGCGGCCACCGAACGGTGCATCACGTTCTCCGGCTTCCCGGCCAACGCCTTGCGGGCGGCCAGCCAGTCCACCGCGTCGTGCAGCGCCACGTACGCCCCGGTGATCGCGGCGGTCCGGGTGCCGCCGTCGGCCTGGAGCACGTCGCAGTCGAGCACCACAGAGTTCTCGCCGAGCGCCTTCAGGTCGATGCAGGCGCGCAGGCTGCGGCCGATCAGCCGGGAGATCTCGTGGGTCCGGCCACCGACCCGACCCTTGACGCTCTCCCGGTCGGAGCGGGTGTTGGTGGCCCGGGGCAGCATCGCGTACTCGGCGGTCACCCAGCCGAGCCCGGAGCCCTTGCGCCAGCGGGGCACGCCCTCGGTGACGCTCGCCGTGCAGAGCACCCGGGTGCCGCCGAACTCGACGAGCACCGAGCCCTCCGGATGCGTGCTCCAGCCTCGGGTCAGGGTCACCGGTCGAAGTTCATCGGGCCCTCGCCCGTCAGGTCGCGCCATGCCTGCACCCTATGCGGTGCGGCGCCGCACCTGCCCCGGGGTGCCCCGACCGGACACCACCGACGGCGGCGCCCCTGCACCTCGGGCAGCGCGCTGGTCGCATCGACCACCACGTGCGGCCGGGGCGAGGTGGGTCAGACGTCGTAGCTGGCGCCGGCCCGGACCACCTCGAGCGGCCCGGTGTACCCGGCGGCGGCCGACTCCAGCGTGTGCGCCTCGCTGCCCCAGGCGGCCACCAGGTGGGTGAGCAGCAACCGGCCGACCACGGCCTTGGTCGCCGCCTCACCGGCTTCCCGGCCGGTGAGGTGCAGGTCCGGTGGGTTGTCCACGCCGTCGAGGTAGCTGGCCTCGCAGAGGAGGACGTCGGCGTTCTGGGCCAGCCGCAGCAGCGCGTCGCAGGGCGCGGTGTCCGAGGAGTAGCAGAGCGACCGACCGCCGTGCTCCAGCCGCACGCCGTACGTCTCGACGGGGTGGTTGACCCGGTCGACGGTGACCGTGAACGGGCCGATCGGGAAGGTGCCCGGTTGGAGGGCGTAGAACTGGTAGACGTCCTCCACGGAGCCGTCGTCGCCGTAGGCGGCGCTGAGCCGGTCCGGTGCGCCGGAGGGCGCGTACACCGGCAGCGCCGGGTAGGGACCGTCCGGGGCGTACCGGCGGACCACCACGTACGACACGGCGTCGAGGATGTGGTCGCAGTGCAGGTGGGTCAGGAGGATCGCGTCCGGGGCGTGCAGCCCCGCGTACCGCTGGAGGCTGGACAGCGAACCAGGGCCGAAGTCGACCAGTAGCCGGAAGCCGTCGGCCTCGACGAGGTAGGCCGAACACGGCGACTCGGGGCCGGGGAAGCTACCGGCGCAACCCAGGACGGTCAGTCGCATCAAGTTTTCTCGCTGTCACTGTCAGTAGCACCTGAGCCGGCCGTCGTCCCGGCCATGATCTCTACCGACGCGTACGCCACGCTGCGCAGCCTACGCTGGGGTACGCGGGGGCAAGAATCATCCAATGGAACTTGTCACGAACGTGACACCTGCTCACGGCGCGGCGGGCAGCGTACGGGCCGTCGACGTGCGCATCGACGGCCCGTACGCGGAGACCAGATCGGTCACGCCCAGAGCTGCCCCTCCAGGGCGTCCTCGGCGTCGGCCAGCGTGCCGCCGTACGCTCCGGTCGACAGGTACTTCCAGCCGCCGTCGCAGACCACGAAGGCCACGTCGGCGCGGCGGCCGTCGCGGACCGCCTCATGCGCCACCGCGAGGGCGGCGTGCAGGATCGCGCCGGTGGAGAAGCCGGCGAAGATGCCCTCCACGTCGACGAGCTGCCGGGTACGCAGCACCGCGTCCCGCGTGCCGACCGAGAAGCGCCGGGAGAGCACCGAGGCGTCGTACAGCTCCGGCACGTACCCCTCGTCGATGTTGCGCAGGCCGTAGACCACCTCGCCGTAGCGCGGCTCGGCGGCCACGACCTGGATGCCGTCGACCTTCTCCCGCAGGTAGCGCCCGGTGCCCATCAGCGTGCCGGTGGTGCCCAGGCCGGCCACGAAGTGCGTGATGGTGGGCAGGTCGTGCAGCAGCTCCGGGCCGGTCGTCTCGTAGTGCGCCCGGGCGTTGGCCTCATTGCCGTACTGGTAGAGCATCACCCAGTCGGGATGCTCGGCGGCGATCTGCTTGGCGGTGGCGACGGCCTGATTGGAGCCACCCGCCGCCGGCGAGAAGATGATCTCAGCGCCGTACATCCGGAGCAGTTGGACCCGCTCGGTGGAGACGTTCTCGGGCATCACGCAGACCAGCCGGTAGCCGCGCAGCTTGGCCACCATGGCCAGCGAGATGCCGGTGTTGCCGCTAGTCGGTTCCAGGATGGTGTCACCCGTCCGGAGCCGGCCGGCCTCCTCCGCGGCGCGGACCATGAACAGCGCCGCCCGGTCCTTGATGCTGCCGGTCGGGTTCCGGTCCTCCAGCTTGGCCCAGAGCCGCACCGGCGGGGCGCCCTCGGGCACCGTCGGGGAGAGCCGGGGCAGGCCGACCAGCGGCGTGCCCCCGCAGGCGTCGAGCAGGCTGTCGTACCGCGCCATGGCAGCCGCCCTCAGCGGGCGGCGACGGCACCGCGACGGCTGTCGCGGGCTGCCGCCGTCGCGCTCTGCTGGCTGGCCACGGCGGCACTGTGCTGGCTGATCGCCGCTGCCGCCGCGAAGCCGAACGCGCCGCCGGCCACGGCCGGCAGGATGGTGATGCTGTCGCCGTCGGAGAGCTTGGCGTCCAGCGCGCCGAGGAAACGGACGTCCTCGTCGTTGACGTAGACGTTGACGAAACGGTGCAGCGTGCCAGCCTCGGTGACCAGCCGGCCCCGCAGCCCGGCGTGCCGGGAATCCAGGTCGGCGAGCAGGTCGCTCAGGGTGTCGCCGGAACCTTCGACGACCTTGGCGCCGCCGGTGTAGCTGCGCAGGATGGTGGGGATGCGAACCTCGATGGCCATGATGTCGTGCTCCTCATTCGGGTGTGCCAGGGGTGACGGGACGGAACGGGTGCGGACGCTGACGGGTCAGCGGCCGGAACACTCGTAGTCGACCGTCGCCGGGCTCTGCCCGAACATGTAGGACTGGACGGCGTGCGGGTCGACCCCAGCCGCCACGATCCGAACCGGCTCCTCGGTCACCACGCCGTCGACGATCCGGAACGACCGGATCTCCTCGGAGTCGGGCTCGCGAGTCGAGACGAGCAGGTAGTGCGCGCCCGGCTCGCCCGCGAAGGAGACGTCGGTGCGCGAGGGGTACGCCTCGGTGGCGGTGTGCGAGTGGTAGATGACAACGGGCTCCTCGTCCCGGTCGTCCATCTCCCGCCACACCCGCAGCTGCTCCATCGAGTCGAACTCGTAGAACGTCATCGACCGCGCGGCGTTGTCCATCGGGATGTGCCGGGTCGGTGTGTCGCTGCCGAGGGGACCGGCGACCACGCCGCACGCCTCGTCTGGGTGGTCCCGGCGCGCGTGGGCGACGATCGCGTCGATGATCGACCGGTCGATGCTCAGCACGTGCACCAGCCTAACGCCTGCCGGGTACCGGCCTGAAGTGGTGCCGGTCACGCCTAATCGATCAAGGCGTTGAGCAGCGACTCCTGTAGATATCCGAGGTACGCGTAGACCGACAGCTGGAACACCCGGCTGGAGGCCGGGTCCTCGGCGACCGCGTCGTCCAGCTCCTCACCCAGGTCCGTCCCGTCCTTGATCTCCAGCCGGACGCCCATCGCCAGCCGGGCGTCGTTCAACGCGCGCAGCCACGCCTCGGCCGCCTCGGCGTCCAGCCGCACCTCACCGCCCGCCTCATCCGGCAGCGCGGCCAGGATGGCCCCCGCCTGATCGATCTTCGCGGTCTTCAGGTCGCCCTCGGTGTAGCGGCGGAACTCGGCGGAGCCGGCCGCGTCCTCGGGGTAGGCCGCCGGGAAGAGCCGGCCGACGACCGGGTCAGTGTGGTCGAAGCCGTCGGTGAGCAGACCGACCACCTCGGAGGCGACCTTGCGCAGCACCCGCACCTCGTCGACGGCGAAGGTGGCGACGTAACGGCCGGCCTGGCGGCGGAACATGCTCACGATGCCCCCCCTGTTCGCGACTGCGGGGCTCGCAGAACCGGCTCACTCCTCGCGCTCACGAGCGGTCCACCGTCGCCCACAACCCGTACGCGTGCAACTGCGACGCGTCGTGCTCCATCCGCTCCCGGGCGCCGGTGGAGACCACGGCGCGGCCCTTGTGGTGCACGTCCAGCATCAGCTGCTCGGCCCTCTCCCGGCTGTAGCCGAAAAGCTTCTGGAAGACCCAGGTCACGTACGTCATCAGGTTGACCGGGTCGTCCCACACGATCGTCACCCACTGCCGCTCGGACGCCGGCACCTCGTGAGTGGCCGGCGTCTCGACCGGTGCAACCTGCGGAGCCGCCATGCCCCCCATCGTGCCACCGGTTTCCCGGAACCGAGGAACCGGAACGCCGGCCCGGCGAGGATCACCCAACCCGGCGTCCCCGGCCTCGCCCTGAACGCTGTTGGACGCGAGGTCTCGCACGAGGCCGGAGCAGGGCACAGGCACGCCGTCAGGCGAGCAGGATGCCGTGATCGACTGCATCGGAGAGAACCGCGCCCAGCGAGAGGCGGATCACCTCGAACCGTCGGGAGATCTCCCGGGACAGCCCCAGCTCGACCTCCCGCAACGCCCGCTGGGACCACGCCCGTGCGGCGTTGTGGTCGTCATTGCCGGGCGTACGCCACTGCTGCCAGCATCCACCGGACAGCGCCACCGCGACCGGCGGGAGCACCTCGTCGCGGGACGCCCGCGGATAGCCGTCGAGCGCGTCGATCGCCTCCGGACCGGTCAGCGAGGCCACGCCGGCCGTGCTGGTGATCAGCAGCACCTTGTCCAGGTCGCGGCCGGGCCGGTGATCGGTCAGGCCGTACTGCACGGCGGTGGCGATCCGGCGGCGCACACCCCCGGCCGGTGGCGCGCCGAGCACCCGGGCCGCGGCGTCCGCCACGATGCCCCGCACCGCGTGGTCGCACTGCGCGGTGGCCAACAGCGACAACGCCGCCATCTCCCGGTCCAGCAACTCCGGCAGGCCGACGCAGCCGACCCCGAAGACGATCTCCTGAACCACCCGCAGGCGGGCGTTCGCCAACTCCAGCGCGAGGTGCTGGCGGATCCGCTGTGCGCAGGAGCGGGTCTGCCGGTCGAGCTGCTCGGACCAGTCCCCCGGGTCGGACACCACCGACACCCGGTCGTGCTGGCCGGGCAGCACCGGCGGATCCGCACTGGCCCGCCGCAGACCCTCGTGCGCCGCCCAACCCACCAGCGCCCGGCGTAGGTCGGCGGCGGACTCGGCGTCGTCGACCGGGAACCACCGCGCGCTGGCCAGCGAGGGCACCGCGGCCAGCAGCGCCGCGCGGTGCGCCGCCACGGTCACCGCGACCGGGTCCACCTTCCCCGGCCCGCCGTGTGCCGGCGGGACGGACGCCCCCGCGTCCTCCGTCGTCGCCGCGCCGTCGGGCAGCGGGGCCCAGCCCGCCGCGCCGGGGGTGACCGCGAAGACGACCTTCACCGCGGCCGGGGCCACCTCGGCGAGCAGGTTCAGCTCCGCGGCGGTGAACGCCTGATCGGCCGCAATCACGAAGAGCAGCGCGCCGGCCCGGCCGACCGCGTCGAGCAGCACCCGGCCGCCGGCGACGCCGAGCGTGCCGGTGTCCGGCGTGTCGACCAGGGTGAAGTGCCGCAGCAGCGGCTCGGGCACGCTCAGCTCGACCCGCCGGGGCGGGCGGGCCAGCGCCGGGCCGGCGGCGTCCCGGTCCGCGCCGTAGGAGTGCGGTTGGCGGTAGCCCGGCACGTACGCCGCCCGGGTGGGCGCCTTGGCGTGTCGCACCACCAGCCAACTGCCCGCCGGCACGGTGAGCATGACCGGGTCGAGCCCGAGCAGGGTGGCGAACACGCCGCGACGCTCGGCGCCGGCGGGGCCGACGGCGACCACGCCGAGCGGCTCGTCCGGAGCGGGGCCGGTCACCCCGATCCGGGTGGGTAGCGGGCCGCAGCGCGGCAGGTCAGCTGGGCCGGCCATGTCGCCCGGCGAGTCGACCGAGGGGAGAGGGCCCTGCTTCATCGGGTGGCCTCCCATTGCAGGCGACCGGGCGTCCGGTCGCGTGGAAATACCGGTAACGGTACCCGGATGCCGGAAGACTACGGGCGGCCCGATGACCGGGCGGAACACTTCGAATACTCACCGGTAATCGCGAGATTACTCAACTTCGGTGCGTGACGGTGCCGGCGCAGACAGGTCTCGATGGATATGCTGCCGGGATGAGTCGATGGCAGTTCGTCGGCCGAACCGCCGAGCTCAACCGCCTACTGGCGACAGTGACCGGGCAGGCCGGCCGAGGGCTCTTCTTCAGCGGCAGCGCGGGCATCGGCAAGAGCCGGCTGCTGCGCGAGGGCGTGAGAACGCTGCCCACCGACCGGTACGCGATCTGGTCCATCGCGGCCAGCGCCACCACCGCCGCGCTGCCGTTCGGCGGGCTGGTGCAGGTCCTCCCCGCCGAGCAGCCCCAGGGCCTCTCGCCCGCCGGCATCCTGCGCTGGGCGCTGAGCGTGCTGCAACAGCAGGCCGCCGGCCGGCGGATCGTGCTCGCCATCGACGACGCGCACCTGCTCGACCCGCCCTCCGCGGCGCTGGTGCACCTCGTCGCGCGCGCGGAGAACGCCACCGTGGTCGGCACCCTGCGCGACGGCGAGCAGATCCCGCTGCCGATCCGCGCACTCTGGACCGACGACCTGGTCGAGCACGTCGAGCTGACCCCGATGCCACCGGCGGAGACCGCCGGGCTGCTGGCGGCGATCCTGGACGGCCCGGTCGACGCCGGCTCCGCCGACCGGCTCGGCCGGCTGTCGGCCGGCAACCCGCTACTGCTGCGCGAGCTGGTGCACGCCGCCAACGGCAGCGCGGAGCTCAAGCGCACCTACGGCATCTGGAAGTGGACCGGGCGGCTGGAGCTGGCGCCCAATCTGACCGACCTGATCGACACCCGGGTCGGGCAGCTCACCGATGGCGTGCGCGCGGTCGTCGAGCTGGTCGCCTTCGGCGAACCGCTGGGCCTGCACCTGCTCAACCAGGCCGCCAACCCGGCCGACGTGGAGACCGCCGAGGAACGTGGGCTGATCAGCGTGGTGCAGCACGACCGGCGGACCAACGTCCGGCTGGCCCACCCGCTCTACGGCGAGGTCATGCGCCGCCGCTGCCCGGTCAGTCGCACCCGACGGCTCCAGGCGAGCCTCGCCGAGCTGCTCGAGCGAGTCGGCAAGCGCCGCCGCGACGACCTGTTGCGGGTGGCGGTGTGGCGGCTCGACTCGGGCACCGCGCAGGACCCGGCCCTGCTGGTGGACGCCGCGGTGCAGGCATTCACCCGCTACGACGTGCCGCTGGCGACCCGGCTGGCCCGCGCCGCGCTGAACGCCGACGGCGGGTCGGACGCGGCGGAGCTGCTGGCCACCATCCTGATGTTCGCCGACCGGCCGGAGGAGGCCATCGAGGTCCTGGACGCGGTGAGCCCCGACCCCAGCGACGAGCGGCGACTCTGCCGATGGCTGACCGTGCGGGGAATGGTCAGCTACTGGGGGCTGAGCCGGGAGTCCACGGTGGAGGAGCTCGCGTCCCGTGTCGAGCAGCTCAGCGACTCCGCCGACCGGGCCCGGGTGCACGCCTTCGAGGCGATCATGCGACTGCACCGGCTGGACACGACCACCGCCGTACGGCTCAGCCAGCGGGTGCTGGACCGGCCGGCGGCCAGCGTCGCCGCCCGCGAGCTGGCCCGCAGCACCATCGCATACGTCCAGGCCGCGCAGGGCCAGCTGAGCAGCAGCGGTACGGCGATCGCCCAGGTGCACTCCGCCGCGGCCAGCTGGCGTACCGACATGCCGTACCTGCAACTGGCCCTGGAGTTGGCCCGCGGCACCCGGCTCATGCTCACCGGTGACCTGGTCGGCATCGACGCGATCGTCGCCGACGAGTTCGCCGACCTCGCGGGTGCGGGGGACTTCCGGCTCGGCACCGGATACCTGGCCATCCTCCAGGCGTACGCCGCCCGCATGCGCGGGCAGAGCGACGGGGCGATGCGGACGTCACTGGGCGCCTGCGCGGTGCTGGCCACCAGTCGGGTCTACGCCGGTCTGGCCCAGGCCGAACGGGCGCAGGCGGCGGCGCTGCGCGGCGACGCGGCGCAGGCCACCGAGGCGATGGCCGAGGCGGACCGCACCCAGGCACCGGGCATGGCGGTGCTCTACCCGTGGCTGGAGCAGGCCCGCGGCGCGGTGCTCGCCGCGTCGGGCGATCTGCCCGGCGCGATCAAACAGCTCAACGACCTGGTGGACCGGCTGCGCTCGGACGGCTTCGCCGGGCACGAGGTGCACGTCCTGCACGACCTGGTCCGGCTGGATCAGGCCGGCGCGCCGGTCGGGCCGACCTGCTCCGACGGCGGCCGGCGCACCGTCGCGCAGCGCCTCGCCGAGCTCTCTGAGCAGGTCGACGGCGTGCTCCCGCCGCTGCTGGCCCGGCACGCCCGGGCCGCGGTGACCGACGCCGCCACGGATCTGCTCGCGGTCGCCGACGACTACGTCGCGCTGGAGCTGCACGTGTACGCCGCCGAGGCCACCGCCCAGGCCCTGCACCGGCTGCGTCGGCAGCACTCGGCGGCGCCCGGCGACGCCCGGGAGCGCCTCGCCGGGTTGCTCAGCCGCTGCGACCTGATCCGTACGCCGGCGCTGCACGCCGGGGCGCCGGTGCTGACCGAGCGGGAGTGGCAGGTGGCCCGGCTCGCCGCGCACGGCGCGACCAGCCGAGCCATCGCCGAGCGGCTCTACCTCTCGGCACGAACGGTGGAGAACCATCTCCAGCGGATCTACACCAAGCTCGGTATGACCGGCAGGGCCGAGCTGTGGGCGGCCCTCCGGTCGATCCCGGGCCACGAGGGCGGCGACGCGAGCTGAACCTTAGGCTGGGGCGGTGAGCACCCTCCGCCCCTCGCTGCTGACCGACCACTACGAGCTGACCATGGTCAGCGCAGCCCTCAAGGACGGCACCGCCGACCGCCGCTGCGTCTTCGAGGTGTTCAGCCGCCGGCTACCGACCGGGCGCCGGTACGGCGTGGTCGCCGGCACGGCCCGGCTGATCGAGCTGATCCGCGACTTCCGGTTCGACCCGGCGGAGATCGACTTCCTGCGTCGGACCGGGGTGGTCGACGACGCGGCGGCGGCCTGGCTCGCCGACTACCGCTTCACTGGCGACGTCGACGGGTACGCCGAGGGTGAGCTCTTCTTCCCCGGTTCGCCGATCCTCACCGTCTCCGGCGGCTTCGCCGAGTGCGTGGTGCTGGAGACGCTGGCGCTCTCGGTGCTCAACCACGACAGCGCGGTGGCGGCGGCGGCGGCCCGGATGGTGACCGCGGCACGCGGCCGGACGCTGATCGAGATGGGAGCGCGCCGGGCGCACGAGGGGGCCGCGGTGGCCGCGGCGCGGGCCGCGTACCTGGCCGGTTTCCGGTTCACCTCCAACCTCGCCGCCGGTGCGCACTACGGCATCCCCACGGCGGGCACTGCGGCACACGCGTTCACGCTGCTGCACGACGACGAACGGGCCGCGTTCGCCTCGCAGGTGGCCACGCTGGGCAACAACACGACGCTGCTCGTCGACACGTACGACATCAGCCAGGGCATCCGCAACGCGATAGCGGTGGCCGGGCCGGCACTGCGGGCGGTGCGAATCGACTCGGGTGACCTGGCGGTGATCGCCCAGCAGTCCCGGGAACTGCTGGACTCGCTGGGCGCCACCGAGACCAAAATCATCGTTTCCGGTGACCTGGACGAGTACGCGATCGCGTCGCTGGCCGCCGGGCCGGTGGACATGTACGGCGCTGGCACGGCCGTGGTCACCGGCTCCGGGGCTCCCACCGCCGGGCTGGTCTACAAGCTCGTCGAGGTCGATGGGCGGCCGGTGGTGAAGCGCTCCGAGCACAAGGCGACCATCGGCGGCCGGAAGGTCGCGGTCCGCCGGCACAAGCCGACCGGCACCGCCACCGAGGAGGTCATCTGCCCGCAGGGCGTGCCGGACCGACAGCCCAACGACCGGATGCTCCAGCGCTCGTATGTGGTCGACGGCGAACCGGTGGAGTTGCCCACCCTCGACGAGTCGCGGGAACACCTGCGGGAGTGCCTGATCTCCATCCCGTGGGAGGGGCTGAAGCTCTCCGCCGGCGACCCGGCCGTGCCGGTCACCGTCGTACCCGCCGACTGAGATCACCCGGGGCCCGCCACACGGGCGCGGCCGTGACGAGAGGAGCGCCCGGTGCGCAATGCGCTGATCATCGTGGACGTGCAGAACGACTTCTGCGAGGGCGGCTCGCTGGCCGTCGCTGGCGGCGCGGGGGTGGCCGCCGGCATCTCCCGGCTGATCGCCACCGAGCCGGACCGGTGGGCGCACGTGGTCGCCACCAAGGACTACCACATCGACCCGGGTGCGCACTTCGGCGATCCGCCGGATTTCGTGGAGTCCTGGCCCCGGCACTGCGTGGTCGGCACCAGCGGCTCGGAGTTCCACCCCGACCTGGACACCGAGCGGGTCGAGGCGATCTTCCACAAGGGTGAGCACGCGGCGGCGTACTCCGGGTTCGATGGGCACGCCGACGACGGCGAGTGCCTGGCCGACTGGCTGCGCCGGCACGACGTGGACCGGGTCGACCTGGTCGGCATCGCCACCGACCACTGCGTCCGGGCGACCGCGCTGGACGCCGCCCGGGAGGGCTTCGCCACCACCGTGCTGCTGGAGCTGACGGCGGCGGTCGCTCCGGACACCACCGACGTGGCGCTGCGGGCGATGGACGGCGCCGGGGTGACCCTGCACGGTCAGCCTGTGATCAGGGCCGCATGAGGCGGTAATTGGTTGGTCATCGGCCCGCCGCCGGTCGAGGATGTCGCCGGAGGTACGGACCCACGTGAACATGAAGCCTTACCGGGAAGCGCTCGCTCTGCCCGGCCTGCGGTCGCTGCTGCTGGTAGCCGTCCTCGCCCGGATCCCGCTCACCGCGACCGGGGTGACGTTGACCTTCCACGTGGTGCTCGACCTCGATCGGGGCTACGGGGCGGCCGGCCTGGTCGGCGCGGCCATCACGGTGGGCGCGGCGATCGGCGGCCCGTTGCTCGGTCGGCTGGTGGACCGGCGTGGCCTGCGCCCGGTCCTGGTGCTCACCGGCATCGCCGAGGCGGTGTTCTGGGCCACCGCGCCGTCGCTGCCGTACCCGCTGCTGCTGCCTGCCGCCTTCGTCGCCGGCTCGCTCGCCCTGCCGATCTTCTCGGTGGTCCGGCAGTCCATCGCCGCGCTGGTTCCGGAGGACCAGCGCCGCCCGGCGTACGCGCTGGACTCGATGTCGGTGGAGCTGTCCTTCATGATCGGCCCGGCGCTGGCGGTGGCCCTGGTCACCGCGATCTCCGCACGGACCACCCTCTACCTGGTCGGCGCCGGCATCGTTGCCGCCGGGATCGCCCTGTGGCTGCTCAATCCACCGATCCGCGGCGTCGCCGAGCCCACCGGCCCGCGGCGCAGGGTGCCCCGCCGGGAGTGGCTGACCCCCCGGCTGCTCGCCGTCCTGACGGTCAGCGCCGCCGCGACCCTCGTGCTCGGCGGGACCGACGTGGCGGTGGTCGCCGTGCTGCGGGAGAGCGGTGAGGCCGGCTGGACCGGCGCGGTGCTGGCCGGCTGGGCGGTCGCCTCGTTGTTCGGTGGCTTCGCCTACGGTGCCGTGCACCGCTCACTCTCCCCGCTGGCGCTGACCGCGGCGCTCGGCCTCTGCACCATCCCGGTCGGGCTGGGCGGCGCGCACTGGTGGCTACTCTGCCTGGCGCTGATCCCGGCCGGGGCACTCTGCGCGCCGACCATCGCGGCCTCCTCCGACGCGGTCAGCCGGCTGGCACCGGCAGAGGTGCGCGGTGAGGCGATGGGCCTGCACGGATCCGCGGTCACCGTGGGCATCGCCGTCGGCGCGCCGCTCGCCGGTGCGGTGATCGACGCCAGCGCCCCGCTCTGGGGTTTCGTGGTGACCGGCGCGCTGGGTGCGCTGGTGACCCTGGTGGTGCTCCCGATCGAGCTGCGTCGCCGCCGCAACGCGGACGCGGCCACCCCGCCCCCGCCCGTCGAGACCGACCTCACCCCCGCCGCGGCCCGCTGAAGCCGGCACGTCGCGGCCTTGCCACGAACGAACCTCCCCTGCCTGGCTGGCCAACGAACCTCACCGGCTCGCGTGGGAAGTCCCCCGGGCTCGGGCGGGAACCGGTTTGCCGTGCCGCCCGTGCCGCTGCCCGGCGGGCCTGTGCCGGAGAAGGGTTATACCTGTAAGTCATAGATATACCTCAGAGGTATAAGGCTCAACAGGTACAGGTGGCCCGGGGAACCCGTCAGGCGGCGGGCCGACGCGGGCGGTGACGAGCCGGCCCCAGCCGTGACGGGCCGAGCCGAGAAGCGCCGGGCCGAGCCGAGGCGAGGCGGGAATGGCGACGGGCGCCGCTTCCGGTGGTCCCGGTGGCGGCGCCCGTCGTACAGCTACGGAGCTGAGTGTCAGTTCCGGTCGATGTCGCTGGCGGTGTCCTCGCGGTAGCTGGCACCGCCGTCCGACTCGCTGGTGAGCGGCTTAGAGCCACCCTCCGGCGGACCGGCCAGGCTCTGGCCGCCGGCTGCCAGCTCCGGGAACTTCGCGTCGAACGCCGGCCGCTCGGAGCGGATCCGGGGCATCCGGTCGAAGTTACGCAGCGGCGGCGGGCTGCTCGTCGCCCACTCCAGCGAGTTGCCATAACCCCAGGGGTCGTTCACCTCGACCACCGGGCCGGTCTTGTACGACTTCCAGCAGTTGTAGATGAACGGCAGCGTGGAGATACCGGTGATGAACGCGCCGATGGTGGAGATCACGTTCAGCGTGGTGAAACCATCGCCGGGCAGGTAGTCGGCGTACCGGCGGGGCATGCCCTCGTTGCCCAGCCAGTGCTGCACCAGGAACGTGGTGTGGAAGCCGATCATGGTGAGCCAGAAGTGCACCTTGCCCAGGCGCTCGTCGAGCATCCGGCCGAACATCTTCGGGAACCAGAAGTAGATGCCACCGAAGACGGCGAACACGATGGTGCCGAAGAGCACGTAGTGGAAGTGCGCCACCACGAAGTACGAGTCCGACACGTGGAAGTCGACCGGCGGGCTGGCCAGCAGCACGCCGGTGAGACCGCCGAAGAGGAAGGTCACCAGGAAGCCCACCGCCCAGAGCATGGGCGTCTCGAAGCTGATCTGGCCTCGCCACATGGTGCCGATCCAGTTGAAGAACTTCATACCGGTGGGCACGGCGATCAGGTAGCTCAGGAAGCTGAAGAACGGCAGCAGCACCTGACCCGTGGCGAACATGTGGTGCGCCCAGACGCTCATGGAGAGCGCGGCGATCGAGATGGTCGCGGCCACCAGACCCTTGTAGCCGAAGATCGGCTTGCGGGAGAAGACCGGAATGATCTCCGAGATGATGCCGAAGAACGGCAACGCGATGATGTACACCTCGGGGTGCCCGAAGAACCAGAACAGGTGCTGCCAGAGCATCGGCCCACCGGTCGCCGGGTCGTACACGTGGGCCCCGATGATTCGGTCGGCGGCGAGCGCGAAGAGCGCGGCGGCCAGCAGCGGGAAGACCAGGATCACCAGCAGGCTGGTGACCAGGATGTTCCACGTGAAGATCGGCATCCGGAACATGGTCATGCCCGGCGCGCGGAGAGTCAGGATCGTGGTGATCATGTTCACCGCGCCGAGGATGGTGCCCAGGCCGGAGACGGCCAGGCCCACCACCCACATGTTCCCGCCGACGCCCGGCGAGTGCTCCGCGGTGCTCAACGGGGTGTAGGCGGTCCAGCCGAAGTCGGCGGCGCCGCCGGGGGTCATGAAGCCGGCGATCGCGATCGACCCGCCGAAGAGGAACAGCCAGAAGGCGAAACTGTTCAGCCGCGGGAAGGAGACGTCGGGTGCGCCGATCTGGATCGGCACGATGTAGTTCGCGAAGGCGAACACGATCGGCGTCGCGAAGAACAGCAGCATGATCGTGCCGTGCATCGTGAAGAGCTGGTTGTACTGCTCGGGCGACAGGAACTGCAGCCCGGGTTGGGCCAGCTCAGCCCGCATGATCAGGGCCATCAGGCCGCCGATCATGAAGAACGCGAACGCGGTGACCATGTACATGATCCCGATCTGCTTCGCGTCCGTGGTACGCAGCAGCCGCGCGATGGCCGACCCCTTGACCGGCTCCCGGACCGGCCAGGGCCGGGTCACGACCGGCTTGGGTGCGACGGTGGTCACGAGTGGCCTCCGGTTCTCGTTTGTCCCGCTCGGCACACGCTGGTTATCTGCGGGCCGTCATCCGCAAGGAGGATAGTCCCCGGCAGGTCGCAGCGCCGCGTGGGGTGGCGGGACACGATCTACAGCGGGCCGACCAGCAGCCGGTAGTGCTCACCGAAGATCCGGTCGCCGCGTCCACGCAGCAGCGGGTCGCGCAGCGCCGGCGGCACGTCCCGGGTCCGGTTGCGGTCCCGGGTCCGGTCCCGCACCCATCGGGTACGCGGGCGGCGGCGGCTCTCGTACGCCACCAGCGCCGCCTCCACGCTGCCGGCGGCGCGCAGCGACTCGGCCAGCACCACGGCGTCCTCCAGCGCCATCGCCGCGCCCTGGGACAGGGTCGGCGCGGTGGCGTGCGCGGCGTCGCCGACCAGCAGCACCCGCCCCCGGTGCCAGCGGCCCAGCTCAACCTCGTCGGTGATCGCGACGTGCACCCGGTCGAGCGCCGCCAGCACCTCGGGCACCGGGCCGCGGTAGTCGGCGAAGAGTTCGCGCAGCCGGGCCAGCGGGTCGGTGGGCGGCTCGGTGCCCGCCTCGTCGGCGTAGCAGTGCAGCCGACCGGCACCGATCGGCACCATCAGCAACCCGCAGCGCTGACCGAGCAGGGCGGTCCACTCGGTGACCGGAGGGCCATCGCGGAGCACGGCCCGGTAGACCACCTGCCCGACCGGGCGGGGCGGCCCGCCGAGGGAGGCCAGGGTGCGGACCGAGGATCGCGGCCCGTCGGCACCGATGACCAGGTCGTACTCGGTGCTGGTGCCGTCGGTGAAGGAGACCCCGACCCCGCCCGGGAGCAGATCCAGGGTGCGGACCTCGGCGCCGTGGCGGACCGCGCCGCCGGCTCCGCTGAGCAGCACCCGGTGCAGATCCGCCCGGGGCAGCGCCCGGCACTCGCCGACGCCGGCCCAGAGAGTGTCGAGGTCGACCTCGCAGAGCGGCACGCCGGCGGCGTCGAAGAAGCGCTGGCGGTGGATCACCTGCCCGAGCGGGCGGACCGGGTCGTGCAGGCCCAGCCGGTGCAGCGCGCGGGCGGCGTTGCCCGGCAGGTAGAGGCCCGTGTCGGTGGACTCCCCCGGTGGCAGCTTGTCCGTGACGTCCGGCCGGAAGCCCACCAGGCGCAGCGCCCGGGCCACGGCCAGGCCGGCAATGCCCGCGCCGACGACGAGGATGCGCAGGGGGGAGCCACCCATGGTGGTGTACGCCTCCGGAGGGGATACGGCACGCGTTGGAGGCAACACGCTACTCGGCGCTATCGACGCACACCAGGGCCCGATCGGCCCGCCCGAAGCCGATCGTTGGGCGGCCCGCACCGGTTAGCTGGATGTCCGCCGACGGCCGTGCGGCGCGGGCGTGGCAATCCTCACATTTCACCAGTTTGACGCGTACGGTTGCGCCAGAGTTTCAGGCATGTAAATGTGTCATTGAGCGTGGGAGCGCTCCCGTCTTCGCCCCGACCCGTCCGGCGCCCGGCACGCGCCGCAGTCAAGGAGCGTCATGAAACGTCCACTTCGGGCCCTGGTCGCCGCCGGCCTGCTGCTCGGCGGCTCGATCGTCGCCGTGGCACTCGGCGGCAACGCCTCCGCCGACACACAGATCTGCGAGCAGTACGGCTCCACCGTGATCCAGAGCCGGTACGTGGTGCAGAACAACCGCTGGGGCACCACCGCCCAGCAGTGCATCAATGTCACCAGCACCGGCTTCGAAATCACCACCCTCAACGGCAGCAGCCCCACCAACGGCGCCCCGACGGCGTACCCCTCGGTGTTCTTCGGTTGCCACTACACCAACTGCTCCCCCGGCACGAACCTGCCGATCCAGGTGAGCCAGATCAGCAGCGCCACCAGCAGCATCAACTACCGGTACGTCAGTGGCGCCACCTACAACGCCTCGTACGACATCTGGCTGGACCCGACGCCCAGGCGGGACGGGGTGAACCAGATGGAGATCATGATCTGGCTCAACCGGCAGGGCTCGATCCAGCCCATCGGCTCACCGGTCGGCACGGCCACCCTGGCCGGCCGGACCTGGGAGGTCTGGCGGGGCAGCAACGGTTCCAACAACGTCATCTCGTACGTCGCGCCGTCGGCGATCTCCAGCCTGAACTTCAGCGTGCTGGACTTCATCAACGACGTCCGCAACCGGGGTGCGATCACCAACAGCTGGTACCTGACCAGCATCCAGGCCGGCTTCGAGCCCTGGCAGGGCGGCGTCGGCCTCGCGGTGACCTCGTTCTCGGCCGCCGTCAACGGTGGCGGCACGCCGCCCACCACCCCACCGCCCACCACGCCACCGCCCACCACACCGCCCCGACCACGCCGCCGCCGGGTGGCGCGGGTTGCGCGGTGAAGTACACGCCGAACTCGTGGAACAACGGCTTCACCGCCGACGTGCAGATCACCAACACCGGGTCCAGCGCGCTGAACGGCTGGACGCTGACCTACAACCTGCCCAGCGGGCAACAGGTCACCAACGCCTGGAACGCCACGGTGAGCCAGAGCGGGTCCGCGGTGACCGCCCGGAACGTCGGCCACAACGGTTCCGTTCCACCCGGGGGTACCGCGAGCTTCGGGTACCAGGGGACCCTGAGCGGGGCGTACTCGTCACCGACGAGCTTCTCGCTCAACGGGGCGACCTGCGCCCGCACCTGACCGGCCAACGGTGGGGCGTGGCCATCCGGTCACGCCCCACCGGTGATGTCCACTCGGGTTCCTTGAAGTCGGGGCGTCCTCACACCTGGGATACCCCGACTTCTTGGAAATCGAGTCGATCTGGCAGTGCGGGTCAGACCCGGGTAAGGCGGACGGCGTCGGCGATGACCAGGCCGGTGCCGTTGCTCCACCGGCTCACGCCCACCCGGTTGGCGTCACCGGCCGGCAGGGTGAACGTGCCGAGGACACGCCACTGCCCGCCGGTGATCCGCTGGTCGACGCGGACCGTCTGGTTGCCGGTGGTGGTGGCGACGATGTACGGCGCGGCGCTATTGTAGCCGGCGTTCGCGGGCCACCAGGCCTCGACGCGGTAACTGGCGGTGGCCGGGACGGCGAACCGGTACCACGCGACGTCGCTGGCCGCGACCGGATCCGCGTACCGGTAGTCGGCGCCGTACCGCTGGCCGGAGTACGAGGACACACCCCAGTTGGCGCTGGCGGTGAAGCGGCCGGCGGTGGTGTTGTCCACGGTGGAGGACCACGCGGTGCCGCCGCCGGCCATCCTGGCGGCCACGTCGGACCGCATCACGTTCAGGTCGATGAAGGACGGGTCGATCTTGCCGCTGGTGCTGGTCTCCCGGTGCCCTCGGGCGTAGCTGCTGTCCCTGCCCAGCCGGGTGAGCACAGCGGCGGTGGCGGCGATCGACGCGTTGTACTGCGCGGCGGTCATCTCCTGGTTGACGCCGTTGTAGTCGATCTCCCACCCGATCATGAGCGTGTTGCCGTCTCCCGACGGGATCGGTCCGCTGCCACCGCTGACCCCGGCGTGGTTGCACCGGCCGGCCGAGATGACGTGGAACACCCCGTTGTAGTCGACCAGCGCCTGGCAGAGCGGGCCGGCCAGGTCCGGTCGGCCGTTGATGCAGATGCCGAGCGCCGGGTGCGGGTTGCTTGCGCTGGAGGTCGAGGCCGTGTGGTGCCAGAGCACCCCGATCGGGTCGAAGGAGCCGGGCCGCATCCGGTTGAGCCAGTCCCCCTCGACGACGACCTGGACCCCGGCGGCGCGCAGCACGTCGACCAGCCAGGGAATGGTGGCCATCAGGAGCCCCCGAGCAGGTCGGCCAGGCACTCGGCCTTCGGCGCGGCGCTCGCCGGGGCGGGCCGGACGACGGTGGTCAGCGCGGCGGCCACCAGGGCGGGGATGGCGAGCATCCCTCGGCGGCGCAGACGGATGGATGGTGACCGGGCCATGGCGATCCTCCAGCGACGGCGGGTTCGAACGCATCGACGAACGTGATGACGGGCACGCTATACCGTCATGAGCGTCGATGTCGATACCCTTCATGCGCGAGCCGCTCACTGAAGGAATTTGGCAGAACCGGGTCTCGTCAGGCGTTGCCGAGCGCGTCGATCTCGCGCATCTCCTCCGCCGTCAACGAGAAGTGGAAGACGTCGAAGTTGGCGCTGATCCGCTCCGGGGTCACCGACTTCGGGATCACCACGATCTCGTGGTCGATGTGCCAGCGGAGCACCACCTGCGCCGGCGAGACGCCGTGCGCGCCGGCGATCCCGGTGAGTACCGGATTGCTCAGGTCGGTCGTCTTGAACGCGCTGTACCCCTCCAGCACCACTCCCCGGTCCCGGTGCTCGGCGTGCCGCTGCCGGTCGTACAGCATCGGGCCCCACCGAATCTGGTTGACCGCCGGATTCTCCTCGGTCGACTGGATCAGCTCGTCCATCTCCGCCGTGCTGTAGTTGCTGACCCCCACCGCCCGGGCCAGGTTCTCGTCCCGGGCGGCCAGCAACTCCCGCCACATCGGGATGCTGTCGGTGGCGGACGGCGGCCAGTGGATCAACCAGAGATCCACCTGGTCGACGCCGAGCGCCTCCAGACTGGCCTCCAGCGTCTCCCGCTCCCGGCCCACCCGGTCCGGCGGGACCTTGGTGGTGATGAAGATGTCCTCGCGGCGCATCCCGCTCTCCTGGACCGCCCGGCCGACCTCCCGCTCGTTGCCGTACAGGGTGGCGGTGTCGATGTGCCGGTAGCCGGTGTCGAGCGCGGCCAGCACCGCGTCGTAACCGGCCTGGCCGGTGGCCTTCCAGGTGCCGAACCCGAGCAGGGGCATCCGCACGTCACCGGGGAGCAGGACGGTGGGCTGGTCCGTGTTGTCCATATGGACCGTTCTACCCGCCCGACGCCCGGCCGGCGAGCGAACCGGACACTCAGGTGTCCAGCGGGACGGTCCGGTTTGCCGGAGAATGCGGGTGTGACGGACCGGCTGGAGGAGTACCGGCGCCGGCGGGACGCGGCCCGCACACCCGAGCCGGTGCCGGCGCGGAGCCCGACGGCGGCCGGCCCCGGCGACGGCGCCGCCCGCTTCGTCATCCAGCAGCACCACGCCCGCAGCCTGCACTGGGACCTGCGCCTGGAGCACGAGGGGGTGCTGGCGTCCTGGGCGGTGCCGCGCGGCCTGCCCCGCGACCCCGGCCACAACCACCTCGCCGTGCACACCGAGGACCACCCGATGGAGTACCTCGACTTCCACGGCGAGATCCCCGCCGGCGAGTACGGCGGCGGCCGGATGGTCATCCACGACCGCGGCACCTACCGCTCGGAGAAGTGGCGCGACGACGAGGTGATCGTGACCCTCGCCGGGGAGCGGACCGCCGGGCGGTACGTGCTCTTCGCCACCGGCGGCCGGGACTGGATGGTCCGGCGTACCGACCCGGCCCCGCCCGGCTGGACGCCGATGCCCGAGCTGGTCCGCCCGATGCACGCCACGCCCGCCGCCGGGCTCCCCCGGGACGTCGCCGGGTGGGGCTACGAGCTGCGCTGGGACGGGGTTCGGGCGATGGCGTACGTCTCCGGTGGGCGGCTGCGCCTGCTCTCGGAGACCGACGAGGAGATCACCGGCGGATACCCGTGGCTGCGCGCGCTGGCCGAGGCGCTGGCCCCGACCGAGGCGGTGCTGGACGGTGTGCTGGTGCGCATCGACGGCGCCGGCCGGGTGCGCCCGGCAGGCGCGTCCAGCGGCGGCCGGGTCCCGGCGGGCGCCCAGTACCTCCTGGTCGACCTGCTCTGGCTGGAGGGCGTGAGCAGCGTGGACCTGCCGTACGCGCAACGCCGGGAACTGCTCGACGGGCTGGCGCTGACCGGTACGCACTGGCAGACTCCGCCGTGGTTCCCCGGCGCCGGCGACGAGGCCCTGCGCACCGGGCGTGAGCAGGGCCTGCCCGGCGTGGTCGCCAAGCGGCTGGACTCGGTCTACGAGCCGGGGAAGCGCAGCGGGCGCTGGCTCAGCATCGACGCGGTCTGACGGCGAGGAGCGACGTGTACCTGACCCACCTGGACTGCCCACGCTGCGGCCGGGAGTACGCCGCCGACCGGTTGCAGAACCTGTGCGAGTGCGGCTCCCCGCTGCTGGCCCGCTACGACCTCGCGGCGGTGGCGAAGGCGGTCACCCCGGAGCGCTTCCCGCTGCGCCCGGCCGACCTGTGGCGCTACCGGGAGCTGCTGCCGGTCGCCGACCCTCGACACGTCACCACGCTCGGCGAGGGTTGGACGCCACTGCTGCGCGCTCCGGCGTACGGAGCCGAGATCGGCATCGAGGACCTGATGGTCAAGGACGAGGGGCTGATGCCGACCGGCTCGTTCAAGGCGCGCGGCGCCGCGGTCGGCGTGAGCCGGGCCCGCGAGCTGGGCGTCGAGCGGATCGCCATGCCCACCAACGGCAACGCCGGCTCGGCCTGGGCGACGTACGCGGCGCGGGCCGGGATGGGAGCCACCATCGTCATGCCGTTGGCGGCGCCGAGCATCTGCCGGCGTGAGTGCGTGGCGGCCGGCGCCGACCTGCGCCTGATCGACGGGCTGATCAGCGACGCGAGCCGGCGGGTGGCCGAGTTGGTCGCGGAGTCCGCCGGGGCGATCTTCGACGCCGGCACGCTGCGCGAGCCCTACCGGCTGGAGGGCAAGAAGACGATGGGGTACGAGATCGTCGAGCAGCTCGGCTGGCAGACGCCCGACGTGATCATCTACCCGACGGGCGGCGGTGTCGGGCTGATCGGCATCCACAAGGCGTTGCACGAGCTGCGCGAGCTGGGCTGGATCGGCGACAAGCTGCCCCGGCTGGTGGCGGTGCAGTCGACCGGCTGCGCGCCGATCGTGCGGGCCTTCGCCGCCGGCGAGGATCGGGCCCGGCCGTGGGCCGGCGCCCACACCGTCGCGTTCGGCATCACCGTGCCGGCGCCGCTCGGCGACGAGCTGATCCTGGCGGCGCTGCGGGACTCCGCCGGCACGGCCGTGGCCGTCGACGACGCGGACATCCTGGCCGACCTGCGGGCCTTCGCCACCCGGGAGGGGCTGCTGCTCTGCCCGGAGGGGGCCGCCTGCCTGACCGCGGCACGACAGTTGCGCGCGGGCGGTTGGATCCGGGCCGGTGAGCGGGTGGTGGTGCTCAACACCGGCGCCGGGCTGAAGTATCCGGAGACCGTCGACGTCTCCGGCGTACCCGTGCTGGCCTGAGCCGGCGGGCGCCCCGCGGACCGTGCGGTCCGCGGGGTGCCGCGGTGCCGGCCTACTGGTAGGTGATGTCGGACGGTGCGTAGAGGCAGTTGACGCCGTCGGCGCCCTCCCCGATCTGGACGGGCTCGCTGCCCTTCGGCACGCCCCGGTACTTGACGCAGATCGAGGTGTCCCGGTCCGGGTCGCCGACGATGGTGATCCGGCTGAACCGGGCGGTGTCGCCCCAGTTGGTGTTGATGCCGGCGATCGCGTCGGTGTCGCGGACGATCACGTTGTCGATCACCACGTGCCGCTGGTACGAGGTGGAGCAGTTGCCGCAGGCCCGGTAGAGCTTGCCGGCGTTCTCCACCCGGAAGTTCCTGATGGTGACGGTGCCGGAGCCGTTGTGCTGGAAGACCTTGTCGCTGGCCGAGCGGGCGCCGCCGCCGTCGACCGTGTACGTGGTGCCACCGCGGAAGGTGGCCGCGTCCTCGCCCACGTCCTCCCACCAGACGTTGATCAGGGTGCAGTTGCCCTCGCAGTGCACGCCGTCACCGGCGGGCGCGCCGATGATGACGTTGCGCAGGGTGGCACCGGCGGCCAGCTCGAACATCGGGTCCTGGCTCTCGCTCTGGCCGCCGTCGCCGATGCCGTAGTAGCGCCTGAGCCCGCCGTCGAAGGTGCCCGAGACCGGGATCGTCGCGTCCACCTTCTGGTTCCCGGTGGGCGTCGGCCAGCCCGCGGGCGGCGGGTTGGTCGGGCCCGGCGTGGTGGGCGGCGGGGTCGTCGGGGGCGGGGTGCCACCGCCGGACGCGTCCACGATGACGTCGTCGAAGCCGCCGCTGGCGTACGCGGTGACCAGGCCGATCCGGCCGGCGCCGACCAGGCTGTTGCTGCCGGCGGCGATCTGGGTGCCGTTGACGAAGCCGCGGATGGTGCTGCCGCTGGCCTCGATGCGCAGGGTGTACCAGTTGCCGGTGCCGATGCCCAGCGACGCGGAGCCGATCGAGGTGATGGCGCTGCCGTTGACGGCCTGGAGTTCGGCCCGTCCGGAGCCGAGCAGGGCCAGCCGGTACATCTTGGTGCTGCTGCTGGACCGGGCCGCGAGCCCGACCAGGGCGCTGGACGAGCCGAAGCTGGCCGGCCGGACCCGGGCCTGCACCGAGTAGTCGGTCCAGCTGGTCTGGCCGGCGAACTGCCGGGCCAGCGAGCTGCCGGCGTTGGACTGGTTGAGCACGCCCGAGCCGTCGACGGTCCAGGTGCCGCCGGACTTGGACCACCCGGTGGTGTTGCCGTCGTTGAAGTCGTCGGTGAAGACGGTGGCCGCGAAGGCCGAGGTCATGCCGGCCGCGAGGGCGGCCACGGTCGCGCCGGCGCCCACCGCGAGCAGCAGTGGTCGTCGGCCGGGGAGTCGTCTCTTCTGCACAGCTGTCCTCCTTGACGCGTGTGGTGGCGATCCCGCGGCCGTCCGTACGGGGACGTGCCGGCACGGCGTGACGCCATGGCCTGGGATCGGTGCGCCCCGTCGGATGCCCGGTGTCCGGAGCGGGGTGAAGCGGGATCAAAGCCGTGGGAAAGGGCTTTCCCGCATCTTCGAGGCTAGGACCGCGTACGCATCAACGTCAATGCCTTGCGCTTGCAGGTCTGTTGCAGGATTCACCGGAAGGCGGGGCGGTCGACCGGTCAGAAGCTGTACGGATCGGTCAGCCGCCAGGCCGCGTTGATCAGGCCGATGTGCGACAGCGCCTGCGGGGTGTTGCCGAGCTGCGCACCGGTGACCAGGTCGATCTGCTCGCTGAACAGGCCCACGTCGTTGGCTCGCCCGACCACCCGCTCGAACAGCTCCTCGGCCCGGCGCCGCTCGCCCGCCAGCATCAGGCACTCCACCAGCCAGAACGAGCAGAGCACGAAGCCGGCCGGGTCGGTCGACCAGCGGCGTACCAAACCGTCGTCGGTGCCCAGCTCCCGCTCCACCACCTCGATGGTGGAGCGCATCCGCCGATCAGTGGCCGGCAGGAAGTGCACCACCGGCAGGAAGAGCGCCGATGCGTCCAGCTCGGCCGAGCCGAACGCGCCGGTGAACGCGCCGATCCGCTCGTTCCAGCCCCGCCGGAGCACCTCGTCGCGGATCTCGTCGCGGATCCTGGCCCAGCGGTCCGGGGCGGCCCGCTCGCCCAGCCGGTCGGCGAGCCGCACCGCCCGGTCCATGGTCATCCAGCAGAGCACCTTCGAGGAGAGGTAGTGCTGGTCCCCGTCGCGGGCCTCCCACATGCCCCGGTCCGGCAGATGCCAGGTGCTCGCCACCTGCTCGGTCAGCCCGAGCACCATCTCCCGCAGCTCCCCGTCGAACGTCCCGCCCAGGTAGTCGCGCAGCCGCCAGACCGCCGACATCACCTCCCCCGGCACGTCCAGCTGTCGCTGCCGCCAGGCGTCGTTGCCGATCCGGACCGGCCGGCTGCCGGCGTAGCCGGCCAGCTGCGGGCAGTCGTGCTCGGTGAGGTCACGCTCCCCCTCCAGCCCGAACAGCACCGGCACCGGCTCGTCGCCGATCCGGCCGATCGAGCGGGACACCCAGGCGAACAGCTGGGACGCCTCGTGGGGGCAGGCCGCCACCCAGAGCGCCCGCATGGTCATCGAGAAGTCGCGCAGCCAGGCGAAGCGGTAGTCGTAGTTGCGGTCACCGCCGATCTGCTCCGGCAGGGACGTGGTCAGCGCGGCGGTGATCGCGCCACTGCGGGAGTACGTGAGACCGGTCAGCACGGTCGCGCTGGGCCGGACCAGCTCGGGGTACCGGCCCGGATACTGGTGCGGCTCCCGGTACGCCTCCCACGCCCGTACCGTGTCGGCGAGCGCGGCCACCGGGTCCAGCCGGACCGGCGGGTCGCCGTACGTGGCGCCGTACGCCACGTCCACCCCGATCACCTGGCCGGCGG
The DNA here is from genome assembly GCF_053599835.1 of Micromonospora sp. NPDC005163. Lineage (NCBI taxonomy): Bacteria > Bacillati > Actinomycetota > Actinomycetes > Micromonosporales > Micromonosporaceae > Micromonospora > Micromonospora sp. NPDC005163. Next base: position 80,087 of record NZ_JBSFYP010000007.1, read on the forward strand.
AGACCTCGAACTCGTGGGTCACCCGGTCCCGGCCGGCCCGTAGCGGCAGCTCCGCGGAGCGCAGCAACAGTGTCACCGGGCCCGCCCCGGCCACGACCGTGCCGTCCGGCTGCTCGTGCAGGTACGGGGTGAGCAGGCCGTACTCCGGACGGGGTGCGAAGTCCAACGCCATCCGGACGCGCCCCGACAGCCCCTCGACCACCCGGATCAGCACGGCGGGTGAGTTCTGGCCGAGTTCGTGCGCACGGGCGCCGAACTCGGCGGCGAGCGCGTCGGTGACCGCCACGCTGCCGTTAGGGGTGTGGTGCACCGTGCGCAACACCAGCGTGTCCGGCCGGTACGAGCGCTCCACCCGGTATCCCTGCCCGCCCACGCCCACCGGCGCCAACCGGAAGTGCCCGGCGCGCGGGTCGAGCAACCGCCCGAACACGGAGGCGCCGTCGAACCGGGGCGGACACCACCAGTCGATCGACCCGTGCTTGCTCACCAGCGCGCCGGAGCGGGAGTCGGACAGGAATCCGTAGTCGGAGATCGCCGGCTGCTGCTCCACCCGTCGCGGGTACCCCGATCGGCCCGGATCAGACCGCCGTCGGCCGCGTCACGCGGTGGGTGGCTCGTCCTCGCCGGCCTCCTCGGCCGCGTCCGCCTCCTCCTTGGTCCGGTGCACGGCCTGGTCGGCGTGCTCCGGCGGGCCGTAGACGGTGTAGAGCACCAACGGGTTGGGCCCGGTGTTGACGAAGTTGTGCCTGGTGCCGGCCGGCACCACGACCAGGTCGCCGGAGACGACCTCCCGCTTCTCGCCGGCGACCCGCGCCTCGCCGGTGCCGCTGACGAAGGTCAGGATCTGGTCGATCTCCTCGTGCACCTCCTCGCCGATCTCCCCGCCCGGCGGGATGGTCATGATGACCAACTGCGTGTGCTGCCCGGTCCACAGCACCCGTCGGAAGTCCGGGCTCTTCTCGGCGACGGTCGCGATCGTGAAATGCTCCATGTCGGGCTCATACCCCGTTCGGCGCCGAGCCACGCCGGGACTCGCAGATGGTGGAATTCCCCACGGTTGGCAGGTTTGGATCCACGCCGGCCGGGGATCGACATGTCTGACCGGCGCGGGCGGCCGGTCGAGCCAGGTCCCTGCCGGCGTACCGCCGAACGGCTGCGGTGGTGGGAGACGGCCAGAGCGCGGCGACGTTCCGACCACGGTCGAAGCGGCGCCGTGCGCTCGTCTGCGCACCCCTGCGTCGTGCCACGCCGGCCGGTCAGCCGTCGTGGTGCAGCCAGGTGAGCAGGTCAGGTGGCGCGAGCGCCGCCGTTCGCGCCCGGTAGCGGGCCAGCGCGGGCGCGTCCAACAGGTCCCGCCCCTGTCCCGACCCGCCATGACGGAAGAAGGCCCGGCGGTCGCGCAGCACACCGAGCGTGTCCGGTGCGAGCCGGTCGGCGCGCTCCCGCATCCGGCCGAAGGTCGCCGCCTCGACCAGGTCGGGCCAGCGCTCGGGTGACACCGCGAGACCCCACCGGTCGGCGAGCCGGCGCATCTGGCCGCCCAGGTCGGCCCGCAGGTCGTCGTAAAGCACCAGCGCGACGTTCGGCTCGTGCCGGCGCGCCCAGGCGTCGCTCAGGTGCAGGAGCACCCCGGGCAGCGAATCCAGCTCGGCGCGCGGGTCCGCCCCCCGGTCGACCCAGCTCGACAGCCACTGCCCCACCGGCATCCGTGCTCGCGGCGGCCCCGCCGGGACGGTCTGGCCGGTCAGCTGGCTGAGCCGCACCCGGTCCAGATTGCCGGCCTGGTGGTACAGGGAGACCGCCATGTCCAGCGGGTGCCGGGCCACCACCACGTAGTGCACCCGGGGGTCGAGCGGCAGACCGTCCAGCGGCGTGTGCGTCTTGATGAACCGCCGATGCGGCTGGGCGGCCAACCGGCGGTACACCGCGTCCTGCGGCTCGACCAGCCAGTCCAGCCACGGTGACAGCTCGGTCAGCGGCGCCGGCAGCTCCGGGGTGCCCCGCACCAGCAGCGCGCAGATCATCTGCATCCAGGTGGTGCCACTCTTGGATCGGGTGCTGATCACGATGTCGCCGTCCCGGAACGGGAAGCCGGCCCAGCGGGCGCTGTCCTCGTCGTCGGACCGGTAGCGGTGAGCTGGCGCGAGCATCGGGCGAGCGTAGTCGCCGAGCCGACAGCCGGACAGCCGAATTCCGGCTCGACGAGCTGGGACATATGCCTATACCTGGCTAGATTGAAGTATGGTGCCCGCCCACGGGGGCCGGGCGGCGGAACCGGTCTACCGCCCCATCCTCGCCAGCCGTCGCGGCGAGCTGGACGCCTTGAGTCACCTCGACCCGGCCGCCGCCCCGATGCTCGCCCCGATCCTGGAGGTCGGCGCGGTCGACCGCACCACGATGGACGTACTGCGCCGGCTGCCGGTCGGGCTGCTGCCAGCCGTCGACGTCACCACCCTGCCCGACGCGCCGGACGCGGAGCTGGCCCGTTGGGGCGTACCGCTGGTGCCCGTGATCGGGCTCGCGGAGAGCGACCGGCGCCTGGTCGCGCACGGCACGGCGGCCCGGGCGTACGCCCGGCGGGCGCTGGTCCGGCTGCGGGCCGGTCAGGACCGGGCCGGGCCGGACGAGGACACCGCCGCCGTCGAACGGATCTGGCGGTTCACCGGCCTGGCGCCGGAGGAGTGCGACCTGCTGGTGGACGCGGGCGACGTGTGCTGCCCGGCGGACGTGCGGCTGGCCGAGCCCCGGGTACGCCGGCTGCTGGACTGGGCCCGTCGGCACGCCTGGCGGTCGGTGACGGTGGCGGCCGGCGGGATGCCGCCGACGCTGTCCCGGCTGCCCACCGACGAGCCGGTCCGGCTGGACCGCTGGGATTGGCTGCTCTGGCAGCGGCTGGCCGACGCCGGGGTCGACTACGGCGACTACGGCGTCGGCCCGGCCGTACCCGGCACCGGTGAACCGGGTGACCGGTTGCCCACCGTGCGATACACGGCCGACGGCGGTTGGTGGGTCTACCGCTGGTCCCGGCGGGGCGGGCGGGGCGACGACCGGTTCGCTGACCTGTGCCGCACGTTGGTCTCGGCGCCGCACTGGCCGCGCACCGGCGCGGCCTTCTCCTGGGGTGACCATGAACTGCTGCGCCGGGCCCGCAGGGGCGCCGGCGCCGGCTCGGCCGCCAACTGGGCGGCCTGGAGCACGTCGCACCACCTGGCGCACGTGCTGACGGCGCTGCTGCACCCACGCGCCGACGCCGACCCGGGGTGGCATCCCGGGCCGGAACCGCCGCAGCGGGGGCGGTCGCCGCGGCAGTCGCGCGGCGGTGAGACCCGCCGTGCCGGCTGAGCCCTGCTACGCCTTCTCGGTGAACCCGAACTGGATGATGCCCTCGCCGTCGACGGTGGCGTCCACCGAGGCGTCGCCGAGCAGTTCGACGGCGTCCTCGTCGAGGAAGATCCGGGCGCCCTGGTTGTCGACCACGTGGTCGCCCTGCACCGGCTCGGGCACCAGTTCCACGGTGAGCGATCCGGCGTCGGCGTCGGCGGCGATACGCACCCCACCGTCCTCGCCGACGTCCTGTTGGTTGGCGAGGTCACGGATGACGAGCACGGCATTGTCGGTCATGGTGAGCATTGGCGGAACTCCTCGTGGATTCTCGGCTCGCGGTCGGTTACCGCACAGACCGGACAATCGGTCCGCGTACGAGCACACGTCGGAGGCGACAGGAGGGGCGAACGGTCGTCGCCGTCGCATCGTCGGGGCAGCTGACGGGCCCCGTCACCGCCTACGTTGCCCGCTGCCGGGCGATCCGTCAAATAGAGGCGGATCAGTCGAGAGCGTGGGCCGGGGCGAGCAACGCACGGATCTCGTTGACCGCCGCGCGGCCGGCCCGGTTCGCTCCGATCGTGCTCGCCGACGGGCCGTACCCGATCAGGTGGATCCGCTCGTCGGCGACCACGCGGGTGCCGTCCATCGTGATACCGCCGCCCGGCCCGCGCAGCCCCAGCGGGGCCAGGTGGTCGAGCGCGGCGCGAAAGCCGGTGCACCAGAGAATCATGTCCGCCGGCACGAACCGTCCGTCCGCCCAGGCCACCCCGTCGGGCGTGATCCGGTCGAAGACGGGTAGCCGGTCGAGGACGCCTCGCTCGCGCAGCCGTCGTATCTCCGGGGTGACCGGCAGCCCGGTCACGCCCACCACGCTGCCCGGTGGGCGCCCGGCCCGTACCGCCGCGTCCACCCGGGCCACCGCGGCCCGGCCCAGCTCGGTGTCGAACTCCTCGTCGCGGAACAGGGGTGGCCGGCGGGTCACCCAGGTGGTGGCGGCCGCGACGGTGGAGACCTCGGCGAGCAGCTGCACCGCGGAGGTGCCGCCGCCGACCACCACCACCCGGCGGCCGGTGAACTCGTCCGGGCCCCGGTAGTCGGCGGTGTGCAGTTGCCGGCCGCGGAAGGAGGACCGACCCGGGTAGTACGGCCAGAACGGCCGGGTCCAGGTGCCGGTCGCGTTGATCAGGGCGCGGGTGGTCCACCGGTCGCCGTCGGTTTGTACGTCCAGCCGGCCGTCCGGACGGGAGTGCACCGCGCGGACCCGCACCGGCCGCCGGACCGGCAGTTCGAAGGCTCGCTCGTACCCCGCGAAGTAGGCGCTGACCTGCTCGGCCGCCGGTCGCTGCGGGTCGCCGGGCGGGAAGGACCGCCCGGGCAGGTCGTGAATGCCGTGCACCCGGTCCAGCAGCAGGGTCGGCCAGCGGTGCTGCCAGGCTCCGCCGGGGCCGTCGTCACCGTCGAGGATGACGAAGCCGCTGCCCGGGGCGAAGCCGGTGCGGCGCAGGTGGTAGCCGGCGCTCAGGCCGGCCTGGCCGGCCCCGATCACCACGACGTCGACGGAATGGGTGTCCACCCGAGGTACAACGCCGAACGCGGCGCGGCTCTGCCCGCCCTGGCCGTCGCACCGATCACAGACCATGATTCGAGCACCGGGTCGCCCGAATTGTCCTTACGCTGACGAAATGGAAGATGCCCGTCGTGCGGCCGCCGAATTCCTCGGCACGTTTCTGCTGGTCTTCTTCGGGGTGGGCAGCGCCGTCGCGGCGCGCGTCCAGGGCGGGGTGGTGGTCGTCGCCCTGGCCTTCGGGTTCGTCATGCTGGCTCTGGTCTACACGATCGGCCCGCTCTCCGGCAGCCACGTCAACCCGGCGGTGACGCTCGGTGTGCTGCTCTCCGGGAAGATCTCGGTGATCGGTGCCGTGGCCTACTGGATCGCGCAGTTCGCCGGCGCGACCGTGGCCGGCTTCCTGCTCTGGGCGCTGACCCGCTGGGGCGACGTGGTGGACCAGACCGGGGCGCTGGGCTCGAACGGGTACGGCGCGAACATCAACCGGGGCGGCGCGGCCGTGCTGGAGATCGTGCTGACCTTCCTCTTCGTGCTGGTCGTCCTGGTGGTCACCAGTCGCAGCGAGAATCCGGGCACCGCCGGCGTGGCGATCGGGCTGGCCCTGGCCGTGACCCAGCTGGTCGGCGTGACGCTGGACGGCGCCGCCGTCAACCCGGCCCGCGCCTTCGGCCCGGCCGTCTTCGAGGGCGGAGTGGCACTGCGGCAGCTCTGGCTGTTCATCGTCTTCCCGCTGCTCGGCGGGGCCCTCGCCGCGCTGGTGGCACCGCTGGTCATGGGGGCGCAACGACACTACTGGGGCGGGCACGACAGGTCGGTCGGCCGACCGACGTAACGGGGTTTGGCAATATCCTTCGCCCGAGACCCTTCTCCGGCGAATACCTTCGTGGCAGCATCAGCGCATGCATCGCCGTCTCTTTCCCCGGCTCCTCGCGCTGGTCGCGCTGGTCGCCACCGCGGCCACCGCCGGCGCGCCCGTCGCCACCGCCGAGTCGCCCACCCCCGCGACGACCCGCCTGCGCGCGGCCATCGACACGATCCTCGCCGACCAGCGGCTGACCGGCGCGCAGGCGTCGGTGGTCGTGGTCGACACCGGCACGGGGCAGACCCTCTACGACCGCAACGGGGACCGGCGGCTGATCCCGGCCTCCAACACCAAGCTGCTGACCTCCACGGCCGCCCTGGAACTGCTCGGCCCGGGTCACCGCTTCGGCACCGACGTACGCACCACCGGCAAGCGCCGAGGCGGGCTGCTCTCGGGCAACCTCTACCTGCGGGGCGGCGGCGACCCGACCATGCTCGCGGCCGACTACGACGCGCTCGCCGCACAGGTCGCGGCCGACGGTGTCCGGGTGGTGACCGGCAACCTGATCGCCGACGACACCCGGTACGACCGCACCCGGCTCGGCCCCGACTGGACCTGGGACGACGAGCCCTACTACTACGCCGCCCAGGTCTCCGCGCTGACCGTCGCGCCGGACACCGACTACGACGCGGGCACCGTGATCGTGCACGCCGCCCCGGCTGACCGGGCCGGCGCCCCGCCGGTCGTCAACACCACCCCACCCACCGGGTACGTCCGGATCGACAACCGCGCCGAGACGGTCGCCGGTGGTGAGACCTCGATCTCGATCGAACGCGAGCACGGCGGCAACACCATCGTGGTGAGCGGGCAGATCGCGGTCGGCGACGAGCCGGCCAGCGACTGGGTGACGGTCTGGGAGCCCACCGGCTACGCGGCCGACGTGTTCCGGGCGGCACTGCACCGGCACGGCGTCCGGGTGCTCGGTCGAACCGTGCTCGGTCAGCCCACCCCGGAGGCCGCGCATCCGGTGGCCCGGCACGACTCGATGAGTCTGGGTGAGCTGATGACGCCGTTCCTCAAGCTCTCCAACAACGGGCACGCCGAGGTGTTGACCAAGGAGATCGGCCGGGTGCTCTCCGGCTCCGGCACCTGGTCGGCCGGGCTGACCGCGATCAGCGAGTACGTCGCCGACACCGGGATGGACACCGGCACGCTGCGCCAGCGCGACGGCTCCGGGCTGTCCCGGCGCAACCTCGTTCCGGCCACGGAGTTCGTCGACCTGCTGGCCGCCGTCCGGGCCGAACCCTGGTTCGCCACCTGGTACGCGGCCCTGCCGATCGCCGGGCAACCCGACCGGTTCGTCGGCGGCACGCTGCGCAGCCGGATGGCCGGAACCCCGGCGGCGGGCAACGTGCACGCCAAGACCGGCAGCCTGACCGGGGTCTCCGGGTTGTCCGGCTATGTCACCAGCGCCGACGGCCGGCTGCTGGCGTTCTCCATCCTGCTGAACAACTACCTCACCGCGTCCGTGAAGCCGTTGGAGGACCAGATCGCCGTGGCGTTGGCCGGTTACCGCGAGGACGGCGCGGCCACGGCACGGATTGCACCGCCGGCGGTGCCGGAGACGCCACGGACCCCGGAGGGCGTGGAATGCTCCTGGGTCAAGCCGATCACCTGCTGACCGACGGCCGGGGGCGCCCCGCGCCCCCGGCCGGATCAGGCCGGGCGGTCCGGTGGGGGAACCACCGCGGTCGGGTCACCCCGCTCGATGAGCGCGGCGATCTCGGCGGCCCGCAGCCCGCGCAGCGCCAGCACCCGGGTGCCCCAGCGGTGCAGCCGGCGTGGGTGCGGGCTGGCGTCGTTACGGCAGACCATGCCGCCGGACCACCGGCGGGGCGCGTGCACCACCACCGCCCGCACCGCGAACTGGGTGTCCTCCCCCGTCACGTACGGCGGCAGGGGGATGTCGCGGAGCACCTCCCCCGGGGCTTCACCGGCACCGGACGAAACGGCCGGACGGACACGGTGGGCGGTACTGCTGCTCATCTGCGGTGCCTCCACACTGGACGGTGGGACGGAGACAGCAGAAAGTTACGTCGCCATCAACCGAGTGCGACGGACAACCTGTCCCGCCGTCCGGCGCGGCATGACGGACGCCAGGTCAGAACCGTTCCAGCACCACCACCGGGATCTCCCGGTCGGTCCGGGCCTGGTAGTCGTCGTACGCCGGCCAGATGGCGGTCATCGTGGCCCACATCCGCGGCTTCTCCTCGGGCGTCGCGATGCGCGCCCGCGCGGTGAACGTCTCCGGGCCGACCTGCACCTCGACCTGCGGCTCGGCCAGCAGGTTGAGGACCCAGGCCGGGTGCTTCGGGGCGCCGCCCTGCGAGCCGACCACCAGGTGGTCGTCGCCGTCCCGCCCGTAGATCAGGGCGGTGCGGCGCCGCTTGCCGCTGTGCCGGCCCCGGGTGGTCAGCAGGAGCGTGTAGACCCCGGGCCGCCACTCGTGCCCCTCGGCGCCGCCGGTCTCGACGTACCGCTGGATGTGCTCGGCGACCCAGCCACTGGGGCTGTCCACCACCTGCTCGCTGGACGTCATCGGCACTCCTCACGGATCGGTGGCCCTCGCGCCCAGGCTACTGCCGCCATCCGTGGCGGGCAGCCCGAACACCGTGGCGACAGCCGCCGGTCAGCGCACCGCCACGGCCTGGAGGCCGACGTTGCCGCAGTGCTCGGTGAAGGCCTTCTCGACGGTCCAGGTCAGCAGCAGCCGGGCGCCCTTCGGCAGCTTGAACCGGATGGTGAACTGGGCGCTCTGGCTGGTGTACGGGTCCTCCAGCCGCGCGGTGCTGACCGGGCCGCCGGTGGACAGCCGGGCCTCCAGCCGGCCCCGGGCCATCCAGGTCCCGGCGTAGAGCTGGACGACACGCGGCTCGCCGCTGCCGGCGACGGCGAGGCTGAACCCGTTGCCGGCGCCGCAGGTGTAGACGCCGTTCGGGCTGCCGCTCACCGAACGCTCCGACGTGCCGTCCCGCCAGCTGACAACCTCCTGGTTGCCGTCCCAGCCGACCCGGGTGCCGGCGCCACCCCCGTCGATGATCTCTCCGGAGCCGGCGCGCTTACGGACCGTCGACTTGCCGCCGTGCAGGCCCCAGTGCATCCAGTCCCGGGTGCCCACGGCGGTGAGGTCGACCTCGGCGGGCACCTCCGCCCGGCTCACCGACAGCACCGGCGCTGACGGGGACGGCGGCGGCGGGGCCGGCGCGCTGACCGACGGCGTCGGGTCGGGCGAGGGCGGACGCTGCCGAGGACGCAGATTGGGCGTCGCCGGCCCGGCCTCGAGGGTGCGACCCTCCGCGCCCGGGAAGCCGGTGGGGCGGGTGGCCCCGGCGGGCACGCCGCCCGGGCGGCCCGCCTGATCGTCGCCGGACTCCGGGCCGGACCGGGTGCCGAGGTACGAGACGAGCCCCACCAGGCAGACGAGCACGGCGAGCCCCTGCACCGCCCAGCGCCGCCGCTTCCGGTCGCTGGTGAGTCGGCGCAGTGTGCTGCGGGCATGCCCGGTGATGCCGGCGCGCGGCCGGTGCCTCGCTGGTCGGTCGGACGGCTCGTCCCCGGCCCCCGAATCCGCCCGCGTGCGGTCTTCGTCCGCCACCGACCCCTCCACCTCCACCGCCCGGCCGCCATCCAGCGTCGCGGATCGCACCGTCCACTGTGGGCCGTTTTGCGCTCGCATCCGGCGTGGACGACACGCTAGATCCGGACGGGCGGGCGTGTCCAGTCCGGAACCGGACGGTATCGGGCAGCCGGCCGGGACTCCGGTCGATCCTGACCGCCCTCGCGTCAGCCGATCCGGAAGCCGAGCGCCTGCGCGATGACCACGGCCTGCTCGGCGTCGACGATGGCACCGGCCCGCTCGACGACCGTCGGGTCCAGCGCGGTCAGGTCGCTGCCGCGCAGGTCGGCGTCGCCGAGCCGGGAGCTGTGCAGCTGCGCGCCGGAGAGGTCGACGCCGGTCACGGTGGCGCCGGTGAGGTTGGCGCCGGTCAGGTCGACCTCGCGCATCCGCACGTCGGTCAGACGGACGCCGCGCAGGTCCGCGCCGGGCAGCGCGACGAACGACCAGTCGCCGCCGGCCACCGTCAACGGGCGCAGGTCGCACTGGGCGAAGGTGCTGCCGACCAGCTTGCAGCCGGTGAACTCGACCTCGAAGAAGTTGCACCGCTTGAAGACGCAGCGGGTGAAGGCGGAGTCGACGTGCCGGGAGGCGTTGAACAGCACGTTGCCGAACGTGCAGCCGGTGAACACGGAGCCGCGACTCACCGCCTCGGTCAGGTCCACGTGGAAGAACTCGCAGCCCACGAAGTGCCGGTCGGTCAGCTCCTCGCCGTACCAGTCCTCGTGGCGGAAGGTCACGTCCTCGGTCAGCTCCGGCATTCGGCCAGGCTAGTGCCGGCCGCCGACAGCCGGCCGGCCGGTCGGTCGGTGGCAGCCCCTTCCGGTACCGGCGTACCGGCTAGTAGGTTCGGCGGCGTGAGTGTGGCGCGGAGCAAGGACCCGGATCAGATCGGCTTCGACCCGGCGCGGCTGGCCCGGATCGACGAGCACTTCGGCCGGTACGTCGACGACGGCCGGCTGGCCGGCTGGCAGGTGGTGGTCACCCGCCGCGGCGAGGTGGCGCACTCCTCGACGTACGGGCTGCGGGACCGGGAGTCGGGCGCTCCGGTCGAGGCCGACACGCTCTGGCGGATCTACTCGATGACCAAGCCGGTCACCTCGGTCGCGGCGATGATGCTGTGGGAGGAGGGCCGCTTCGAGCTGACCGACGAGATCAGCCGCTGGCTGCCGGAGTTCGCCGACCTGCGGGTCTACTCGAAGGGGTCGACGCTCAAGCCGTACACCGTGCCGGCGATCGAGCCGATCCGGGTCTGGCACCTGCTCACCCACACCGCCGGTCTGACGTACGGCTTCATGCAGACCTCCGTGGTCGACGGGCTCTACCGGGCGGCCGGCTACGACCTGTACCCGCCGGCGGACGTCGACCTGGCCGGCGCCTGCGCGGCCTTCGGCGAGCTGCCGCTGCTGTTCCAGCCGGGCACCGCCTGGGGCTACTCGGTCGCCACCGACGTGCTCGGCCGACTGGTCGAGGTGGTGTCCGGGCAGAGCCTCGACGCGTTCTTCGCCGACCGGATCTTCGGCCCGCTGGGCATGACCGACAGCCGATGGTGGGTCGAGGGCGACGAGGCCGAGCGCCTGGCCGCGCTCTACGTCCCCGAGCCGCGCAGCGGGCGGGCGGTCCGCTACGACAGCCTCGGCTCGCTGGCCTACCGCAAGCCCGCCCTGTTCTCCGGCGGCGGCGGCCTGATCTCCAGCGCCGCCGACTACCACCGCTTCACGCAGCTGCTGCTGCGCGGCGGCGAGCTGGACGGGGTACGCCTGCTCGGGCCGCGCACGGTGCGCTTCATGACCCGCAACCATCTGCCGGAGGGTCAGGACCTGGGCACCCTGTCCACCGGCGGCTTCGCCGAGACCACCCTGGACGGGATCGGCTTCGGCCTCGGCTTCGCGGTGGTCGACGACCCGATTCCCAGCCGGGTGCCGAGCAGCGTCGGCGAGTACTACTGGGGTGGGGTGGCCAGCACCGCGTTCTGGGTGGACCCGGCCGAGGAGATCACCGCGCTTCTCTTCACCCAGTTGATGCCGTCGAGCACGTACCCGCTGCGCTCCCAGCTGCGCCAGCTCGTCTACGCCGCCCTGGTCGACTGACCGGTACCGGGGGCCCGTCTGCCACGACGGGCCCCCGGTGCCGTGGCTCAGCCGAGCTGCTGCGCCTGGATCGCGCGCACCTTCGCCGTACCGGTCGCGGACAGCTTCAAGATCAGGTACGTGCGCACGGTCCCGTCCGGGAACACGGCCCACAGGTCGGCCACGCCGTCGGCGTTCAAGTCGGCGGCGGTGAGGCCGCTGATCGCGACGCCGGTGTTCCAGCCGGAGGCGAGCTGGTACTGGGTGTAGGCGAGCGTGCCGGTCCCGTCGCCGTTGTCGGTCATCGTGACGCCCTGCCAGAGGTAGAGGTCACCGCTGGTGGCGTTACGCAACACCAGCGCCGCCCCCGACGCCAGCTCGGTGCTGGCCAGGGTCCAGTTCTGCCAGTCGCTGCCGCCGGTCGGGGTGGCGTTGTTGAGCGGCAGACGGGGGAAGTAGAGGCCGGGTGCCCCGATGTTCGGGTAGTAGTTGACGCGGTATCCGTTGGTCGCGTCGCCCACGATGCCGATCAGGTCCGGGATGGCGGTGTCCACGTCGTCTGCCGTGTACCCGTTGACGAGCTGGATCGGGAAGTTACCGTACTCGTCGGCAAGGAATTCGGACATGAGGCTCACCTGGCCGCCGCCACCATAGGGATTGACCATCGTGCCGTCGCCGACGCCCGCGATGAAGCTGCCGCCCCCGGTGTTGATGCCACTCGGGTAGTAGGCGAGGAAGTCCTGGTTCGCAGTGCCGAAAAAGCGGCCGGTGATCACCTGGGCGCCGTCGAACTCCGACGGCGGGTTGTCTGTGCCGTAAACCCCGTTGCCGTACACCCCGATGTTCACGGCCGGGACCTTCACGCGGCCGGTGCCCGCGCCGGTGGTCGCGTTGACCCGGCCCCGCGCCGTCCAGACACCGGAGCCAAGGCCGGCGGTGCCGCCGACGGTCACCAGGTCGGGTACGCCGTCGCCGTTGAGGTCCTTGTCGACCGGGCCGACGACGGCCGGAGTCGGGGTGCCGGCTGCGGCGGCGTGCGCCGGGAACGCGGGTCCGAGAGCGGTGAGCGCGAGCGTGACCGGCGCCGCCCAGGAGAGCAGCCGACGTCGGGCAGAGAGATGCTTCATGACTCCCCCGTTGGGTTCAATGGATCTTGCGCGACTCACCGTATTCGATCTATGCGAGCCTTCGAGTCACCCGAACGTACGGCCGGGTTCGTCGTTACGGCACCTCCCGGGCGGCCGCTCCCTAGCCTGAAGACGGGTCCAGGTTCGGGTGGGAGGCGATCGTGAGCACCATCGTCGTGTTTGGCGCGGGCGGCACCGCCGGGTCGCGGATCACCGCCGAGGCGGTCGACCGGGGGCACCGGGTGATCGCCGCCGTCCGCCGCCCGGAGGCCACCTCGTACCTGCCGGCGGGGGTACGGACGGTCACCGGCGACGCGACCAGCGAGCGGAGTGTGCGGGAGCTGGCACCGGACGTGGACGCGCTGGTCGTGGCCATCGGCGGCGGCGAACGCGAGCTGTGGCGGAACGCGGCGGAGAACCTGGTGACCACGCTGCGCGGGATGCCGGCTGCGCCGCGGATCATCCACCTGGGCGGCGGGTCGACCCTGCTCACCCCACGTGGCACCCGCATCGTGGACGAGCCGGACTTCCCGGCGCAGTATCGGGACTCGGCGCTGGGCCAGGCCGACGCCCTCGACTACTACCGCACCGCCGCCGATGGGGTGAGCTGGACGTACGTCTCGCCGCCCCCGCTGGAGTTCCACCCCGGCGAGCGCACCGGGCACTACCGCACCGGCACCGACCAGCCGGTCACCGACGACCAGGGCCGTTCGGTGCTGACGTACGAGGACCTGGCGGTGGCGATCGTCGACGAGATCGAGCAGCCGCGGCACCAGAACGCCCGCTTCACCGCCGCGTACTGAACACCACCCGCCAACCGTCAGTCGGCGAGCCGGGCGGGGAAGCCGCCGGTGGCGATCGGGCCCCAGGAGTCGATGGTGACCCGGATCAGCGACTTGCCCTGGCGCACCATCGCCGCCCGGTAGTCGTTCCAGTCCGGGTGCTCGCCGGAGATGCTGCGGAAGTACTCGACCAGCGGCTCCAGCGCCTCGGGCAGGTCCAGCACCTCGGCGGTGCCGTCGAGCTGCACCCAGGGCCCGTTCCAGTCGTCGGACAGCACGCAGGCCGAGACCCGTGGGTCGCGGCGGATGTTGGTGACCTTGGCTCGCTCCGGGTAGGTGGAGACGACCAGCCGGCCCTGGCCGTCCACGCCCGCGGAGACCGGGGAGGACTGGGGGCGGCCGTCCGCCCGGGTGGTCATCAGCACGACGCGGTGTCGCGGCCGGAGGAAGTCGAGCAGGGTGTCCCGGTCGACCCGGGTGTTCTTCGCGATGCTGGGCGCCATCATCCGTTCCTACCAGGGCGATCGCGACGCGGCGACGGCGGGTCAGCTGGGCCGGGCCGCGCGGTGCGCCGCCTGGGCCGGCACCCGGGGGCGACCGGCCGGGCGCCAGGCCCGGCCGTTTGCGTAGATCACCCGGAAACCGAGGTACGAGGCGAGCGGCGCCCAGTGCGCCGAGCCCATCCGCAGTTCGGCGGCATTGTGCCGCTGACCGTTGGCCAGCACGTCGAGCAGCACGGTTTCGAAAGCGGCCGATTCGACCCAGTCGACTTCCCGGGTGAAACCGCAGATCAGAGCGGCTCCGGTGACTTCGAGGAACTCGCGCAGCACCGCGTCCGAGGCGCGCAGCACCGAGCAACTGCCGAAATAGAGCCGGCGCCCCTCGCAGCGGCCGGCCATCAACTCGGCCACCTCGTTCAACTCCACGGACTGCCAGTCGGTGAGGCAGAGTCGGCTCGGCTCACCGTGCATGGCGAAGAAGGCGACCCGGTGGTCGGCGTACTGCTTGAGCAGCCAGCGGTCCAGGAAGTAGAAGAGCTCGTCGCGGGTGGCCGCGTCCTTGTGGATGAACCGGATCTTGCCGAGCCGTTCCAGCAACTCGAGGGTGGGCAGCACGGAACCCCGCTCGTTGAGGTCTCGGTGCCACTGGCCCTCGACACAGAAGACGCCACCGCGTGCCACGTGCACCTCCGCCAGTCCGCCGCCCGAGGCTGACGTTACCGGCCGCCAATGGCCGAGGAACATCACCCTCGGTGCGATTGATTGCGACGTTCGGTGTGGTTGCCCTTTGGCGGGGTGATCGGGAGTGAATGGCTGTTTCGCAAATCAGTCGAATTCCCAGGCGATACCCAGGCAAGGCCAATCGTGAGGACAATTCTCGTTAATTGCCGCCAACCGCACTGATCAGTGCGAGGGTGGAAATCACGGGATGTCTCGGTCGATGTCCTGAAACCACCCCATTCGGTCTCCTATCGGGAGGACTTCTGTGCGCGTAAACACCTTGAAGCGAGCTGCCGTCGCATTCGCCCTGGCGCTGCCCGGGGCCGCGATCGCCTCGGTGGTCGCCGCGCCCGCGGCCCACGCGGACGGCTGCTACACCTGGGACCGCACGCTGTCCCAGGGCCGCTCGGGCAGCGACGTCCGCCAGTTGCAGATCCGGGTGGCCGGTTGGGCCGGGTCCCGGGACATCGTCGAGAACGACGGCATCTACGGACCGAAGACCGCCGCGGCCGTCAAGCGGTTCCAACAGGCGTACGGGCTGCGCGCCGACGGGATCGCCGGGCCGCAGACCTACGCCAAGCTGTACCAGCTCCAGGACAACGACTGCACGCCCGCGCACTTCAGCTACAACGAACTGGACAACGGGTGCGGCGGGAGCGGGTGGAGCGGCGGTCCGCTGTCGGCGAGCCAGACCAAGCAGAACGCGCTGCGCACCATGTGGAAGCTGGAGGCGCTGCGCAAGGGCCTGGGCGACAAGCCGCTCTACGTCTCGGGCGGCTTCCGCAGCCGGAGCTGCAACAACCAGGTCGGCGGCGCATCGGACAGCCAGCACCTGTACGGCAACGCGGCCGACGTCACCTCGCGGACGTCGTCGCTGTGCCAGGTCGCCCGCGGCGCGCGCAACAACGGCTTCAGCGGTCTCTACGGGCCGGGCTACCCCGACCACGACGACCACGTGCACGTCGACTCGCGGCGGGAGAACAACAGCGACAACAGCTCGAACACGACGAGCTGGTCCGCGCCGGACTGCGGGATCGGGGCCGGCAACGACTGAGGCTCGGACAGCACGACGCCGGCCCGGCGCGGGTGGGGAACATCTCCGTCGGGCCGGCATCGTGTCGCCCCGGGTCGGGCGGGCGAGGGATAGCGCCGCTTCAGCTCGCCCGGGGCCAGCGCGGCGCGGTGACGGGGGGAGTCACCGGCCGGCCGGGAGCGGTGGGTCGTACCCCGGGTGGGACGACCCGCGCGGCCGGGTGTCGCGCCGTCAGCCCGTTGGTACGCGCGGCCTGGGCCGAGTAGCCGGCGGGACGGGCGGAGGACGGCCCGGTCGCGGTGAACGGGAAGGGCACGTGCACGAAGGGGTTGCCGTGCCGGATCAACGCCTCGATCTGTCGCTCGTTGAGCCCGTGTGTCTCGAGCACCCGCCGCCCCCAGCGGTGCAACCGGCAGGGGTAGGAGGCGCCGTCGTTACGGCACAGTGGCCCGGTGGGCCACTCCTCGGCGGTGTGCACCACCACCGCCCGGACCGCGAGCCGGACATCCTCGGGGGTCAGCGGTGCCGGCAGCGGCACCTCCCCCAGTACCTGATCGATGGGATCCGTCGACTGCTCACCAACTCGCACGGCAGGCCTCCCGCAGTTCGGCAGCGATACGGCGGACCAGCCGCATCGACATCCTCGGGCAGTGGTACGGCCCACACCGGACGAAAGTTCAACTGGACTAGCGAGGAATCCCGGCCCTTCAGGGCCGGGAGGAATCGCGTCACGGACCGGGACGTTTCTGCCCCTTGATGTAGTCCTTGATCACTTCCAGTGGGGCGCCGCCGCAGGACGCGGCGAAGTACGAAGGGGACCACAGGTGCCCATGCATGATGTGCCGGTTGATCCGGCCGGTGAACTCCTTGCGCAGGTAGTGCGCCGAGACGCCCTTGAGTCGGTTGACCAGCGTGGAGATCGGCAGCTTGGGCGGGTAGGGCACGAGCAGGTGGACGTGGTCGTCGGTGAGCATCGCGTCGTTGAGGACGTCCCGCCGATACGTGGTGACAAAGACAAGATGAACCTGCAGGTTGTGGACAACGCTTCTACCTCGGCGAACATCCGGGTCTGGCGTCCATCGTGGTGACATGGACAAGACGCTACGGTGTGGTCACGCCTGGGAAACTGGACAAGGTCGTGAAGCCGAGATGGGCGGCCAAGGTCCTCGGCATCGACTACGCGGACCTGCCGAAACTCGACCGCCCCTGGACCCAACGGGACGTGCGGTCGCTGCGTGACAGCAGGCCCGGTTGGCTGACCGAAGCGCGACGCCGCCACGCGGCCAGCGTGCAGCAGGCCAGCGAGGCGCGGGCAGCGGAGCTGGACGTCGCACTGGCGCGTCTCGGCTACGACGCCCCGGACCTCGGCACGGCCGACCAGGCGGTGCTGTACATCGACGGCGCCCTGACCCACCTGATGATCGAGACACGCTGCTCCGAAGACGAATCGGACCGGGCCGCGTGGTGCCGCTGGCCGAAGTCGATGGCAGCCGAAGAGGACTACGCGGACGACGAAGACGCCCGGTGAAGATTGTCGTGCAGGTCCGGCTGTTCCCGGACGCCGCTCAGCAGGCGGCGCTGCGGGCAACCCTGGACCGGTGCAACGACGCCGCGAACGTCGCCTCCGGGCTGGCGTACCAGCGGCGGGTGTTCGCCAAGCAGTCGTTGCAGCGGCTCACCTACGGCCAGTTGAAGGACATGGGCCTGTCGGCCCAGCCCGCGATTCACGTCGCCCGGAAGGTGTCCGGCGCGTACGCCACCCTGACGGCCAACATCCAGGCCGGCAACCTCGGCAAGCCAGCCTCGAAGAGGCGCCAGGCCGCCGAGGGTAAACCGATCCGGTTCCGTCGCGACGCGGCGCAGCCGTTCGACGACCGTTGCCTGTCCTGGCAACTGGCTGCCCGCACCGTGTCGATCTGGACGGTCGCTGGCCGATCCGGGCCGATCCGGTTCGGCTGCTCCAACCAGCAGCAGGCCCTCCTGGTCGCGCACCGCCGCGGCGAGTCGGACCTGGTCTGCCGGGACGGCAAGTGGTTCCTGTACGCCACCTGCGACATCCCCGACGCACCCACCAAGGAACCGGACGGGTTCCTCGGCGTCGACCTCGGCATCGCCAACCTCGCCACCGACTCCGACGGCCGCCACCACAGCGGCAAAGCCACAAACCGGGTCCGGCACCGCAACCAGCGCCTGCGCGCGAAACTCCAGGCCATCGGCACCAAGTCCGCCAAGCGGCTGCTGAAGAAACGCCGCCGCAAGGAATCCCGGTTCGCCGCCGACACCAACCACCGCATCGCCAAGAGCATCGTGACCGAGGCCGAACGCACCGGCCGCGGAATCGCCCTGGAAGACCTGGGCGGCATCCGCGACCGGGTACGGCTCAGACGGCCCCAGCGGGTCACGCTGCACTCGTGGGCGTTCCACCAACTCGGCCAGTACATCGCCTACAAGGCGAAGCGGTCCGCAGTGGCGGTCGTGCACGTCGACCCGGCATACACCTCGCAGGGATGCTCCGCCTGCGGACACGTCGCCAAGGCCAACCGGCCCAACCAATCCACCTTCCACTGCCGGTCGTGCGGCTTCGCTGAGCACGCCGACCGCAACGCAGCCCGCAACATCGCCGCACGCGGCGTGACGGGCTGGGCAGCCGTCAGCCTGCCGAACGCGGCGTGACCTCGTGCTCATCACCACGAGCCGTCACGATCCGCAAGCTCGGCCCTTCAAGGTCGAGAAGCTGACCAATGAGTGCAACGTCAGACCAGGCCGGCGTCGTGCACCAGCAGGGCCACCTGGACCCGGTTGTTGAGGTCGAGCCGGGTCAGCAGCCGGGAGACGTACGCCTTCACCGTCGCCACGCTCATGAACAACTCCCCCGCGATCTCCGCGTTGGTGCAGCCCCGGCCCAGCGCGACCGCCACCTGTCGCTCCCGCTCGCTGAGCCCGGTGAGCAGCCGCAGCGCCCGCTCCCGGCGCGGGTCGGGGCCGGCCAGGCCCGGGGCGGCGGCGGTCACGTGGGCGATCAACGTCCGGGTCACCGTCGGGGAGAGCGTCGCCTCGCCGGCCGCCACGCGGCGCACCGCGTGCACGATGTCCGCCGGCGGGGTGTCCTTGAGCAGGAAACCGGCCGCCCCGGCGCGCAGCGCCCGCAGCACCTGCTCGTCGGCGTCGAAGGTGGTCAGCACCAGCACCTCCGGCGGGTGCGGCTGGGCGCGCAGCGCCTCGGTGGCGGTGAGCCCGTCCACCCGTGGCATCCGGATGTCCATCAGCACCACGTCCGGGGCGTACGCGGCGACCGCGGCCGGCACCTCGCCGCCGTCGGCCGCCTCGCCGACCACGGTCAGGTCCGGCAGGCCGCCGAGGATCATCGAGAGCCCGGCCCGGACCAGGGCGTCGTCGTCCACGATCAGCACCCGCACCGGGGTGACACCCGCACCGGCCCCGGTCTCGCCGGGCAACCCGGTCACGCCGGCCACGGCAGCCAGGCGGCCAACCGGAAGTCGCCCGCGTCGTCCCGGCCGTACGCCAACCGGCCGCCGGCCAGGGTGACCCGCTCGGTGATGCCGACCAGGCCGGTGCCGGCGCCCGGTAGCTGCGCCCCGGTCGGGGTGCCCACCGGCCACCGGTTGCTGATCGCCACGGTCAGCCCAGGGCCCGGCCCGCCGGCAAGATCCACGCTGACGGCCGCGCCGGCCGCGTGCTTGCGGGCGTTGGTCAGACCCTCCTGCGCGATCCGGTACGCGGCCCGCCCCAGCGCCACCGGCACGTCCTTTGCCGCGCCGACGCTGTCGGTGACGTTCACCCGCACCCCGGCCGCCCGCGACTCGGCGATCAGGGCGGGCAGGTCGGCGAGGGTGGGCTGCGGGGGCTCCGGGGAATCGCCGTCGCCCTCGGCCCGGAGCACTCCGATCACCTCGCGCAGGTCCTGTAGAGCGGCATGTGCGCTGCCCCGGATCACCCCGGCCGCCCGGGCCACCTCGTCCGGGGGCGCGTCCGGGCGGAACTCCAGCGCGCCGGCGTGCAGGCTGAGCAGCGAGATCCGGTGGGCCAGCACGTCGTGCATCTCCCGGGCGATCCGGGTGCGCTCGAGGTGGCGGGCCTGGGCGACCCGCAGCTGCTGCTCCGCCTCGGCCCGCTCGGCCCGATCCCGCAGGGACACGATCAACTGCCGCCGGGCCCGTACGAACATCCCCCAGGCCAGCACGGCGAAACTGATCACCACGCCCCACGTCGCGGTGGCCCAGTACGGCATGTCCGGGTCCGGGCGCAGCCAGCTGAAGACCATGTTGGTGACCAGACCCACGCCGGTCATCGCCACCGCGACGGCGGTGCGCCGGTGCACCACCACGGTGAAGTAGAGAATCACCAGCGGGATGGCCGCGGCCATCGAGAACAGCGTCAGCGGTGTCGTGGCCACCAGCAGCCCGAGCGGCCACCGCCGGCGCAGCCAGAGCAGCCCGCAGCAGGCCAGCCCGAGCAGCGCGTCCGCGCCGATCATCCAGTCGTGCGGCAGCGGGGTCGTGACGGCCGGGTCGGGCGACAGGGCGTCCGCGGTGGCGAACAGCACCCAGAGCAGGGAGACCAGGAAGGCCAGGGTGTCGACCGCCCAGTCCCGGGTGGTGCGGCGCGGCCGGCGGGTCGCCGCGTCCGGGTTGGCCGCGTCGGCCAGCGCCCCGGGCAGCAGCCAGGGGTGTTCCGGCACGGCGAGGCTGGTCACGAGGCAATGCTAGGCAGCCGACCGGCACCGCGACCAGCTACCAAAGTCGAGACCCTCGAGTCGACCAAGGTCGGTGCGGCGCCGACCGGTGGCCGCAGCGGATGGCCGGGCGGCGCGGGCAGTCTCGACGACATGATCACCGTGGAGAACCTCACCAAGCGATACGGGCCGCACCCGGCGGTGGACGACGTGTCGTTCCAGTGCGAGCCGGGCACGGTCACCGGCTTCCTCGGCCCGAACGGCGCCGGCAAGTCCACCACCATGCGAATGATCTGCGGGCTGACCGCACCGACCGCCGGCCACGCCACCGTCTCCGGGCGCCCCTACCGGGAGCTGCCCAACCCGGGGCGGGAGGTCGGGGTGCTGCTGGACGCCTCCGCCCAGCACGCCGGGCGGACCGGCCGCGAGGCGCTGACGCTGTCCGCGTACACCATGGGGTTGGACCGGCGGGAGGTCGCCGCGAAGCTCGACCTGGTCGGGTTGAACGCGGTGGCCGCCAAGCGTCGGGTACGGGCGTACTCGTTGGGCATGCGCCAGCGGCTCGGCCTGGCACAGGCGCTGCTCGGTGACCCTCGGGTGTTGATCCTCGACGAGCCGGCGAACGGCCTGGACCCGGAGGGGATCTTCTGGATGCGCGGCCTGCTGCGCGACTTCGCCGACCGGGGCGGCACCGTGCTGCTCTCCTCCCACCTGCTGCGCGAGGTGGAGGCGGTCGCGGACCGGCTGGTGGTGATCGGGGGCGGCCGGATCGTGGCCCAGGGCAACAAGGACGAGCTGCTCGCCGGCGGCGGCACGCTGGTCCGGGCCCGCGACGGCGCGGCGCTGCGCCGGGCGCTGGACGCGGCCGGCCTGACCGCCGCCGACGGCGCCGACGGGCTGCTGGTGCAGGCCGACGCCGAGGCGGTCGGCCAGGCCGCCGCAAACGCGGGCGTCGCGCTGGCCGAGCTGCGCCCCGCCGGCGGCGGTGGCCTGGAACAGCTCTTCCTCACCCTGACCGCCGGCGAATCCACCAAGGAGGCCGTCCGATGAGCACCACCACCGCGCCCGCCGCCAACGCCGTCACGCCCCGGCAGCACGCTCCGGCGCACCGCCCGTCGATGCTCCGGCTCACCGCCGTGGAGCTGCGCAAGCTCGTCGACACCCGGGCCGGCCGCTGGCTGCTGATCACCATCGGCCTGGTCGCCGCCGCGATCGTCACCCTCCAGCTGATCTACGCCAAGGACGCCGAGCAGACCTTCGTCAACTTCTTCACGCCCTCGCTGCTGCCGATCGGGGTGCTCCTGCCGGTGCTCGGCATCCTGTCGATCACCAGCGAGTGGTCCCAGCGCACGGCACTCACCACGTACGCCCTGGTGCCCCGCCGGGAGCGGGTCGTGGCCGCGAAGCTGATCGCGGTGGCGCTGGCCGCGCTCGCCTCGGTGCTGGCCAGCCTGGCCGTCGCCGCCGCCGGAACGCTGGTGGCGTCCGCCACCGGCGGCGCGGGCACCTGGCAGATCGACGCGTCGCTGCTCCTGAACGCGGCGATCTTCCAGGTCACCGGCGTGCTGATGGGTGCCGCCTTCGGTCTGCTGCTGCTCAACCCGCCGCTGGCCATCGTCGGTTACCTGCTGCTGCCCACCCTCTGGGGTGTGCTCGGCGAGCTGGTGCGACCCCTGCGCGGCCCGGCCGGCTGGCTGGACACCAGCCGGACCATGGAACCGCTGTTCAGCAGCGACGCCATCACCGGCGAACAGTGGGGCCGGATAGCGGTGTCCCTGCTGGTCTGGATGGTCGTCCCGCTGGCCGCCGGCCTGTTCCGGACGCTGCGCCGCGAGGTGTCCTGAGCATGGCCGGCGAGGATTACGGCCCGCGCACCGTCGTCACCGGCGGGCCGGTCGAGCTGGTCGTGCTGTGGGGCGGCTTCCCGCTGCTCGGCGCGGGCGCCGGCGCCCTGCTCGCGCTGGCGGCGGGCTGGGTCGCCGGGCTGCCCTGGGCACCCGTGCAGTGGCTGTTCAACCTGCTGGACCGGCTGCCCGAGCAGCAGGCGATCGCCGGCACCGCAGCGGTGGGCGCGCTGGCCGGTCTGGTCATCGCCGGGGTGGGCACCGCCGAACGGCTGGTCGTCACCGTCGACGCGGCGCGGGTCCGGCTGCGCCGCGCCGGCGAGGACCGGCACGTCACGCGGGCCGAGACCCGGGTGGTCTTCGTCGACAGCGGAGATCTGGTGCTGCTCGACGCGGACCGCGCGGAGCTGGTCCGGGAGCCGACCGACCTGCCGGGCCCCCGCCTGGCCGCGGCGTTCCGCACGCACGGCTGGGGGTGGGCGGACGGCGATCCGCAGCGGTCGGCGTACCGGCTCTGGGTGCCCGACCTGCCCGGGCTGCCCGCCGGCGCGGACGCCCTGCTGCGGGCCCGCGATCGGGCGATCCAGCGGGATCGGCGCGACGACGCCCGGGAGCTGCGCCGGGAACTGGGCCGGATCGGAGTGGTGCTGCGCGACGAGCGCAAGCGGCAGTACTGGCGGCTGACCGGGCGGGCGGTCACCCCCGGGGCGGAGGAGCCGACTTCGGCCGAGCAGGGGTCGGACGGGCGGTAGCGTCTGTCCCAGGAGATCCTGGGAGCGCGCGATGACCGAGCAGCAGCCGTACCGGGTGGTGTCCCGACACCCCGGCTTCGAGCTGCGCCGGTACCCGGCCCACCTGGTGGCCGAGATGCAGATCCAGGCGTCGTTCACCCGAGCCCCGATGGAGGCGTTCCGGCCGCTGGCCGCCTACATCGGGGGTGCCAATCGGGCCCGGCGCCCGATCGGGATGACCACGCCGGTCATGCAGGAGGCCACCGGCACGGAGAAGATCGCGATGACCACGCCGGTGGTCCAGGAGGAGGGCGAGCAGCCGGACACGTATCTGGTCCAGTTCGTCATGCCGGCCGGCTTCACCGCCGCCACCCTGCCCGAGCCGGTGGACCCCCGGGTGCGGATCCGGGAGGTCCCGGCGCAGCTCGCGGCGGCGATGCGCTTCTCCGGGCGGTGGACGGAGAAGGCGTTCGGCCAGCGGGCCACCATGCTCGGCCGGTCGGTCACCGCGGCCGGGCTGCAACCGACCGGCGCCATCCGGTACGCCCGGTTCGACCCGCCGTGGAAGCCCTGGTTCCTGCGCCGCAACGAGGTCGTGCTGCCGGTCGTGGAGTGAGTTCAGCGGCGGTAGCCGAGCGCGGGCGGCCAGGCCAGCAGCAGCCCCATCCCGAGCCCGGCGAGCAACCCGATCAGCGAGTACAGCACGTCGGAGTCGGCCGCGTTGATCGGGCTGTTGCCGGCCAGCGCCGTGAACATCGCGCCGATCGGCAGCAGCACGATCATGACGATGGCCACGACCAGCAGCAACACCGTCGGGCCCACGAGCGCGGCGAGGGCGGCCACCGCGTGGTGCCACCAGACCGGCCGGCCGCCCGGCCAGTCCCACGCCAGCAGGGTGACCCCGGTGAGCAGCACCGCCCCGAGGGCCAGCTCCGGCAGGGCCCGCGGGCCGGGCGGGATCGTCCGGATCAGTCCGACGCCGGACACGGCCGCCACGCCGAGCCCGGCCGCCAGCACGCAACGGGCCCGGGTCCGGGCCGGAGCCGCCGCCAGGGCGGCGCCGATGGTCAGGGCGACCAGCAGCACGCCGGTGGCGAAGGCCGCCGGGTTCAGCTCGGGCTCCCGGTCGGTCGGTGACTCGATGCCGGTGGTCACCATCGTCAGCACCCCGGCCACGCAGGCCGCGCCGGTCAGCGCCCACCGGTCCGTACCCGCGCCGGGTGCGCTGCGCTCCCGCCACCACAGGACCGCCGCCGCCGCGCCGAGCACCGCGCAGCCGCCGGCGGCGAGCAGCACCGTCGGCCCCGTACCGGTCGGGTCGGCCCGGTCGATCGTCACGTCGGCGGCGACCCAGAGGCCACCGAGCAGCACCGCAGGCCCGGCCCACCGCAGGCGCCCGCGGCCGGCCAGCACCAGCCCGAGGACGACCGCGACGATCGCCGTGAACCGCACGTCCCGCGCCCAGTAGGCGTTGTTGCCCGGCAGCCGCTCCGACCAGGGGCCGATCGGCTCGGTGAGCGGTTGCAGCACCGTCATGCCGATCGCCCAGAGCAGCACCGCGGCGGCGGACAGGAGCAGCCCGACCGGGCGCGCAGATCGCATCGGTGAACGGTAGCGGCCCGGCGCCCACCGCGGCGGCCCTCGGGACGGGACGGGTCATCCGGCGAAGGTGCCCACCGGCGACCGGGCGGGACGGTGGCGCAGCAGCCGCCACGTCGGCAACACACTCGCCACCACCGCGAGCAGCAGGCAGAGGCCCACGACGCCGCCGACCACCGACCACGGCACGACGAGGTCCACCGGCGCGCCGACCTGCTCGGCGAGGCCGGCGCGGATGCTCAGCAGACCGGCGAACGCCACGCTCCCGCCGAGCGCCGCGCCGATCAGCACCACCAGGGCGGACTCGGCCGTGACCAACCAGAGCACCTGCCGCCGGGTCGCCCCGGCCAACCGGATCAGCCGCAGGTCCGCAGCCCGGCCGGCGGCGGCCAGCAGCAGCGTGTTTGCCACCGCGATGGCCCCGTAGCCGGCGGACACCCCGATCAGCAGCAGCGTGAACAGCCAGACGAGGCGGTCCTCGGCGGCGTCTGCCTCGGCCGCCCAGGTGGCGACGTCGACGACCCGAGCGCCGGCGGGAGGATCTATCCGGTCCCGGACGTACACCGTGGAGGTCAGCGCCGACGGGTCGTGGGCTCGCACCACGGCCCGGGGCACAAGCAGGTCGCCGGGGAGTGAGTCGTCGCTGACCACGGCGACGATGCGCAGCGACACCAACGCCCCGTCGGCGAAGACCAGGGCGTACGGCTCGGACAGCAGCAGATTCGCCGAGGCGGTGACCACCACCGTGTCGTCACCGCGCCGGCCGCGGCGGCGAAGCCCACCGGGTCCACGCCGAGCGCGGTCAGTGGCCGGTTCTCCGGCGATGTTCCGGGGTCGGTGCGGAAGACGGTGGTCGGCAGGAGGGCGGTGCCGCCGGTCGCGGCGACGGCCCGGTCCGACAGCCCGGGAGCCCGGTCGGGCACGACGACCCAGCCGGCGTTCACGTTGTCCGTCCGACCTGCCGCA
The DNA here is from genome assembly GCF_053599835.1 of Micromonospora sp. NPDC005163. Taxonomy (NCBI): domain Bacteria; kingdom Bacillati; phylum Actinomycetota; class Actinomycetes; order Micromonosporales; family Micromonosporaceae; genus Micromonospora; species Micromonospora sp. NPDC005163. Next base: position 105,520 of record NZ_JBSFYP010000007.1, read on the forward strand.
TACGCGGCGGTGGTGGTCCGCACCATCCCGGACACCAGCACCGCGAACGCGACCGTGAGCAGCACTGGCGCGGCTGTGGACGCGGTCCGCCGGGTCGCGGTCAACGCGCCGCCCCGGACCAGCATCCCGATCGCGCCGCCCGGCCGTCGCACCGGAGACCGCAGCAGCCGCACCACCGGCCCGACCACCGCCGGGGCGAGCACGGTGGCACCGGCCACCAGGGCCATCACCGCGTAGAGGGCGAACGTCGCCGCGTCCCGGGCTTCGTCGGCGGTCGCCGTCCCGAGGCTGAGCGCGGCGCCCGCCGCGACCAGCAGCGCGCCGGTGGCGGTGCGCAGCCGCCCGATCGGCCGCTGTTCCACCGCCGCCTCGCGCAACGCCTCCAAGGGGCGCACCCTCGCCGCTCGGCGCGACGCCGACCAGACGGCCAGCAGCGCGATCACCGGCCCAGCGGCGAGCGAGACCGCGACCGGCCAGTGTTCGTAGCGGACCTGGAAGGTCGCCGGCTCGAAGCCGACGTCGACCAGCAGTCCACCCAACGCCGGAGCGAGCGCTGCGCCGACCAGGAGGCCGACGAGCCCGGCGCCGGCGCCGACGGCGAGCGCCTCGGCGTACACCATGCGGCGGACCTGGCGTGGGGTGGCGCCGACGGCGCGCAGCAGGCCCAGCTCGCGGCGGCGCTGCGCGATGGTGAACGCGAAGGTCGAGGCGACCACGAACACTGTGACGAAGCCGGCGAGGGCTGCCGTGGCGGTGAGCACCTGCATACCGATCCAGCGGGTACGGGCGTCACCGCGAGGCTCCAGCGCGCCACGCGCGTCGCCGGTCAGCACCCGTCCGTCGCCGCCGACGACACCGCGAGCCGCCACGGCGACCCGCTCCGGGTCGGCGCCCGGCGCGAGCACCAGCCCGATGGCCCGGACGCCGGGCGCGAGCGCGGCGGCGACCTCGTCCGCGACGTAGACGCCGGGCGCGTCGACCAGACCACTGACGGTGTACGGCTCCGGGCCCGCCGCCGTGACAAGGGTGACCGGCGCGCCGGTACGCAGCCCGAGCGCACGGTCGACGACCACCTCGCCGGGCTTCCGGGGCGGCTCACCGGCCGTGCGGCGCAGTCCGCCCAGCCGGGCGCTGGACCAGCCGTGCCCCTGGTGGGCGTCCTCCCGCTGGGCATCGGTGGTCGCGGAGCGGCCGTTGACGAGCGGCTGGGCGTAGAAGGTCCGGTCCGGCACCGCCGCCGCGACGCCCGGCAGACCGGCCAGCCCGCTGGTGAGTTCCGCCGCCACGCTGGCCGACCAGGGCCGGCTCGGCACGAACGAGTCAGCCGGCGCACCCGCCTCAGGGCTCTGCACCACCACCGCCGCCTGCGTCAGCCGGTCCGGCACCTGCGGGCGCCCGGAGGCGAGCAGCAGGGTGGCCGCCGCGACCAGCGCGACCCCGATCGCGACGGCCACGAACGCGCTGGCCGACCGCCGGATGTTCAGCATGACGGCTCCGCGACCGTCTCCATCGCGTGCCGGGAGGGACCGACCGGATCTGTCTCCCGCTCGGCGATTCGCGCGGCGACGGCAGCGGCGGTGATCTCACCGGTCAGCTCGTCGACGACGCGGCCGTCGGCGAGCAGAAGAACCCGATCGGCGTACGCGGCGGCGGCGGGATCGTGGGTCACCATCACGACGGTCTGCCCGTGGTCGTCAACGAGCGCGCGCAGCAGCTGGAGCACCTGCCGGGACGCCGCGCTGTCCAGGGCCCCGGTCGGTTCGTCGGCGAAGACCACCGCCGGTCGGGTGATCAACGCGCGGGCCACGGCGACGCGCTGCTGCTCACCGCCGGACAGCTCACTCGGCCGGTGCCCGGCCCGGTCGGCCAGTCCCACGGCGTCGAGCGCGGCGGCGATGTCCCGGGCCGGTGGACGGCGGCCGGCCAGGCGCAACGGCAGCTCGACGTTCTGCGCGGCGGTCAGCGTGCACACCAGGTTGAACGCCTGGAACACGAAACCGATCCGGTCGCGCCGCAGCCGGGTCAGCGCGTCCTCGCCGAGGTCGTTCAGGGGCGTGCCGTCGATCGTGACGAGCCCCTCGGTCGGGCGGTCCAGCCCCGCCGCGCAGTGCAGCAGGGTGGACTTTCCTGAGCCTGAGGGGCCCATCACCGCCGTGAACGTGCCGCTCGCGAAGCTGGTGGTCACGCCGTCGAGCGCCGTCACCCGCCGGGTCCCGGTGCCGTACACTGCGCGCAGCCCCGTCAGGGTCACCGTGTGTGTGGTCATGACCGCCACGGTGCCCGCTGCGGCAGGTGCCGCGCGTCGTACCAGCGCGGACACTTTCCGGCCCTCCCCCGGGTGGACCCACGGCTCGGTGGACGACCCGACGTCGTTCCCGAGGATGACGGCCCGCAGGTGGACGCGGTCGCCGTGGCGGGCCGATACCGTCTACCGGGTGACCGCTCTCCTGCTGTCCCGGCGGCTGCGGCCGGTTGATCTGTACACCGTGGATGCCCTGTTGGCCGTGGCGGTCGGCGGGCTGCTCTGCCCGTACGCGGCGCTGGAGTCGCCGCTGCACGGTGGCGTACGCGAGCCGCTCTGGGTATCCGTGCTCGTCGGGATGGCTCTCGGGCTGCCGTTGGCCGTCCGGCGACGGTGGCCGATCACAGTCGCCGTCGTGATCAGCGGCAGCACCACCGTGGCCCTGATCACCGGGGTGATCCCCAACTTCGCCGCGGCCGCACCGGCGTTCGCCATCGGCCTGTCGTTCTACACGGTGGCCATGTCGACGGCCACGCGCCGGTCGATCCTCTGCGCCGCCGGTTGTCTCGCTCTGGTGAGCGTCGCCCTGGTGCTGACCGCAGGTGACCTCTGGTCGCGGACCGGTGCGGTCGTCTACGCCGCCGTCATGATCGCGCCAGCCTGGCTGATCGGCTGGCTGATCCGGGAGCGCCGCGCCCTGGCCGCCCGCCAGGGCGAGCACCTGATCCGCCAGGCCGCCACCGAGGAGCGGCTGCGGGTGGCCCGGGAGCTGCACGACGTGGTGGCGCACACGTTGAGTCTCATCGTGGTGAAGGCGGCCGTCGCCAACCACGTCGCCGAGGCGGACCCGCGTGAGGCCGGGGCCGCGCTGCGGGTGATCGAGGAGACCGGCCGGAACGCGCTCACCGACGTCCGCCGGGTGCTCGGCGTGCTGCGCGAGGGCACCCCGTACGCCCCGACGCCCGGGGTGGACGAGTTGCCCGTCCTCGCCCGGCAGGCGGCGATCGGCGGCGTCGACGTTCAGCTCGACGTACGGCGGGAGGAACCGGAAGGCGTGGTGCCCGAGTCGGTGGGCCTCGCGGTGTATCGCATCGTGCAGGAGGCGGTGACCAACGTGGTGAAGCACGCGGCGCCGGCCACCTGCCGGGCAACAGTGACCGTCACGCCCAGAGAGGTGCGGGTGGAGGTGACCGACGACGGCCGGCGCCCCGTGTCGAACGCCGGGGAGGGGCACGGGCTGATCGGCATGCAGGAACGGGTGGCGTTGCACGGTGGGGAGTTCCACGCCGGACCACGCTCCGACGGCGGCTTCGCGGTGACGGCCAACCTGCCCTACCGGACGGCCGCGTGATCCGGGTGCTGATCGCCGACGACCAGGCGCTGCTGCGCGGCAGCTTCCGGCTGCTGGTCGATCTGACTCCGGACTTCACCACTGTCGGCGAGGCGGGCACCGGCGTGGAGGCCGTCGCGTTGACCGCACAACACCGGCCGGATGTGGTGCTGATGGACGTACGGATGCCGGAAATGGACGGCATCGAGGCGACCCGGCGAATCTGCGTCGACCCGGCGACAGCCGGCACCCGGGTCATCATCCTGACGACGTTCGACCTGGACGAGTACGTCTACGGGGCGCTGCGCGCCGGAGCCAGCGGGTTCCTGCTCAAGGACACCCCACCAGCGGACCTGCTGGCCGGGATCCGGGTGGTCGCCGCCGGCGAGGGGCTGCTCGCGCCGACGGTGACCCGCCGGCTGATCGACGAGTTCGCCCGCCGGCCAGAGCCGGCCCGTCCGCTGCCCCGACACCTTGACGGGGTGACCGATCGGGAACGGGAAGTGCTCACGCTGATCGCCCGCGGTCTGTCCAACGCGGAGTTGGCCGCGCACCTCAGTCTCAGCCCGGCAACGGTCAAGACGCACGTCGGGCGGTTGCTGACGAAGCTGGCGGCGCGCGACCGGGCGCAACTGGTCATCGTCGCCTACGAAACGGGCCTGGTAGGTCCCGGCGGGTCGAGGCCGACCGACCTACGCTGAGCGGGTCGACCGCGCACCCGAGGAGAAGCCATGACCCGGTACGTCGCCCTGCTGCGCGGGGTCAACGTCGGCTCCACCCGGCTCACGATGGCCGACCTGCGCCGGCTCGTCACCGACCTCGGGCACGACGACGCCAGGACGTACCTGCAGAGCGGCAACGTGGTGTTCGGCAGCACCGTACGCGACGCCGAGAAGCTGGCCGGCGGCATCGAGCGAGCGCTCGCCGACGAGCTGGGTCTGAGCGTGCCGGTGCTGGTACGCAGCGCCCGGGAGCTGGCGGCGGTGGCCGGTGGCAACCCGTACGCCGAGCGGGAGGACGACCCGACGAGGCTGCTGGTGGCCTTCCTCGCCACCGCCCCGAAACGGTCCACGGTGGACGCGCTGACCGTGCCCGGCAGCGAGAACGTGGCGTTCACGGTGACCGGCCGGGAGGTCTACCTGCACTTCCCCGACGGTGGCTACGGGCGGTCGAAGTTCACCAACGCGTACCTGGAGAAGAAGCTGGGCATGGTGGCCACCACCCGGAACTGGAAGTCGGTGCGCGCCCTCGCCGAGCTGGCGGCCGGCTGACCCGGCGGGGGTCACGCAAGACCGCGACCCCCGCCCGGGCCGGTCAGAAGTGGTACGCGGTCTCGTACTCGGGCACCAGCACCCGGCTGCGCGGCGAGATCCGGCGCACCGCCGCGATCATGTCGTCCAGCCGGAGGCGGTCGGCGGGTGCGACGACCGGCGGGTTCTGCAGCTCGGTCTCGAAGTTGTCCCAGTGCACCGGCACCACGACCTTCGGGTAGTCGAGCCCGGCCAGCAGCCGGGGCAGGTAGTCGCCGGTGGTGGTGGCGCTCTGCATGGCCACCATGGCCACGTCCGGCGCCAGGCCGGTGAGGTTGCGCTCGGCGACGTCGCTGGCCCCGGTGAAGTAGACCGACGGGCCGCCGTCGACCCGCAGCAGGTAGCCCAGGGTGTCCCCCTCCGGCAGGTCGGCGATGGTCGCGGGCTGCGCCGGCTGACTCACCCGCACCCCGGGAAAGGCCACCGAGTACGTCGCGTTGCGGCTGTGCAGGGAGCCGACCACCTCGACGCTGTGGTCGCCGAAGTCCAGCACCTCGCCGCCCTTCACCACGCTGAGCTGCGTCGACGGCAGGCCGTAGGCCAAGCCCAGGTGGTACGCGGTCACCGTGCCGAACACCCGCGCGCCGGTGCGCTTGGCGATGTACGGCACGTCCATGCAGTGGTCCCAGTGGGTGTGCGTGACCAGCACCGTCATGGCCCGGTCGACACGCGGGTCGATCACGTCGGTGCGCACGGTCAACGCCTTGGCCGGGTTGAACGGCCCGGTGAACAGCCCGGTGTCGATCCGGCTGAGGAACGGGTCGACCAGCACGGTCCGGTCGCCGATGTCGATGCGCCAGCCGGCCGTACCCCACCAGCGGAAGCTGACCGCGCCGCGGCGGCGGCTGGTCGGCGCGGGGGCGGCGGTCGGCGGCGCGGCCTGGGCCGGGGCGGAGGAGGTGGCGGCGAGGCCGCCGGCGGAGACCAGGGCGGTGGTGGCGGCGGCGTCGCGGAGGAAGCGGCGGCGGTCGAGACTGGGCATGACGGATCTACTCCCCGTGGTCGGGCGATTGGTTCGACAGGAGCCAATCAGCGCCACCGCGCCCAGGTCCAAGATCGAAGGCCGCCAGCTCCGATACGCCGCCGCATATCGGGCCTGCTCAGCGACGATGCGCCGATGCTCGGACGGCTGAAAATCAGTCGCCGCGCAGCGCCTCGACGGCCGTGCGGGCCGCATGCCCCATCGCCAGGTCCACGTCGATCCGGCGCGGGGTCAGCCGGTCGGCACGGGCGAAGACGGCAATGGCGTACCGGCCGCCGTCGGGGTACTCGGCGACCCCGGCCTCCAGGTGCAGGCCGGGCAGGGTGCCGGTCTTGCCGGACACCCGGACGCCGGGCGGGAAAGCGGCGGCCAGCCGGGTCCAGAAGATCTGCCGGGCCATCCAGGTGCGGACCATCGCGCAGGCCTCCGGCGGCCCGCCCTCGTCCCGCCAGATCAGCGTGAGCAGTCGAGTGATCTCCCGGGCCGTGCTGGAGGTGGTGCGCGTCGGGTCGAAGACCCGCATGGCCCAGACCCGGTCCGCCGGCAGGGTGGGAAAGATCCGGGCGAACTCCGTTTCGTTCCGCGCGCCCACGTCGGCGAGCATCCCCTCGACCAGGTCGCGCGGGCCGCCGAGCACGCGGGTACGGGTCAACCCCAGCTCGGCGGCGAGCATCGGCAGCAGGTCCGGGCCGACCCGGCGCAGCAGCAGGTCGGCAGCGGTGTTGTCGCTGACCGACATGGCGAAGTACGCGAGGTCGCGCAGCGACACCTCGGCGTCGTCGGTGCAGCCGGCCAGCCCCCACCCGCCGAGCCGGTCGGCGGCGGTGACCAGGACCCGCTCGGTCGGGTCCAGCTGACCGGCGACTACCTGCCGGGCGAACTCCAACACCAGCAGGATCTTGAAGATCGAGGCGATCACCACCTGCTCGTCGGCCCGTACCCCGACCTCCCGACCACCGCCGGCCGGACCGCCGTGGTGCTCGACGGTCAGGTCGACGGCGTCCAGGTCGACGGCGTGCAGGCTGGCCGTCACCCCGACCTCGGCGAAGATGGCCTCGATGTGCTCCCCCACGTCCACCCCGGCACGGTATCCAGCGGCAGCGGGCCGGCGCTGGCGTAGGGTCCGGGCGGTGGATCTGCTCCGGCACCTGCGGCACTTCGTGGTGGTCGCCCACGAGCTGCACTTCGGCCGGGCCGCGGAGCTGCTCGGGATGGCCCAGCCGCCGCTCAGCCAGTCGATCCAGCGGCTGGAGCGGGAGCTGACGGTCGAGCTGTTCGACCGCTCCCGCCGCCAGGTGCGCCTCACCACCGCCGGTGAGTTGCTGCTCGGCGAGGCGGAGGAACTGCTCGCCGGTGAGGGCCGGCTGCGCAACCTGATGGGGCAGGTCCGCGCGGGCGAGCTGGGCGTCCTACGGGCCGGGGTGCCACCCGAGACGCCGGCGGTGACACTGCGCCTGCTGCTGGACGCGCTCACCGCCCGGGCACCCGGCCTGGACGTGGAGCTGCACGAGCTGACCAGCAGCGAACAGGTGCGGATGCTCACCGAACGGACCCTGGACGTGGGTCTGGTGCACCACCCGGTGGCGGCGGACGGGCTGCGCTTCGGCGCCCCCGTCGACGTACCCCTGGGGGTGCTGCTGCCCCGCACCTCGCCGCTGGCCCGCGGCCGGGAGGTGACGCTCCCCACGCTGGCCGACCTGGACCTGGTGGCCGCGCCCCGGGCCACCGCGCCGGGCTGGCACGACCACCTGCTCGACGTGTGCCGCCGGCACGGCTACCGGCCGGCCCGGGTCCGACCGGCCCGCAACCCGGAGTTCCTCTTCGGCCTGGTGCTGGCCGGTGGCGCAGTGGCCGTCGAGCCGGCGACGGTGGCCCGCCGGGAGCCCCGGATCGCCTGGCGGCCGATCGCCGGCGCGCCGCTGGCGAAGCGCACCTCGGCGGCCTGGCCGGACCGGTCGGCGCATCCGGCGGCACCCATGTTCGGGCAGCTCGCCGCCGAGGTGCTGGCCGGCGCCGAGCCGACGCCGCCCGCGCCGGGCACCCCGCCGTCGGTACCCGCGGCGCGCCCCTGGCCGGTGCTGTTCGACACCACGGGGTGAAAAAGCCACCGTTGCGCTCGTCACGCCGCGACGAACGGTGATTCGGCCTCCCGCGCGGGTAGGGATGACAGGTGGCACGGGTGGACGTGACTCCGCGCCCGGGTGCCCTGAACGAAGACGCGAAGGAGCCGCAGTGGCCAACACGATTCCCGACATCAGCCTGAACGACGGCACGACCATCCCGCAGCTCGGCTTCGGGGTGTTCCAGATCGAGCCGAAGGACACCGTCGCGGCGGTGACCAAGGCGCTGGAGGTGGGCTACCGGCACATCGACACCGCGGAGATGTACGGCAACGAGGCCGAGGTGGGCCAGGCGGTCCGCGAGTCCGGCCTCGACCGGAACGCGGTCTACGTGACCAGCAAGCTGAACAACGCCTTCCACCGCCCCGACGACGCCCGCAAGGCGTTCGACTCGACGCTGTCGGCGCTGAAGATGGACCACATCGACCTGTTCCTGATCCACTGGCCGCTGCCGACCCTGTACGACGGCGACTTCGTCTCCACCTGGAAGGCGCTGGAGGAGTTCCAGCGCGACGGCCGGGCCCGCTCGATCGGCGTGTCGAACTTCCAGGTGTCGCACCTGCGGCGGCTGGCCGCCGAGGCGGACGTGGTGCCGGCGGTCAACCAGATCGAGGCACACCCGTACTTCGGCAACGAGGAGGTCCGCGCCTACGGCCGCGAGCACAACATCCTCACCGAGGCGTGGTCGCCGATCGCGCAGGGCAAGGTGCTGGGCGACCCGACGGTGGCCGACATCGCCGAGCAGCTCGACCGGACCCCGGCGCAGGTGGTGCTCCGCTGGCACGTGCAGCGCGGCGACATCATCTTCCCGAAGTCGACCACCCCGAAGCGGATCGAGGAGAACACCCGGATCTTCGACTTCGAGCTGGACGACACGGCGATGGAGCGGATCACCGGTCTGGACAAGGGTGAGGCGGGCCGGCAGGGCGGCAACCCGGACACCTTCGCGTACCTGCCGGCGTAACGCCACGGCCGGTGACGGCGCACAGAGAAAGGGGGCCCGGTCGGGCCCCCTTTCGCACGTGAAAGGACCGCCCCCGGCGATGTCGCTCCGCCGTACCACCCTGGCTCTGCTGTCGTTGCTCCTACTCGGGCCGGCGGCCTGCGCCCCGAGCCAGGCCGCCGAGGCCCCCCGCTGGTCCGCGCCGGCGGTGTCGGCCTCGCCGACCCCGCCGAAGCCCCGCCCGGCGCCGACCTCCACCGCCGAGGTCCGCAGCCGGGTGACGGAGGCGATGCTGGACCTGGACGCCCAGTTCAACCCGGAGACCGCCCAGTACACCGACGAGAACACCGACGCGTGGAAGTTGATCTCCCTGTGCAGGGCCAGCCTGCCGTCGGACATCAAACGCACCGCCTACCGCGAGCGCACCTGGGACGGCGAGAGCGTGTGGGTCCGGCAGTACGTGGTCGGCTACCTGAAGGTGCCCGGCCGCAAGCTCGCCGACGAGCTGCGGTCCGTCCTGTCGACGTGCAAGCAGTACGAGGTGCCCGACGACGGGCGCACGTCGACGATCCTGCGGCCCTCACCCCCGCCGGTGCCGAACGGCCCGGACGTGATTACCTTCTGCGAGCGGTTGAAGGGCAAGGCGACCCGGCACCAGTGCACGCTCCTCCTGGTGCGCGGCAACTTCGTCATGGAGGTGGACGCCTCGGCGGGCAACGGCGACCTGGCGGCCGGCACCGCGCTGATCGCGAAGATCGCGCCGCTCGCGGTCGCCGCTCTGGAAAAGATCGCGTCAACTACCCACCCATGAATGGGCGGGCTTGCGGATCACTGCCCTCGCTGGCTGCGAGGTCAGGCCGCGTGTGGGCGATTGACTGCGCCCCAGCCCACGACACCGCGCGCAGCGATGTTGAGGGCCGCGTTGTGGTCGGCATGGGCAACGACCCGACATGACCGACAGAGAAAGGTTGCCTGGTCGGGGCGGTTCCGCTTGTCGCGGTATCCGCAGCCCGCGCAGGTCTGGGAGGTGTACCGAGGGTCGACCTCTACCAGCGGTACACCCGCGCGCCTCGCCTTGTAGGTGAGGAACGCGCGGAGCTGGTGGAACGACCACGACGACAGCGTGACCCGTTGGGGCTTTCTCAGCCGGACCCGGTCGCGGATGCCCGTCAACTTCTCGACGGCGATTCCGCGGCCGGTGCGTGCAGCCTCGGTCACGATGGTCTTGGCGATGATGTGGTTGGTGTTCGCGGCGTGCCGGGCTTCCTTCTTTCGCCGGCGGGCCAGCAGCCGGCGGGCGGATTGGGTGCCTTTGGCTTGGAGTCGGGCGCGCAGCCGTTGCTGGCGGCGGCGGTAGCGGTTGAGCTGACTCCCGGCGTACCGGGTGCCGTCGGAGTCGTAGGCAATGTTTGCTACGCCCATGTCGACCCCGAGGAACCCGGACGGCTCGAACACGCGCGGCTCGGGGATCTCGACGGTGGTGTACAGGAACCACATGCCGTCGCGATGCACCAGATCGGACTCGCCGATCGGATGGGCCGCGATCGTCTTCAACTGGTCGGCGGACCCGGTGAACGCCACCGTCTTGAGTCGCCCGCCCACGGTCCAGATGGAGACGGTGTGGGCGTCGTGCCGCCACGACAGCATCCTTGCGTCATACGGCTGTGCGGCGTCCCAGCGAAACGTGATCGAGTTGGTCTCGACCTTGCTACGACGCCTCGATCCGGGCTTGCCGTAGTTACCTGCGTGCAGGTTCGCCGCAAGTGTGCTGTAGGCGTCAGCGACCTTTTTGATGACGTGCTGGGCGGCCTGGGCGCCGAGCCGGTAGCCGGTTTTGATGCCGTGGTAGGTGTGTCGCCGCAGGTCGTAGTTGCGGTAGCAGTCGTTCTCTCGCGCCGTTGCCGCGACGTCGGATGCTGCGGCGTTGCAGGCGCGCAGGGTCGCATCCAGCGCTGACGCCTGCTCGGGGGTCGGCAGGAGCTTGACCTGCACGACCAGCTTCACGCGCCCACCGTATCATTTGGTCTATGTCACCTCGATGGGCCCCGGACCCGGACGTGCGGCGTGGTCGTAGCGTCGTCTACAACCTGCACGCACACTTGGTCTTCACCACGAAGTATCGCCGTGGGGCGCTCACCGACCCAATTCTTACCCGCTGCCAACAGATCATGGCTGCTGTCTGCAACGACTTCGGCGCGCAGCTGCGCGAGTTCAACGGCGAAGACGACCACGTACACCTACTCGTGCACTACCCACCCACAGTCGCTCTATCGAAGTTGGTTAACTCACTCAAAGGCGTATCGGCCCGGTATCTGCGGCAAGAGCACGGCCCGCACCTGCGCCGATATCTGTTGGGTAGCCACCTGTGGTCGCCGTCGTACTTCGCCGGATCGTGCGGCGGCGCACCGCTGGCGGTCGTGAAGGAGTACATCGAGAGCCAGAAATGTCCCGGCCCGTGACAGCGTTCCTCCCGGCCCTGAACGCTGAACGGCCGGGGTTCCCGCTTTATCAACTGCTGAACGCTGCCGCAGGGCGGGCGCCGCTGCTGCCGCGCCCGCCCCTCCCCCCGGATGGTGACCCCCCTGGTCAGATGCGGCCCACCGAGTCCTGGTTCTGCAGCACCAGCCACCGGCCGTGCTGGTACGTGTAGCTGACCCCGATCAGCAGCGGCACGCGGGTGCCGGTTGCCGGCACCGCGTAGACGGAGTCGAACAGCACGAAGCCGGTGTGGCAGCCCACCACGGTCTGCTTCGCCACGCTGAACGACTGCGTCCAGGAGTCGTCGGCGAAGAACCCGCGCAGCCAGTCCACGGTGGCCCGCTTGCCGTCGAGCACCTCACCGTCGGAGGCGAAGACGGAGGTCACGTCGGGGTGCAGCAACGCGGCGAAGCCGTCCAGGTCACGCCGGGCGGTGGTCTCCACGTACGCCCGGACGGCGCGGTCGAAGGCGCGCTCGCAGCCACGGGCCGTCGCGTCGCCGGCTGGCGTGTCACCCGGGCCGGGGGTGGCGGCCGACACCGCGGCGGGAGCGGCCGCCAGCAGGCCGGCGGTGAGCCCGAGCAGGGCGATCGTGCGGCCGAGCCGGCCGGCGGGGCGGGCAGAGGCAGGTGGGCGCATCGGGTTCTCCTCAGGACGGGTTGGCTGTGCCGTCGCAGCCAACCCGGCCCGCCGCACCGCCGGGTAGTGATTCGACCCAGCTCGAATGCGGGCCGCACATCGATGCCGCCGCTTGTACGATCCGCGCTGTGATGGTCGCGCATCTGGACGGCTCGAGCCTCGCCCGGCTCCGGTTGGCGATCTCGCCGGCCGCGGAGGTGACGTCCTGGCTGCGGGCCGCGCTGTCCCGGTTCGGGCATCCGGTGCACGGCGATCCGGGTCCGGCCGCCCGCGCCGCGCTGCGGCATCCCGACGTGGCCCTGGTCGCGGCGCTGGTGACGCCACCCGGCCGGCTCGGCTACACGCCGGACCTGCTCACGCCGAAGCCGCCGCTGGGCCCGCTCGACGCGGTCTTCGACCAGCAGTTGGCGGCCATGGCGGCGACCCCGGCCGGCGAGGTGGCGACGCAGGTGCACGAGCGGTTCCCAGCGGGCGGGATGCCGGCGCGGGTCCGCGCGGCGGTCGAGGACGGCACCCTCGCCCGGCGGGTCACCGACGGGCTGCGGCACTTCTGGCTGGCCGCGCTCGCCGAGCAGTGGCCGTCGGTGCGGGCCACGCTGGAGGCCGAACTGGCGGTCCGGGCCACGGCCATGGCCACCGCCGGGGTGGGCAGCATGCTGAACAGCCTGCACCCGAAAGTCGGCTGGACCGGCAGGTCGCTGACCATCGACAGCTCGTACCGGATCACCACGGCGCTGACCGGCGCGGAGCTGGTGCTCGCGCCGTCGGCGCTGGCCTGGCCGCAGCTGTCCACCCAGCTCTGCGACGAGGGCAACGCGGTGCTGGTCTACCCCATCGGCGCCGGGCGGGCGCAGCAGCGCCGGGCGGGCCGGCTCGACGACCTGGTCGGGGCGAGCCGGGCGGCCATCCTGGCGGACCTGGACGTGCCCCGGTCCACCGGACAGCTCAGCGAGCGGCACCGGCTGGCCCCGGCCACCGTCTCCTACCACCTGGGGGTGCTGCTGCGCTCCGGCCTGGTGGTCCGCGCGCGGGAACGGCACAGCGTGCTCTACCGGCGATCCGCCCACGGGGACGAGCTGATCGGCTGCCGGCCGGGTCAGGGTGCGACGCGCTCGGCGAGCCGGCGGAACACCGCCTGGGTGGCCGAGCCGGGCTCGGGGACGTAGACGATCATCCGCTGGTCGGTCTCCGGCACGTGCAGCACCCGGCACTCGAACTCCAACGACCCCAGCTCGGGATGCGGCACTCGCTTGACGATGGGGCGGCGTTGCTCGACGTCGTGCTCCGCCCAGAGCCGCGCGAACCGGGGCGAGGTGCCGAGCAGCTCGGTGACCAGCTCGCGGATCGCCGGGTCGGCCGGGTAGCGGCCGTAGGCGGCCCGCAGGTCCGCCACGGTACTGCGGACGAAACAGATGGTCTCGGCGTCGGTCCAGTGGCTGTCGGTCGCCGGGCGCCGGAAGGTCCAGCGGATCATGTTGCGGTCCGCGTCCGGCACGGCGGCGAGATCCCCCACGAAGTACGTGGCCAGCCGGTTCCAGGCCAGCACCTGGTACGCCGCGTCGACGAGGTACGCCGGTGTCTCGGTCATCGCGTCGATCAGGTGCCGCAGCCCGGGTGGCACCACCCGGCTCGGCCCGCCGGCCGGCGGCGCGGTCTCCCCGGCGACCCGGAAGAGGTACTCGCGCTCGTCCCGACTGAGCAGCAGTGCCCGGGCCATCGCGGCGAGCACCTGCCGGGACGGGTGCGGGCCGCGGCCCTGCTCCAACCGGATGTAGTAGTCGATCGACATCCCGGCGAGCTGGGCCACCTCCTGCCGGCGCAGCCCGGGGGTGCGTCGGCGTTCGCCCTCGGGGAGCCCGACCTCGGCGGGGCGCAGCCGGGCGCGGCGGGTGCGCAGGAACGCCGCCAGTTCGTCACGACGCAGGTCGGTCATGCGTCAAGCGTGCCTCAGCCGGCGGCGGCGAGGGTGGTACCGCCGGTCCCAGCCTCGGCCGGTCTCTCCCGCCGGGCAGGCCGGACGGGCAGCGTCGAGGACATGACGACGAACATGATCGCCCTGATCACCGGGGCCAACAAGGGAATCGGCCTCGCCACCGCTCGGCAGCTCGGCAGCCTCGGAATGACCGTGCTGGTGGGCGCGCGGGACGCCGAGCGGGGCCGGGCAGCGGAGCGGGAGCTGCGCGACGGTGGCGCGGACGCCCGGTTCGTGCCGCTGGACGTCACCGACGCCGAGTCGGTGGCGACGGCCGCGAAGCTGGTCGAGCAGGAGTACGGACGGCTGGACGTGCTGGTCAACAACGCCGGCATCGTGCTCGGCGACGGCGCGCGGGCGCTGCCCAGCGACACGACCGTGGCGACGCTGCGCCGGGTGTACGAGACGAACGTGTTCGGGGTGGCGGTGGTGACCAACGCGTTGCTGCCGCTGCTGCGCCGGGCACCGGCGGCCCGGATCGTCAACGTCTCCAGCGAGGTCGGCTCGATCGCGGTGATGACCGACCCGGACGGCGCGCTGTTCGCGCTGACCTCGGTGCCGTACCCGTCGTCGAAGGCGGCGCTGAACATGCTCACCGCGATGTACGCCAAGGAGCTGCGGGACACCCCGATCAAGGTGAACGCGGCGAACCCGGGCTACTGCGCCACCGACCTCAACGGCAACAGCGGCTTCCGCACCCCGGAGCAGGGCGCCGAGGTGAGCGTGCACCTGGCGACGCTGCCGGCGGACGGGCCGAGCGGGTTGCTCTGGGGCTTCCAGATGGACGCCGGCGGCGGGTACGGGGTGCTGCCCTGGTGAACGCTTGACCTGGAGTGCGCTCCAGCCGGCAGGGTGGCACGCGGGCGCCCACCGGTAGGGCGCACGAGAGGAGATCCCCATGCGGTACCGCACGATCGGCACCGACCCGGCGACCCGGCGCGAGGTCAGTGTGCTCAGCCTCGGCGCGATGCTGTTCGGCAGCGCCACCGACGAGGCCACCTCGTACGCGATCCTCGACCGGTACGTCGAGGCCGGGGGCACCTTCATCGACACGTCGGACAACTACGCGTTCTGGGTGGACGACGGGCAGGGCGGGCAGAGCGAGGAGCTGCTCGGCCGTTGGCGGCGCAGCCGGGGCGTCGGCTCCGAGATCGTCATCGCCACCAAGCTGGGCGCCCGCCCGCTGGCCCCGGGGACCAGCTACCTGGACAACGCCGAGGGTCTGTCCGCGAAGGTGATCCGCGAGTCTGCGGAGCGCAGCCGGGACCGGCTCGGCGTGGAGCGGCTGGACCTGCTCTACGCGCACATCGAGGACTGGACGGTGCCACTGGCGGAGACGGTGGAGGGCTTCGCCGAGCTGGTCGCCGAGGGGACGGTGGGTCTGCTGGGGGCGAGCAACCACCGGGCGTGGCGGGTCGAGCGGGCCCGCGCGCTGGCCACCGCGGCCGGCCTGCCGGGGTACGAGGTGCTCCAGTACCACCGCAGCTACCTGCCAAACCGCACCGACCTGGCCAGCGCGCTGGACCCGGACGGCGAGCCGGGCGGCGTCAGCGGCGACCTGCTCAGCTACCTGCGCGCCGAGCCCGAGCTGACCCTGGTGGCGTACTCGCCGCTGCTCAAGGGGGCCTTCACCCGGGCGGACAAGCCGCTCAGCGCCGCGTACGACCTGCCGAGCGCGCCGCGCCGGCTGGCCGCGCTGCGCGAGGTGGCCGAGCAGACCGGCGCGACACTCAACCAGGTGGTGCTGGCCTGGTTGCTGGGCGGCGACCTGCCGTCGATCCCGCTGGTGGGCGCCTCCTCGGTGGCTCAGCTGGACGAGAGCCTGGCCGCGGTGGACCTGGAGCTGACCGCCGAGCAGCGGCACCGCCTCGACACCACCTGGTGACCCGCGATGAACCGCCCCGCCGGCGTCAGCCCGCCGCCGGTGGGGCGGTCAGGTCGACCCGCCAGTCGTTGGCCCGCATCATCTGCCCCGGCGGGTATTCGAAGCCCGTCTCGCCGAGCAGGGTGAAGCCGGCCTTGCGGCAGACCGCGTTCGAGGCGGGATTGTCGACCGAGGGGTAGGCGTGCGCGTAGCGGCGGGTCCGCCGGGCGCGGGCCACGTTGACGACCGCGAGCACCGCGGCGGTGGCCAGCCCCTGCCCCCGGTACGCGGGCAGCACCGCCCAGCCCATCTCGTACACCGGCTGCTCGCGCCACTCCCGCGCCCAGTAGCCGACGCTGCCCGCCCGCACGCCGTCCGGCAGCACCACGGTGAACATGCAGCCCTGGCCGCCCTCGGCGAAGTGCACGTAGCGGTCGTGCCGCGCGAGCACCTGCTCGTCGGTCTCCGGCCCGCCGGTGTGCTTGCGCGTGTCCGGTGAGTTGAGCTGACGCAGCAGGTCGAGGTCGTCCTCGTGCCACGGTTCGATACGTACCTGCGCCATCCCGCCCCCTGATCGTCGGGGCCCAGTCAAACCGATGCCACCGACATCGCGTCCTGGAAACGCCGCCCACACGGCCCGCTAGATCCGTTCTAGCGGGCCGCCGGTCGCCCTCTCGCGCCTCAAAGGTGAGACCGAGAGGCCGGGAGGGGGAAACGATGACGCCGCTCAGAATCGCCGTGATCATCGGCAGCACCCGGGAGGGGCGGGCCGGTGACCGGGTCGCCCGCTGGTTCGTCGACCAGGCCGAGCGGCACGACGAGCTCGCGGTGACGGTCGTTGACCTGACCGAGTACGACTTTCCGGCCAGCTACCCCGCCGAGCCGACCGCGTCCATCCGGGCGTTCGTCCGCGAGGTGAGCCAAGCGGACGCGTTCGTCGTGGTCACCCCCGAGTACAACCACAGCTTCCCGGCACCCTTGAAACAGGCGATCGACTACGCGTACGACGAGTGGCAGGCCAAGCCGGTCGGCTTCGTGTCGTACGGCTGCCGGTCCACCGGACTGCACGCGGTCGACCAGCTGCGCACCGTCTTCACGGCGCTGCACGCGATGACGGTGCGCGACGTCGTCGGAATCGACCTGCTCGCCGGTGAGCCGACGCCGCAGTGCACCGACGAGCTGCGCCGGGACACCCGTGTCCTGCTCGACCAGCTCCGCTGGTGGGGTCTGGCGTTGCGCGACGGCCGCGCAGCCCGGCCCTACGCCTCCTGAACATGACGACTGACGAGAGGTAAGGATCATGAGTAGACGCACCACCGGCCTGGCCATCGAGGCCGAAGGGCTCACCCGCTCATTCGGGGACACCAAGGCGCTGGCCGGCATCGACCTGCAGGTGCCCGCCGGCACCGTCTACGGCCTGCTCGGCCCGAACGGGGCGGGCAAGACCACCGCGGTCCGGGTGCTCGCGACGCTGCTGCGGCCCGACGGCGGCACGGCGCGGGTCTTCGGGCACGACGTGGTCAGGGAGGCGGACGCGGTCCGCGCCCGGGTCAGCCTCACCGGCCAGTACGCCTCGGTCGACGAGGACCTGACCGGCACGGAGAACCTGGTGCTCCTCGCTCGCCTGCTCGGCCTGCGCAAACCGGCCGCCCGGGAGCGCGCGGCGGCCCTGCTCGCCGCGTTCGGCCTGACCGAGGCGAGCGACCGCCAGGTGAAGAAGTACTCCGGCGGCATGCGGCGGCGCATCGACATCGCCGCCAGCATCCTCAACACCCCGGACCTGCTCTTTCTCGACGAGCCGACGACCGGCCTGGACCCGCGCAGCCGCAACCAGGTGTGGGAGATCATCCGGGCCGTGGTGGCACACGGCACGACGGTGCTGCTGACCACCCAGTACCTGGACGAGGCCGACCAGCTCGCCGGGCGGATCGCGGTCGTCGACCACGGCCGGGTGATCGCGGAGGGCACCCCGGGCGAGCTGAAGTCTTCGGTCGGCTCCGGCACCGTCCACCTGCGACTGCGCGACCCCGGGCAGCGACCCGAGGCGGAGAAGGTGCTCCAGGCGGCACTCGGCGTACCGGTGCAGCTCGAAGCCGACCCGGTCGCGTTGCTCGCCCGGGTCGGCGAGGCCGGCGGTGACCTCGACGCCAGCGCGCAGGCCGCCCGCGCCCTCGGTGACCTGGCCCGCGCCGGCATCGTCGTCGACGACTTCTCCCTCGGCCAGCCGAGCCTGGACGAGGTCTTCCTGGCCTTGACCGACCACCCCGCCGTGCCCGCCGACGAGCGGGACGACCAGCTGGAGGCAGCCCGATGAGCAACGCCACCACCACCACGACCGAACGGGCGCCGTCCGTCTACGTCCCGTCCGCCGAGGCGCTGGCGACCGTGCTCGCGCCCGGTGCCCGACCGCCCCGGCCCAGCGCGCTGGGTGCGTCGCTGACGTTCGGCTGGCGGGCCATGCTGAAGATCAAGCACGTGCCGGAGCAGCTCTTCGACGTCACCGCGTTCCCGATCATCATGGTGCTGATGTTCACGTACCTGTTCGGTGGCGCCCTCGCCGACAGCCCGCGCGACTACCTGCAGTTCTTCCTGCCCGGCATCATGGTGACCAGCGTCGTGATGATCACCATGTACACCGGCGTCGGCCTCAACACCGACATCGAGAAGGGCATCTTCGACCGCTTCCGGACGCTGCCGGTCTGGCGACCGGCCGCACTGGTCGGCATGATCTTCGGCGACGTGCTGCGCTACATCCTCGCCGCCCTGGTGATCCTCGGCGTCGGGCTCGCGCTCGGGTTCCGGCCCGACGGCGGAGTGGGCGGCGTCGCCGCCGGGATCGGACTGCTGGTGGTCTTCTCGTTCGCGTTCTCCTGGGTGTGGACGTTCTTCGGGTTGGTCCTGCGCAGCGAGAAGTCGGTGATGGGCGTCAGCATGATGGTGCTGTTCCCGCTGACCTTCCTGAGCAACGTCTTCGTCGAGCCGAGCACCATGCCCGGCTGGCTCCAGGCGTTCGTGAACGTCAACCCGGTCACGCAGCTGGTGGCCGCGGTCCGCGCGGCGATGGCCGGCTCGCCCGACCCGTCCAGCACGATGTGGTTGCTGGCCTGGAGCGCCGGGTTCGTGGTCGTCTTCGGCACGCTGACCATGTACCGCTACAACCGCCGCTGACCCTGCCGCTCCGACAGAACTCCAGCCCTCTGCACATTTGAAGCCCGGTGAGTGCCGGCGGTCAGACGACCGCCGGCACATCGGACCGGGTGATGCCGTGCAGGCGGGCCGCGACCTGGCTGGGAGGCGCGCCGAACTGGCGACGATATTCACGGCTGAACTGCGACGGGCTCTCGTAGCCGACGCGGATGCCCACCCCGGTGACGTCGCTGGAGTGTGTGGCGAGAAGGAGCCGCGCCTCCTGCAACCGGATCTGCTTCTGGAACTGGATCGGGCTCATCGCGGTCACAGCCTGGAAGTTGCGATAGAACGCCGACACACTCATCCCGGACAGGCGCGCCAGATCCTCCACCCGGAACGACTGCGCGTAATGGTCGCGGATCCACCGCACCGCCCGAGCGATGTGACTGAGGCTGCTGTCGGCCAGACCGAGCTGGCGGACGGCGGCACCCTGCTCCCCGGTGAGCAGCAGCCACAGGATCTCCCGTTTGATCAGGGGCGCGAGCACCGTGACGTCCCGGGGCCGCTCCAGCAGCCGAAGCAATCGGATCACCGCGTCGCCGAGGTCGTCGGGAGCGTCGCTGACCACCATCCCGGACGGCGGCCCGCCGGTCAGGTGTAGGTGAGGGTGAGTCAGTCATCCCGGAGTGCGTCGGATTCGCGTAGCGCCGCGTAGCGGTCGAGCAAGATCGGCACTCCCGTGTGCACCCACCACGGAAGGTGAACGGCGCCGGCGGACATGCCGTGGCCTGGGTCGAACTCGGGGAGGTATATCGCTGCGATGTTGTCGTGCCACGGTGTGGATTCGCGGCTGGTGAGAGGTTCGCCAACGACCTGCTCGATGGTGTCGGTGATGAGCGTCCGCAGGGTGAACCAGTCGTCTGGCAGCGGCGTGTCGGCGGCCCGGCCGAGGCGCCGGGCGAGGACGTTTGCGTCCGTGCGCGGCGCATACCGCGCACGAACGCAAACGGGTTGCCGGCCGGCTCGAGCGGGGGAGAACTACCTCTTCGTGCGGATGAGCGCGTTCAACCTGGGTTGCTGTGGAACGGGTGCTCATGCCGCGGGAAACATCGGTGGCACCTGCTCGGGCGTGAGCGCGGTCGGCCCGAAGAGCCAGTCCACGTAGCTGTAGTCGTAGAGGTCGTGGCCCCGGAGTACCGCGTTGCGCCACAGCCGTTTGTCCCCGTCGTGGTGCCACAGGTTGCCCCAGGCCCGCGCCGTGGTCAGCACGCGACGGCAGTGCTCCGGGCGGACGGCGTTGTAGGCCGCCAGGGCGGCGTCCCAGTCGATGCCCGTCGGGGTCCCTGCGGCCGCGGAGCCCGTGACGCCCTGCGCGCCCACGTGTTGGGCCAGCACCCATGCGTCCTCGATGGCCATGACCGCGCCCTGCGCGAGGTACTGCAGCGGCGGGTGAGCGGCGTCCCCGGTGAGCGCGACCCGGCCGTGGACCCAGTTCATGATCGGCTCGCGATCGAACATCCGCCACCAGCGGTCGCGCCACATCAGCGGCAGGCCGGCCCGCACCTGCGCACAGGTGGCCTCGAAGGCGGCGTCGAGCTCGTCGGGCGTGCCCCAGTCCTCCTTGCCGGCCAGCGCCTTCGGGGACTCGAACACCGCGACCTGGTTGAACATCTCGCCGTGGCGCAGCGGGTACTGGACGAAGTGGCACCTGGGGCCGACGTAGACGACCACGTCCTTGAGGTGCACGTCGAGATCGGCGACCTTGTCGATCGGCACCGCCCCCCGGTAGGCGACGTACGCGGAGTTGACCGGCTCGTCGTCACTGAGGATTGTGCGGGCCACGGAGTGCAGCCCGTCGGCGGCGAGCACGATCTCGCCGAACTGCCGCCCTCCCTCGTACACGGCCACCGCGCCGCCATCGACCTGCTCGTACCCGGTCACCTTGACGTTGTTGACGAGATCCACCTCGGCCCGCTGGCAGGCGCGGAGCAGCGTTCCGTGCAGGTCGCTGCGGTGGATCACCATGTACGGGAAGCCGTAGCGCCGCTCCACATCGTGCAAGTCGAGCCTGGTCAGGACGCTGGCGTCGATGGCGTCCTTCATGACGATGTTTTCGGGGAGCACGCCCAGCGACTTGATCTCGTCGAGGAGGCCCCAGTGGTCGAGGATCCGGGTGCAGTTGGGGGCGATCTGCAGGCCGGCGCCGACTTCGCCGAACTGGGGTGCCTGCTCGAGCACCCGTACCTTCAGCCCCTTCTGGGTCAGTGCGAGGGCGTTGGACAGCCCGCCGATGCCACCGCCCACCACGACGACGTCGACATCGCTGCTGCCTTTGGTCATGTCTGGTGTTCCTTTCGCGAGGTCGCGCCGCCTAGAGCCAGCGCGGGAGTTCGGGTGCGGGTTGGCCGGCGGGGCCGGTGACGCCGTCCGTTGGGCGGCCGGAGAGGTATGCCGTGAGGCTGGCGAGGGTGCCGGTCACCGGCGTGGGGTCGCCGGTGCCGGCGACGGCCCAGGTGCCGTCGTTGTCGGTGGCCGTGAGGGTGAGCGGGGGGCCCTCGCCGCCGGCGGACCGTTTGGCGGTGATGTCGTCGATCAGGGCGGCGAGGAAATCGGCCGCGAGATCGTCGAAGCCCACCCCGAGGTCGACGGCGTGGACCATGACCTCGCGTGCGCGCATCCAGGGGATCTCCTCGGCGGGGACGTTGCGGCCCTGGGCGGTGCGGACCTGGTTGGTCCACTGCTGCTCGTCCAGCTCGGCGAGCCGCGCGTCGAGGGTCGCCGCGGCCTGCGCCGTCCAGGCGCGCAGCTCGGCCGCAGGCCGCGTGGCACTCGCCTCGATGTCGGCGTCTCGCTGCTGCGGAGAGCTATACATCGGCGTCTGCTCGCCGGTGCGCGCCCAGTGCGCGAGGTTGACCAGCGCGTCGGCGTTGGCGGCGACGTGGGCCAGCAGGTGCTTGCCGGTCCAGCCGGAAAGCACGGTCGGCCCGTCCAGCCGGTCGTCCGGCAGGGCGGCCAGGGCGGCGACGAAAGTCTTGGTGCCCTGGGCCATCCAGCGCAGGCTGTCCGCCCGGGTGCGGTGGGCGGGCATCACACAACCGACTCGGCGACGGCCTTGGCGTCGGACCGGCCCAGTCCGGTGATCTCGGTGGTCAGGACGCTGCCGTCGGCGAGGTACCGGGCGGGCTTGCGGGCGTGGCCCACGCCGCCGGGGGTGCCGGAGGCGATGACGTCGCCCGGGTTGAGCGTGACGATCGTGGAGATGTACCGCACCAGGGCGACGGGGTCGAACACGAGGTCCAAGGTGTTGGCCTGCTGCACCACCTCACCGTTGACGGACCCGGTCACAGTGAGCGAGGGCCGGGTGCCGCCGGGCAGCTCGTCGGGAGTGACCAGGTATGGGCCGAAGGGCGTGGTGGCCTCCCACGTCTTGCCCTGCAGCCACATCTTGGTGCGGTACTGCCAGTCGCGCATCGTGACGTCGTTGAGGACGGCGAACCCGGCGATGGCCTCGCCAGCGTCTGCCTCGGTGGCGCGGCGCACGGTCTTGCCGATGACGATCGCGAGTTCGGCCTCCCAGTCGACCTGCTCGGACTCCGGGGGGAGCTGGATCTCGTCGTTGGCCCCGATGAGCGCCTCGGGGTACTTGGCGAACAACGTCGGGTGCTGCGGCAGCTCCCGCCCCATTTCGAGGATGTGGTTGCGGTAGTTCAGACCCACGCAGATGATCTTTCCTGGGCGGGGAACGACCGGCGCATAGCCGATGGCCCGGACCGCATGCACTCCCCCCGCGCGGGCGGCGTGCCCGGCCCAGTCCGGCTCGGCCAGCAGCTCCCCGACATCGGTGAGGCCGAGGTCGAGCAGGGTCTCCCCCTCCACGCGCACGGCCCGGGTGGCGCCGTCGGCGGTACGGATGGTGGCGAGCTTCATGCGTTCTGTCCTTCCAGATGGACGCGGTCTAGGTGCAGCGCCTCGAATATCGGGCTGTCGCTGAATCTGAAGAGATCAAGAGCCGCCGAGTCGGAGTCGGACGCCGACGCCTCGGATCTGGCCGAGAACGGCACCCAGGACGGGACGACGAACAGATCACCGCGGGTGACCGACCAGGACGCGCCGCCGACCGTGACGCGTCCACTGCCGTCAAAGACCTGGTACACGGAGGAGCCGGCCTCCCGGCGGGGCGCCGTCTCGGCGCCGCTGCGGATCCGGTGCATCTCCGCCCGGATGGTCGGCAGCACATCGCCCCCGGTCGTGGGGTTGATGTAGCGGACCGCCGCGTGACCGGGCTCGACCGTCCCGGCGTGACCATCGGCCTCCAGGTCGAGCTGGTCCGCCAGCGCTCGGTGGGTGTCGAGCCAACGGTAGGCCAGCAACGGGGTGCCGGGCTGGGAGCCGGGGGCCGAGACCGGGCGCAGGCCGGGGTGGCCCCACAGCCGCTCCGAGCGGGAGCGCTCGGGGGTGGTGCGCTCGGCCGCGGTGATCTGGTCACGGCCGAACTCGAAGAACTGCGACTCGGTGACGTACTGGAAAGGGATGTCCAGGCCGTCGATCCACGCCATGGGCTTGTCGGCCGCGTTGTGATGCGCGTGCCAGTTCCAGCCCGCCTGGGGCAAGAAGTCCCCGCGGCTCATCGCCACAGGATCACGGCCGACCACGGTCCACACCCCCTCGCCTTCGACGACGAACCGGAACGCGTGCTGGGAATGCCGGTGCTCCGGGGCGTCCTCGCCCGGCATCAGGTACTGGATAGCCGCCCACAGCGTCGGCGTCGCGAACGGGCGACCGCCCAGTGCCGGGTTCGCCAGCGCGATCGCCCGCCGCTCCCCGCCCCGGCCGACAGGCACCAGATGCCCGGCCAGGTCCGCCAGGGCCACCAGGCTCTCCCACCGCCACAGGTGCGGGACCGCCTTGGACCGCGGGTGCGGCGGCATCAGGTCGCCGATCTCGGTCCACAGCGGGACCAGCAGCTCCTTCTCGAAGCCGCGGTACAGCTCTTCGAGCGCCGCCGACGGCGTAGGTTGATCCGGCGAATCGACCACAGCGAGGCGCACCGGCGAGTTCTCGGTGTCGGTCATCTCTGGCTCCTTCTCACATGGCATAGCGGGGCGGTGATCGAGGCGCCGCCGAGTTTCGAGCTTGTACGGGCAATGTCGTCAGCAAGCCGGCCGTACCGGCGGAGAGGCCCAGGTCCGCCTTGACGTCCCCCAGGACCGGGGAGGCGGCCGCGATCGGGCCGCGCAGGTTGAGGCCTACCAGCAGGACGGCCGCCAGCAGCAGCCACTGTCGTACCGGCACCTCAGCACGCCACAGGCGGTGCGGCGGCATCGGGGGCACGACCGGGGGGAGATGCTCAGGGCTGCGGCACCTCTTCGGGACGGCGGCCACGTTTGGCCTGCTGGATTAGCTCGTACACCTGCGACCGCAGCTCCGCGAAGCGGGGCAGCGAGCGGGTGTGGAGCTGGTCCCGCTCGTCGGGCAGGTTGATGGCGACGTCCTCGAGTACGACCGTGGGAGAGCTGGAGAGCACCAGCACCCGCTGGCCGAGGTAGACGGCTTCGTCGATGTCGTGGGTGACGAACAGGACCGTGACGCCAAGGCGCTGCCACAGCGACCGAACCAGGTCTTCCAGGTCGGCCCGGGTCTGCGCGTCGACGGCCGCGAACGGCTCGTCCATGAGGAGCACATGCGGCTCGTAGGCCACGGCGCGGGCGATCGCGACACGCTGCTGCATGCCGCCGGAGAGCTGCCACGGATGTGCCGCGTGCACGTCCGCCAGGCCGACCGCGGCAAGCGCCTCACCGACCAGGCGCTGGCGCTCCGCCCTGGGTACCTTCTTGTCCTTCAACGGCAGTTCGACGTTCTGCCGGACGGTCAGCCACGGGAACAGGCTGCGTCCGTACTCCTGGAAGACCACCGCCATGCCGCGCGGAGGTGCGGTGACGGGCTCCCCCTCCAGAATGACCTCGCCGGACGTCGCGTCGAGCAGCCCGGCGATGCACTTGAGCAGGGTCGTCTTGCCGGCGCCCGAGGGCCCGACGATGCAGGTGAACTCCCTGGGCGCGACGCTGAAGGTCAGGTCGCGTACCGCCTCCACGCCGCGCTTCCCTGCCCCGTAGACCTTCCGGACGCCGCGGACGTCGAGCATCGGGGTTGTCGTGGCCCCACGTTCCGTGGCGGTGATGGGAGAGGTGGTCATGTCAGCCCTTTCCTCGCTGCGACCTGCGCAGGCCGGTGTACCAGGCCAGTGCCCGCACCTCGACGGCGTGGAACACCAACGACAACGCGACCCCGACGAGCCCGAGCAGGATGATCCCGCTCCACATCTGGGGGATCGCGAAGCTACGCTGGAACTGGATGATGGTGAATCCGAGGCCATTACTGGCCGCGAACATCTCGGAGATCACCATCAGGATGATTCCGATGGACAATGCCTGCCGGGCCCCGGCGGCGATCTGCGGACTCGCGCCACGCAACACCAGATGGACGAGCCGGGAGCCGGGCCGCAGCCGGTAGCAGCGGGCGGTGTCCCGCAGTACCTGGTCGATGCCGCGGACGCCTTCGATGGTGTTGAGCAGCACCGGCCAGAGACACCCGGACACGATGACGACCACCTTCATGCCGTTGTCGATGCCGACGAACAGAACGATGATCGGTACGAGCACCGGCGGCGGGATCGCGCGGAAGAACTCAAGCACAGGCTCGAGCACAGCGCGCAGCGTGGTGAAGGAGCCGACCGCCACACCCAGTCCGATACCGGCGACCAGCGCGATGACGTAACCGACCGCGAACCGGGCGAGGCTGGGCAGCACGTCAGCGACGAACCTTCCCTCGAACCACGTTTCGCGGAAGGTTCCGAGGATCTCGCTGAGCGGCGGCCAGAAGAAGCTGTCGCTGTTCTCGGTGGCGACCCACCACGTCGCCGCCAGGACGATCGGGAGCCCGAAAAGGACGAGGGCCTTCTTTCCCAGAGAGGACAGAGTCACTGTGCAACCTCCCCACGCACTGACGGATGCCACCGCAGGACCCGGCGCTCGGCGGCGCGGACCACCACGTTGACACAGACACCGACCAAGCCGGCGACGATGACCAGCGAGTACATCGTCGCGACGGCACCCGAGCTCTGCGCGACGGCGATCTGATGGCCCAGGCCCGGTGTACCGATGATGAGTTCACCGGTGATCTCGAGGATCAAAGCGATCCCCGCAGCCAGCCGGAAGCCGGTCATCACATACGGCAGCGCAGTCGGCCAGATCACTGTGCGCACCTGCGTCCAAGAACTGAACCGGTACGAGCGGGCGGTCTCCCGGGCGACCGGATCGACGTCGCGCACTCCGTACAGCACCTGCATCAGCACCGGCCAGAGGCTGGCGTAGACGACCAGCAGCAGGGTCGAACGCATTTCGGTGCCGTACAGCAGAACGGCAAGCGGGATCAGGGCGACCGACGGGATAGGCCTCAGAAACTCGATGGTTGAGGAGGTGGCGGCACGCAGCACGGGAACACTGCCGATCAGGATCCCGAGTGCGACGCCAGCCAGCGCTGAGATCGTCAGACCCAGCGCCCAGCCGCGCAGCGTCCCGAGCAGGGCCTGCCAGAACGCAGGCGTGCCGGCCTGGGCGACGAGCGAGGCCGCCATCTCGCTGAACGGTGGCAGGAAGCGGGCCTCCACCACGCCGACCCGGGGTAGCAGTTCGACGACGAGGACGAGGCCGAGCAGCCCGGCCAGGCCGAGCACCGGACGGGGCACGGCAGGCCTGCGCCGCCGCACCGCGCTCGCTGGGGCAGTCGTCGCCGTCATGACCCGGTCCTGAGCGGGCCAATGGCGCGGGCCCCGCCAGCCACTGACATGAGCAGTCCTCCGATCGCGCGGGACAGGTGTGTTCGGCTAGCGAACGATCGTCCCTGACAGAAATTCGTTCGTATACGAACGAGTTGCTTAGAACATTAGGGCGGCCGCGCAGGCGGCGTCAATGGCGGATTTCCAGTCTGTTTCCAGTCAAGGACACCCCCATCTCGCCTTCCAGCGGGCCGCCGCGGCAGACCGGAACGCCGACGAAGTGCTGGCGTACGCGATGACGCACGCTCTTGAACTGTTGTACGGACCCGCACATCATGGCTTGTGGCCCAGATCGTCCCGCCGACCGAAGCCGCGTCCCCGCCGTGAGACATGGGGGCCTCGGAGGAGGTCACCCGTCTCATCCCGGAGATCGTCGACCACGTGGACCGGCGCCCGGGCGCCGTCCCGACGTCAGTCGCAGATGAAGTCGCGTAGCAGCGCGGCCAACCGCTCGGCCTGACCGTCCGGCAGGCGCGCGGCGAGCAGTTCCTGCAGCCGCTCGACGCGTGGCAGCAGGTCGGCGTGGGCCTGCCGGCCCGCCGGGGTCAGTCGCAGCTCGTGGCGCCGCCCATCCTCGGCGCTGCGTCGCACGTCGATGAGCCCAGCGGTCTTCATCCGGTGGACGACGCCGTGCATGGTCGCCCGGTCCAGCCCCACGAACTCGCGCAGTCGCACCTGGTCCAGCGGCTCGTGCCCGGCGAGCGTGGTCAGGACCGCGAATTGTACAGATGTCACCGTGGACGACACCTCGTCAAGCCACAGCGCCGTGTGCACCTGCTGCGCGCGCCGCACCAGGTGCCCGAGGGCAGCCTGCAGCTGCAGTGCGACCGGCTGTTTGCCGTACCCGGACCTCTTGACGCCCCCTGTTGCCATGCCTACAGTCTACCAAAACTCGTTCGTATACGAACTATTCCACTCTTCATACCAGAACGATGTCGGTACATCTTAGGCCCGGGAGGTTGCGTGATCACCGATGAGAGAACGCTCGGCACCATGGAGCGGGAACACATCCGCCTCGACGGCCGGAACCGGGCGCTGCGCACCGGCGGCATGGACGTCGTCGACCTGGTAGAGGAGTACCTGGCCGACTACGACACCACCGGCTGGACGCGCGGTCCGTGGCTGTCCGACCAGCGATCCGGGGAGTGATCCGGATGCTGGCACACGGCGCGGCGGACGTACCGCCGGTCTCCGCACAGGTGGCCGACCTCGTGGCTGCGAACCAGATACTCGTCGCGCAGGGCGTGCTGGACGCGTTCGGCCACGTGAGTGTCCGGTCAGACCGGGATCCCGAGCGGTTCCTGCTTGCGCGCAACCTGGCTCCCTCGTTGGTACGCGAGAGCGACGTCCTGGAGTTCGACCTCGACGGCGAGACCAGCGACAGCCGCCCGGTGTACCTGGAGCGGTTCATCCACGGCGAGATCTACCGGGCCCGCCCGGACGTCACCGCCGTCATCCACAGCCACTCGCCCGCAGTCGTCGCCTTCAGCATCTCCGACCAGCCGTTGCAGGCCGTGATGCACATGGCCGGTTTCCTGGCCGCGCCGACGCCGGTATTCGAGATCCGGGACGTGGTCGGCTCGGCGTCGGACCTGCTGATCCGCGACTCCGGGCTGGGCCGGGCCCTGGCCCGGTCGCTCGGGGACGCTCCGGTGGCGCTGATGCGCGGCCACGGGTCCGTGACGGTCGCCGGTTCCCTTAAGGACGCCGTCTTCCGAGCGGTCTACACAGAGGCGAACGCCGAGGTCCAGGCGAACGCGCTGCGCCTGGGTGCGTGCACGTACCTCACGGAGGAGGAGGGCGCGGCAGCCGCTGCGACGATCGCCTCACAGGTCGACCGGGCCTGGGGAATCTGGCTTACGAAGGCTCGGGCGAGCCTTGGCAACCAGGACACCGGGCATCACGACACCACGCGGGTCACATCCATTTCACCTGCCAACGACATCCCGGAGTAAGACATGAAACGCTCTATTGTGGCCGGTGTCGCGGCCGCGACCTCCGTTCTACTGCTGACCGGCTGTGGCGGCTCGTCGATCGACAAGGCGGGCGACGGCGAGCTGACGACGATCAAGATAGCAACGCAGCCCATTGTGGACTCCGCGCCGCTCTACCTTGGGAAGGAGAAGGGCTTCTTCGCGGCGGAAGGCATCGATCTGAAGATTGACAGCGCTGTCGGCGGCGCCGCTGTGGTACCGGGGGTGGTGTCCGGCAACCTGCACTTCGGGCGCGGCAACCTCCTGTCCACGATGGTGGCCAACGACAAGGGTCTCGACCTGCAGTGCGTCACGAACGCGAACTCGGCGACGGGCGACCCCGACTTCGGTGCAGTGGTGGTGCCGAAGGACTCCCCCATCAAGACGATCGCCGACCTTCCCGGACACAAGGTGTCGGTGAACACCTTCAACAACATCGGGGACACCACGATCCGGTCCGTGGTCGAGGAGGCGGACGGCGACCCCAAGGGTGTCCAGTTCGTGGAGATCCCTTTCTCGGACGCGCCTGCCGCACTCGAGAAGGGCCAGGTCGACGCGGCCTGGATCCTCGAGCCCTTCCTGACCGAGGCGAAGGACCACGGGGCGCGGGTCCTCTCATACAACTTCACCGAGTTCCATCCCGAGCTCGACATCTCCTGTGTCTTCACCACTAGGCAGATGATCGAGCGAGAGCCGGACCTCGTGAAGCGCTTCCAGGCGGCGATGAACAAGTCCCTGGAATATTCACAGCAGCACGAGGACGAGGTACGGAAGATCGTCGGTACGTACACGAACATCGAGCCCGCGGTGCTGGAGCGGATCGTCCTGCCGAAGTTCCGGGTCGATTTCAACCGTGAGGCTGCGGCGAAGCTCGGTCAATTGGGTCATAAGTACGGGACTCTGTCCAAGGAGCCCGACCTCGACAGGCTGCTGCCGTAGCCGCCGGGAGGGCGCAGTGAACCGAATCAGCCTGTCCTTCGCGTCGTGCAACTACGACAGGTTCCGGGCCCTGGAAGACGGGAGGGTGCGGCCCGAGGGGATTGACCTGAACGTCATCTCCCTGCCGGTGGAGGAGACCTTCTTCCGCCAGCTCAAGTTCGCAGAGTTTGACGTGTGCGAGATGAGTCTCTCCTCGTACGTGCTGACTCTCGAGCGGGCCGCACCGCCCTTCGTCGCCCTGCCGGTCTTTCCGTCGCGCTACTTCCGGCATCAGACGATGTTCGTCAACGCGAGAAGCGGTATCGAGACCCCGGGTGACCTCAAGGGCCGTCGCGTTGGCGTACCGGAGTACCAAATCACCGCCGGCGTCTGGCAGCGCGGAATGCTGCAGGACGAGTACGGGGTGCGTCCTCAGGACATGAACTTCTTCTCCGGTGGTGTGGAGACCGGGGGACGTACCGAGAAGATTCCGCTAGATCTGCCGGATGGAATCTCCGTACAGCCGATTGGCGCAGACCGGACCCTGTCCGCCATGCTGGCGGAAGGCGAGATCGACGCCCTATTCACCGCCCACGTTCCATCGTGCTTCTATGAGCACGAACACGTACGTCGCCTGTTCGGCGACTACAAGAGGGTGGAGCAGGACTATTTCAGCAGGACCGGCATCTTCCCGATCATGCACCTCGTCGTGCTTCGGCGGGACGTGTACGAACGCGCTCCGTGGATCGCCCGGTCCTTGCTGAAGGCCTTCGACGAGTCGCTCAGGTTGGCGAAGGAAGACCTGATGTACCGGAGCTCGTTGAAGACGATGCTTCCCTGGCTCAGCGACCACCTCGAGGAAACAGTCCGCGTCATGGGCGAGAATTACTGGGCGTACGGCGTTGAGCCGAACCGGACAGTCCTGGAGACCTTCCTCCGGTACTCGTACGAACAAGGTCTGGCGAAGGTCCGGTGGCGTCCGGAGCAGTTGTTCGTGCCCAACGTTCTCGATGAATACATCGTCTGACATTTACAAACCCTCGGAGCTAACACCGCTGACCGCCGTCCACATCGTCGAGTGCGTCGAGGCGGCGGGCTTCCCGGCCGGCGCCGTCAACCTGCTCCCTGGTCTCGGTCGGGACACCGGTGCGGCCCTCGTCGCGCATCCCTGCGTGGACGCCATCGGCTTCACCGGCAGCCCGGCTACGGGTGACGCGATCGCCCGTGCTGCAGTGCCCAAGCCGGTGCTGCTGGAGCTGGGCGGAAACAACGCGACCGCCGTGCTCGACGACGTGGACGTCGGCCGAGCTGGCTCTGGAGGCGGCTCGCCGCGCAAGGTCGAAGAGGAGGCAATCGGGCCTGTACGACTCGTTGCCGAATTCGGGTCTGTACCTTGTCCGCAGTCAGGGGGCCGAGCGCTCACCGATCGACTCGTGGTTTCCGCCGTCAGGCGTCGGCTGCGGGCGCGGGCTTCTGCCAGGCGTCAGGTGGTAGCGGACGGGGCGACCGAGTTCGCGTTGTGGCTGCGCGCGGTCAGGCGGGCGGCGAGCATGTAGGAGCCGTGGGCGTCGAGGTTGTTGCGGGCGCGGTCGTAGCGGCGGGTGGTGCGGGGGTCTGCGTGGTCGGCGAATGCGCGGCGCAGGTCGCCGCCCGAGGCGTCGAGGTCAGCTAGCCGTTTCGCAGGTCGGCCCCGCCCTGCACCGCTCGACCAGCGGCAGATCCGGATGCCGGCAGGCTGGACATCCCGTTTTCGACGTGTCAGATTTTCCTCGCAAGAGGGCGGCCGGAGCCCTCACGGAGCACCGTGACCCGTCCCTTGACACGCACTCCACCTGACCGCGTGACACCCCTTGGAGAAACCGATGAAACGCCATGACAGCCGGCCCGCCGACCCCCAGCCCCGCAAGGAGCGCAGCACGAGCCGCATCGCAGTCGTCACCGGCGCATCGAGTGGAATTGGCGCGGCAACCGCACTGCGCCTGGCCCGCGGCGGACTCACCGTCGCGCTGGTGGCCCGTCGCGCCGACCGCCTCACCGAAGTCGCCGCGAAAATCGCCGACAACGCCGGCAGGGCCGTCGCGTTCCCGGCCGACCTGACCGACGCGGCCGCCCGGGAACGGGTCATCACGCAGATCGCCGCTGAACTCGGCCCGATCGGCGTACTGGTCAACAACGCCGGCCACGGCTACTACGGCGCGTTCGCCGCCATGCCGTGGAAGGACGCCCACACCATGATCGAGCTCAACGCCACCGCGCCGGTCCACCTCAGCGGCCTCGTGCTGCCCCACATGCTCGCGGCCGGCGGTGGTCACATCGTCAACATCGGCTCGGGCGGCGCGCACGTGCACTTCCCCGGACTCGCGATGTACACCGGCACGAAAGCGTTCCTCGCGGCATACAGCACCGCAGTCCACCGCGAGCTACGCCGCACCGGTGTCCACGTCAGCCTCCTGCGCTGCGGCGACGTCCGCACCGAGTTCTTCGACAGCATGGCGGCGCGCTCCAGCCGGATACCGCGCGAGCCACGAAAGATCCCAGCCGAGCGCGTAGCCGAGGCGGTCTGGCAGGTCCTCCACCGACCGCGCCGCCTCGTGTGCGTACCCCGCTCGATGCGACTCGTCTCCGGCCTCGAACAATGGCTGGGCTGGCTGCTCGACCGGGCACCACTCGACCCCAATATGCGCGCCCAACTGACAAGGCACGCCGGTAGCTGAGCGGCCGCAGCGCCCTCAACAGACCAACCTCGCCGGCGGCGCCCGCCACCGCCGCCCACCCAGACCTCGATGACGACCGTGGCGACCGCCGACACCCTCCGATTTCGAAATCAACATGGGCGCCCGGAACGGCCGAAACTTTGGGCCCGCCGCGCGGTCGGAGCCGATCAAGCCCGCCACGTCGCCGCGCAGCTATCACGGCCACACGAGATCCGGCGCAGCGATCTCGCGGCCCATGAACGCAAAAGCATGCTGTCACCGGCAACGAACGGAAGATCCACACGATCTGCGTCGGTACCAGGTATAGGAAACGCGCCTACACCACGAGGGGAAACGACAACAGCGGTAGTTGTCGATATCCAATCTTCCACACATCGGCAAGAGAGTGCGTTCGAAGGAACAGATCCGCGCCTTGCCAGCAGAGTACGGCCACGCCGCCGCGGCGAGGGCAGGCGACCCTGCTCGGGTCCGCTCTCGAGCTTGAGGGCCCCGCCAAATTCAGACCGCCTCCGCCTAATCACGACCCTGGGCGTACCCGCTCTAGGAGCGGCGCGTCGACACCCGTAGCCCACCTCCGGGGCCGTCCGGACTGGCAGTTGTGCGTACTGAAATGTTAGGCGGGAGAAACCAGAGCGGGGGGGCTGGGCGAGACATTTCAAACTGCAGGTCAGAGGCGCTGCCGACTGAAATCTCCAGCGAGAACCGACACGGGCATCGACCCCGAGTTGCTCGTAACCTGCCTTTTCAGAGCCGCCAGGGAAGCGGCTCGGGCGGCAGGTAGCGGCAGGTGCTGCCGGTCGAGACCGATTCGCGCAGGTGGCCTGCGAGGGCCGGATGACGCTCGTCGAGCTTGCGCAGCGTGTCCCGGATCCGCGCGGTGACCGTCTTGCGGGCCCGCTCGGCCTCGTCGCCCAGCCGGCGGCTCCGGCCGGCCAGTCCGGCCGCGGCGCGCAACTCGTCGAGCAGCGCACCGCGTTCAACGTCCAGCGCGGCCACCTTCCGGTCGTCGCCGCGCGCGGCGGTCCGGTCGATCTCCTCGTCGAGGCGCTCCAGGTGCCGCCGGTAGCGGGCCTTCGCCTCGTCGTCGAGGACCGGGTCGCCACCCATCCGGCGGGCGGCGACCAGCTCCGGCCCGGCGGCCGGGTCGAGCAGCTCCACCGCCGGGACGTCACTGCCCGGCCGGCTCAGTAGCAGGTGCAGGTCGTGCAGCCCCTTGGCATCGGGCAGGTGCACGACAGCGCCGGCGTAGGCGAGCTGCCAGACCAGTCCGTCGCGGCGGAACTCGTACTCCTCGACCGGCGCTCCAGCCGGCGGGACCTGGCGCAGCCCGACGGCCTGGCCTGACCCGACGGCCTGGCCCGGTTCGACGATCTCGCCTGGCGCAGCGCCTCGGCCCTGCGCGGTGGTCCGGCTTGGGGCGGTGGCCTGGCCCTGCTCGGTGGCCCGGCTTGGCACGACGACCTGGCTTGGCGCGACGGCCCGGCTCGGCGCGACGGCTGGGGTGGCAGCGGCGGTGGGTGCCGGGCCGGCGAGTCGGTTGAGCACCTGCGCCATGTCGAGGGTGGTGGCGTCCCGGGCGGTGGCGGCGCGCAGCGCGGTCGCCGTCGCGGCGTCGCCCGGCTGGCCACGGCCGGCCAGGGCGTTCGCCAGCCCGGCACGGGCGATGAGCGACCAGGGCCGGGAGCCCATCCGGTCGGCGGCGTCGCGGGCGGCCGCGAAACCGGCGATGGCGTCGTCCCAGCGCTCCTGCGCGGCGTCGACCACGGCCAGCCAGTGGTCGACGGGACCACTGATGTCGCAGCCGAAGAGCCCCACCGTCCACTCTCCACGATGGGGGGCCAGCGCGGCTCGCGCGTCGTCGCAGCGTTGCGAATCGCGGGCCGCAGCGGCGGCCTGCGCGCGCAGCCGGAGCCAGAGCGGCGACACCGGACGCGGGTACCTGATGTCGGCGGCCTCGATGCCGGCGGTCAGCCGGACCGCCGTCTCGTCGTCGCCGCGCTCCGCCGCGGTGATCGCCCGCAGCAGCTCCCGGTAGGGATAGTCGGTCGGGGCCAACCCGTCCAGCAGTACGTCGACCTCGTCGAACCGGCCCTGGAGCAGCAGACGGGACCAAAGCACGTGATGGCCCATGAACGCGAACTCGGCGTGCCCCGGGTCGGCGAGGTCGGTGAGGAAGGCGAACCGCTCGTCGGCCTCGGCGAAGTCACCCCGGAACGCCGCGATGATTCCACTGTCGACGGTAGCCGCGATCCGGTATCGGGCCAGGTCGTCCTGGTCGCCGCCGGTGACGAAGGAGCTGAACTCCTCGACGAAGCGGGGGTCGCCCAGCTCCAGCAGCGCCACCCAGCGCAGCGAGGTGGCCCACAGCTCGGTCTCCCGGTCGCCGGTGCGGCGGGCCACGTCCCGGATCTCCGAGGTGAGCGCCGCCCGGGCCGCCGCGGTGCCCAACCCCCAGGTGGTGTCGTGGCGGGCCCACAGGCTGAAGGTGAGCGTCTCGTCATCCCGACCTCGACGGGCGATCGTCTCGGTGGCGGTGATCAGGTCGGCGATCAACGTGCCGACCGACGCGGCCCCGTCCGGCTCGCCGATGAGCCGCCGGTACGCCTCCCGCACCAGCTCCGCCGCCTCGACCGAGCGATTGGTCGCCACCTGGCGGGAGCGGTGGACGGTGAGCGCGACGCGGGCCAGCAGCACCGGATCGTCGAGGGTACGGGCCAGCGTCGCGGCCTCGGCGAGGAGTTGCCCAGCCTCCTCCCGGCCGGCGTGGTGGTAGCGCACCTCACCGAACTCGACGAGGATCCGCACCCGCTTCGTCCGGTCCTCGACGATCTCCAGCGCCCGGCGGAAGTGCACCTCCGCCTCGTCGACGGCGAGCCGGGCGTGCGCGTCCCGCCCTGCGGCGACCAGCAGGTCGGTGACCCGCGCCCGGTCGAGCGCGGCGCCGGCCAGGTAGGCGTGGCGGGCCAGGTCGGCCGGAATCAGCAGGTCGCGGAGCTCCGCCGGTGGGTCGACCGCCCGGACGACCGCGGCGTGCCGGGCCCGCCGGTCCTCATCGCTGAGGCCGTCGTAGAGCGTCTCCCGGACCAGGTCATGGGCGAAGGCGAACCGGCCGCCACCCCGGCCGACGATCAGCCGGGCGGTCACCGCCCGGTCGAGCAGCCGATCGACCTGCGCCACCGGGGCGGCCGCGCTGGCCGCCAGGACCTGACGGTGGAACTCCCGGCCCAACACGGCGGCGACGGTGAGCGCCTCGACCACCGGTGCCGGCAACTGGGCCAACCGGCGCCGCACCGCCTCCCGTACGCCGGGAGCGACCGTGCCGCCCGTACCGTCCGCGCGCCACAGCCGCGCCGTCTGCTCGATGAAGAACGGGTTGCCCCCGGTGCGCCGGTGCACCTCGTCGACCAGGCCGGCGTCGGGCTCCCGCCCGGCGGTACGCGCCATCAGCGCGGCCACATCGTCCCGGGACAGACCGGTGAGGGTGACCGTGGTCGCCTTCGTGACCAGCGGCATCAACAGTGGGCGCAACGGGTGCTCGCCCGACTCGACCTCCGCGTCGCGGTAGGTGCCGATCAGCAGCAGCCGTTCGAACCAGGTGTGCTGGGCGGCGAACGCCAGCAGCCGCAGCGACGCCGGGTCGGCCCAGTGCAGGTCGTCGAGGACCACCACGACTGGCCGGTGCTGGGAGACCGCGACCAGGGCGGCGGTCACCGCGTCGTACAGGGCGAACGCCTCCCGGTCGGCAATGTCCCCGCCCGGGTCGACGCCGGCCCAACTGGCGGTGCGACCGGCCTGCTCGCTGCTGGTGTCGGTCTCGCCCAGCAGGGCCGCGAGAGCCGGCTCCGCGGTCGGTCGCGCCACCGACCAGTCGTCGGCGGAGCGCTGCAGGCCGCGCAGCACCTGAACCCACGGCCAGTAGCCGGGGGCGCTGTCGGAATCCCAGCAGGCGGCACCGAGCACCAGTGCCCCGCGCTGCCGAGCCTCGCGAGCCGCGGCGGTGACCAGCGTCGTCTTGCCGATGCCCGGCTCGCCGGTGACCAGGACGAGGCCGCCGTGGCTGGTGGCGGCCCGGTCCAGCTCAGCGCGCAGCAGACCGGTGGGATGATCCCGCCCGATGATGGCGTCGCCGAGCCGCGCGTCCATGGTTTCCAGACGGTACTGGACCCGTCTGACACCCGGGGGATCCTCGGCACGGGTGTCCGCCCGCAGCTCAGGCGGATTGGAGCAGGCCGATGACGTAGCGGGTGAGCCGACGGGTCTGGCTGCCCTCGCTGGTCCGGGCCGGACTGCTAGGCCGGGTTCTCAACACCGGCCCGCATCGGTACCGCGCCGTGTGGCCAGACCGTGACGGCGTCGAGTGGTCGGCCGAGTTCACCACCGAGCGGGAGGCGGTCGCTTCCCGGCATCCAGCTGGTCCAGCTGCGGGAGGCGGTGCCCGGTTAGGCGGCGGTCTCGGGAACGAGGGCGGTCAGCTCCGCGACCTCAGTGTCGCTCAGCGCGATCCGCGCCGCCGCGAGGTTCTCCCGCAGGTGGGCCAGGCTCGTGGTGCCGGGGATGGGCAGCATCGCCGGCGAGCGGTGCAGCAGCCAGGCCAGCGCGATCTGTTGGGGCGTGGCCGCGTGCCGGGCGGCGATCGGCGCGAGGGCGGCGGCGACCTGGCCGGCGTTGTCCCCGCCGTCGCGCAGGCTGACCGGGTGCCAGGGCGAGAACACCGCTCTGGTCCGCTCCGCCGCTGCAAGCAGGTCCGCACCGGTGCGGTTGCCGATGTTGTACAGGGCGGTCACCGCGGCGATCTCCGCAATCGACCGGGCGAGTTCGAACTGCGCCACGGTGACGTTGGACAGCCCGATGTGCCGGATCCAGCCCTCGTCCTGCAGCTTCCCAGCTCGCCGATCTGGTCCTCGAACGGGGCGTCGGTCGCGTACCCGCTGTGCAGGTAGTAGAGGTCGAACCGATCCACGCCGAGGCGGCGCAGGCTCAGCATGGCTGACTGCCGCAGGTACTTCGGGTTGCCCACCCAGCCCAGGGTCGGGTAGTCGTGGCCGCCCCGGACGAAGCCGCCCTTGCTCGCCACCACCAGCCCCGCCGGGTAGGGGTGCAGCGCCTCGCGGATCAGCAGCTCGTTGGTGTGCGGCCCGTAGACATCGGCGGTGTCGATGAAGGTGACGCCCTCCGCCACCACCGCGCGCAGCAGCGCCAGCCCACGCTCGTGGGCGGGGTACGGGCCCCAGACCTGGTCGCCGGTGAGCTGCATCGCCCCGAAGCCGGCCCGTCCGACCGGAAGGTCGCCGCCAATGATGATCGTGGGCGGGGTGGACGGGGAGCCAGACGTCATGGTCATCTCGATTCTGGGTCGCCGGCGGCCCTGTCGCCGACGGCGCCCCGCAACTTCGACGCCATCCTGCGCACGGCCCGCGACGTCTTCGGCGAACTGGGCGCGGAGGCCACCCTGGAGGAGGTGACCCGCCGGACGGGGGTCCGTATACT
This sequence comes from Micromonospora sp. NPDC005163, assembly GCF_053599835.1. Taxonomy (NCBI): domain Bacteria; kingdom Bacillati; phylum Actinomycetota; class Actinomycetes; order Micromonosporales; family Micromonosporaceae; genus Micromonospora; species Micromonospora sp. NPDC005163. The sequence continues at coordinate 143,455 of NZ_JBSFYP010000007.1, forward strand.
CTCGACCATAACTGATTCAACCGGGATGAATTGGTCGAAGCGGTCTACCTGGCGGAGGTTCAGGCGGTCTACGACCACGGCGGAACGCCCGGCCTATCCGTGGGGATCGACCGGGCGTTTTCGCACTCACGAGCGGTGGCGGCGGGATTTGAACCCGCGGAGGGCGTTAACCCTCACACGCTTTCGAGGTTTGCGATCGTCCGTCTGCGACGGTTCGGCCGGGACCGTGAGCTGGTATGCCGCCCGTGGCGGGGATCGTGACGCCAACAGCGCCCTCTGGCGCATCACCCTGGTCCGCATGCGCTGCCACCAACCCACCAAGGACTACGTCACCCGCCGCACCGCCGAGGGCAAAACCAAGACCGAGATCATGCGATGCCTCAAGCACTACATCGCCCGAGACGCCTACCGGATGCTCACAGGCTGACCACCGAATTGAGAGTGCCCGGAGTGAGGAGAAGGACGATCATGTCTAGGTGCACGATCTGACCTGGGACGACGTGGCCGAACGGTTCGAGCCGGACGGCTCCTTGCTCGACGCCTACGTCCTCGACGCTGACACCGCCGACTGGCAGCAAATCATTGAGCTCGTCCGATCCCAGGGATGGCGCTTGGACTTCCAGGTCGAGGGTCAATCCCGGCAGCTACCCGAGCACGTCGCAGACATCTTCGCCCACCGGGGCGACGCAGCTGTCACCCTGCACATCTGGCCGAAGCCCAACATCCTGGTCAACACCCACTTCTTCACTGAAGACGAGGTCGAGTTCGACTTCGACCCCAGGCAGCTGCAGGGGCAGGACAGGCTGGACACCTTGTGCTCCTTCCTGCGCAGCGTCGGCCGTCAGCTGGGAAAGCCGGTTCGCCTCACGCCAGAAAACCTCCCGGACGCCCCACTAATCATCTACTCCCCGACGGAAGACCGCGTCACCGCAGGGATTGAGTCAGTGACCCGGAGGACGGGGGCGGCTCGTAACCTGCGCCTCAACACTTGCGCGAAATAGGAGCGTCCACATCGCCGGCAGCCGCCTGTCCTGCGCCGGGGCGGGCCGACGGGCTGCGCTGGAGGCCCTTTGAAGCTGATGTCGTCAACGACTCATACTGCGCGCGCTCCCCATCGTTCCCTAACCTTCCCTATGCAGGTAGGATGGGGAGCGATGAAGGAAGACATGCACTCTGTCGAGCAGGTCGCCGAGCGGCTCGGGCTGCACGTGCGCACCGTGCGGGGCTACATCCGCTCGGGCCGGCTGAAGGCGGTGCGGATCGGCAAGCAGTACCGGATCGCCGCCAGTGACCTCGACACATTCACCGGGCAGACCCGAGCCACCACCGGCAGCGCCACCGGGCCGGCGGAGGTGTCGAGCATCGTGCAGATCGACGGCGTCGACCGGGCCGCCGCCGACCGGCTCGGCACGCTCGTGCTCGCCAGCGCCAACACCGGCCACGACCCCGCCAACCCTCTGCGGGTGCAGACCGTGCACGACGAGGAGCGACGCCGCATGAAGATCATCATCCTCGGCGATCCCGCCGCCACCGCCGAGCTGCTGCACCTGCTCGACGCCGTACTCAACGCCGACAACGGCCTGTTCGACCGGGAGGTCAACGATGCCTGACGAGGTCCAGGAACGCGCCGGGGTCCAGGTGCTGGTCTGCGACCCGGCCGGCCCGCCGGTGGCCACCGAGCAGGACGCGCTGGACCTCATCGGCGCGGCCTTCCTCGGCGCCCAGGTGGTGGCCGTGCCGGCCAACCGGTTCGACGAACGCTTCTTCTCGCTGGGCACCCGCTTCGCCGGCGAGGTGATGCAGAAGTTCGTCAACTACCGGCTACGACTGGCCGTGGTCGGCGACATCTCGGCTCACCTGGCGGAGAGCTCGGCGCTGCGTGCCCTGGTGCACGAGTCGAACCGGGCCGGGCACATCTGGTTCGTCCCCGACCTCGACGCCCTCGACGCCCGGCTCCGCGCTATCTCGTAGCCGCCTCGGCGTCCCTGCCGACAGCCATCTCGACCTCGTCCGGCTCGATGCCCTGGGCCTGCGCCTGCTCGGCCGCCCAGCGCAGGTACGCGAGCCACTCCTCCGACAACCAGCCGGATTGACGACCGACGCCGGCCTCGACAGGGAGACGGCTGGCCACGACGCGGTCGAGGATCAACGGCTGCACACCGCCCACCCCTCGCCGGTAGCCGACGAAGTAGAGGACCTTCGTGAACAGTCCCGGCCCCAGCCACGGCAGGCGAGCGTGGTTGAGGTCGCGGAAGCGGCGGTACGCCGTACGCAGCGCGTCCTCGTCGGGTGCTGCTGCTGAGACCTCCTCAAGCGCGTACGCCAGACGTTTGCCGTCCGGGTCGGCGCCGAGCGACCTGGCGGCGCGCCACGGCCCGTACCCGATGGGGCCGTAGCCCCAGATCAGCACCGCGGTCAGCAGTTGCCGGGCGCTGACGGAGCCGGCCCGGTACGCGTCGGCCACGGCGAAGACGTCGCGCCGCCAGACGTCGCCGCTCGGTGGGAAGTTGTCGGGCCAAGCGTCCGGCGGCAGCGCCGCCTGCCACCGGCCCAAGTTCACGGTGATTGGGGCCTGCTCCCCCGGTAACGGCCTCTGCATGGCTACCTCCCTCAGATCGCGCGTGTGGACCCGCGCCGTCCGGACGCTACGGTCGGGCACTCCCGCACGCCGGCCGCTGACGGCATATCGCGGTATCGAACATCTCCCTGCCCTACGCGCATCCACAGCACTGTCAGATCGGCGAGTCGAACGCATCTTGCGGCGAAGGTGCCAGGCAAGCTGTTCGGCATGGGGCCAGAAATCGTCATCGCGGTGGTGTCCGCCGCCGTGTCGCTGATCAGTGTTGTGGTGACATATCGGACTGCCTACGTCACCCATCAGTTGCAGGACGAGGCACGCAACCGCGAAAAGGTAGAACTCGCCGAGGAGTTGTTCCGGCGTTACCGCGTACCACTGCTGTGGTCAGCCCAGTCGCTGCAGTCTCGGGTGCACAACGTGCTCAGCCGAAACTTCCTGCGCACATACCTGCACTCCGGCGACAGCGAAGAGCAGCACTACGTCCGCCACAACACCGTGTACGTCCTCGCCGAGCACCTGGCCTGGCTGGAGGTCCTCCGCCGGGAACAGCGCTTCCTCGATCTTGAGTCGGTGAAGAGCACCAAGGAGCTCTTCACAGCGATCCAGCGGATTCACCATCCCTTGGCGACCGACGCCCTGCCCGGACCGTTCCGCGTGTTCAGGGGACACCAGCGCGCCATCGGCGAAGTCATGCTCAACCGGGTGGAGTCGCCTGAGGGCGCGGTGACAGAGGTGCTGGGATATGCGGCCTTCTGCGACCGCCTCGAAACCGACCCGACGTTCGCGTCCTGGTTCACCCGCCTCCTGGAGGAGGTGGACGAGGTGGAAGCCCGAGGCCAGCACGGGAACGAGCGGCTGGTACGCCTACAGAACGAACTCGTCGAGCTCATCGAACTGCTCGACCCCAAGGGTGAATGGCTCCCGTTGGAGCAACGCGAGCGGCTGCCCAGAACGATCCCGATCCTGCCCACCACGCGGACACCCAACGGCTGACGTTCGGAGGTCGGCTCGTGACTAGCCGCCCGGCGACCGGGTACGCGCGGTGCATGGGTAGCCACAAGCAGAACAAACACGACAGCGGCGGCGAGTCGGCGCGAGGCCGGCGACATTCGGGCAGCGGCGCTCCGGGCCGCCAGGGCTCGCCCATGGAGCACTCGCCAGACATGCGGAACCGCCGTACCGCGACCGGCGCCGCCGGCACGGAACGCGACCAGGGCCGCTCCACCGTCGCCCGGGAGGGACGTGTACACCGTCAGGGCGGCTCCTGATCTGACACCTCAACGGTGTAGCCGCCCCGCGCGTTCGCGGGGCGGCTACACCGGATGAGTTGTTGTTACGCCGTCGCGCAGATCGCGTACGCCGTGTCGGACCAGTTCCCGGCGAACACGTCCTCCTCGTACGCACCCGAGGCGGCCGACGTCGGGGCGGTCGCGGGACCGCCGTTGGGGCGGAAGTCGTCCACGATGCCCTCGCCGGTGACCCCGTTCAGCTCGTAGCCGGCACCGGTCAGCACCTTCCCGACCGGGCAGGTCGCGACGACGCTGCGGAAGTCGAGGGAGTTGCTGGCACCTGCCGTGGACGCCCGCACCAGGCCGGGCAGGGGGTTGGCCCAGATGGCGTACGCGGTCGCGGACCAGTTCAGGGCGGTGGCGTCGGACTCGTAGGCGCCGACGTTCACCGAGGTCGGAGCCGCGGCAACCCCACCGTTGGGACGGAAGTCGTCGACGACACCCTCACCGGTCACACCGTTCAACTCGTAGCCCGTACCGATCAGCACCTTCCCGACCGGGCAGGTCGCCGTGGCGCTGTGGAAGTCGGCCGAGTTGCTGACGCTGGTTGCGGAGACCCGCACCAGGCCGGGCACCGGGTTGGCGCAGATCGCGTACGCCGTCACCGACCAGTTGCCGGCGAACGCCTCCGTCTCGTAGGCGCCCACAGTTACCGCCGTCGGCGCGGTGGCCGGGCCGCCGTTGGGGCGCAGGTCGTCGACGACGCCCTCACCCGTGACGCCGTTCAGCTCGTAGCCCGTACCGGTCAACACCTTCCCCACCGGGCAGGTGGCCGTGGCGCTGTGGAAGTCGGCCGAGTTGGTGACGCTGGTCGCGGCGATCCGCACCAGGCCGGGGACCGCGGCGGGCGCCGGGCTCGCCGGGGCGACCACCGCACCGGCCACGACAAGACCGAGCACGAGTACGGACGCTCGGGCGCCGAACCGCCGGGATTCCTTCTGAGCACGCATATGTTTCTCCCGTCTGAGGCCTGGCGGCGGCGCGCCGGAGGCTGTCCGGTTCCGGGAAACCGTTGCCGACGTCCAAGCCGATCGTGATGACGGGTTCACGGTAGGTAGTGGTCTGACCAGGCATTATCTCCAAACCGACTACGTCGCGTAACGGACCATGTCATCTGGCGGCTCGATCCGTCTGCCATGCACGTAGGGCATCCTTGATCCGCTCGTCCTTGGCGTGTGCCTGCTGGAGCTGGCGAGACCCGCTCCCCCAGTTCGCGGGACGTTGGCCGGCGAGAGCCAATGCCACCGCATCTGCAGGCGCGGCCTGCAGAGCGGGACGGCGTCGCCGACGATGCCTGCGATCAGGTAGGCGTACGCCTCGACCTAGTCGAGGCCACCGGTGGCCGCGGCTAGCTGGCCGGCGGCCCCTGCTGCGGTGCGCAGATCACCAGGCTTCTGAGATGAGCGAACTCGTGCGGCGCGAGATTCGCGACGGCCGCAAACTCCTCCACGCTGCCGAACCCGCGGCGCATCTGCCGTTCGGACACCACCCGCTGCGCACGCTCCGGGTCAAAGTGGGCAAGAGCGGCAAGCTGTTCGAGCGTCGCCGCGTTGACATCCACGGCCCCCGGGGGCGCGGCCATTGGTGCCGGCGGCTGCGGCGCTGGTAGCGGCGACGGTTGAGAGGGCACGGGTGCCGCTGTGGTCCCGTTACCCGAGTAGGCGCTGGGCTGCGGCATCATCTCGACGACGACGGGCGGCACGGATGTGGGCAGGGACGGTGGCCCTGCCTGTGCTGGTGGGTGCTGGCTGCCAGGCCAGGTGGGCGGCGGCGCCTGGGGCCGGGCATACCAGGGAACATGGCCGGCCCGCCAGCGCAGCCAGGACGGGTTGATGACGAAACCGTGCACGATGCTCGCCACCCACAGCGCCATGAGCACGACGGTTGCCACCGTGCTCAGGGTGCGTGTCTTGTCCGCCTCACCGACAGTGGCGAAGGACGTCCAGCCGATCACCAGGTAACCGATGCCCGCAAACCACCAGGCCGGGCGCCGGGAGGTCTTCTACATCGGCCATCACGCGATCTTTGATGACCACGCTGAGCTGCTCGTCATGAACTGGCAGGCACCTGCCGCCGCCCGCTACTACGAGGCGAGTCACGCCGACCCGTTTGGGCTGCGCCTCAAGCGCAATTTCGAGTGCTCGAGGAACACGATCACGTCGTTCAGCGACACGGTGTTCGCCCAGTTGGCCGCTGACGTCGCTGAGCTGGAGGCGCACGAGGACGTCGACGACGCGCTGCTCGCAGACCTCAACAGCAACCGCACCGGCACGATGCAGGACATCGTCCGGACAATCCAGGCGGCGCAGTTCGATCTCATCCGCGCCCCGATGGACCAGCTGTTGGTCATTCAGGGCGGGCCGGGCACTGGCAAGACAGCAGTTGCGCTGCACAGAGTCTCGTGGCTGCTGTTCAACAGTCAGGGTCGACTCTCGGCCGAGGATGTGCTCATCATCGGCCCGAGCCCCACCTTCACGCGCTACACCCGCACGGTGCTGCCCAGCCTGGGTGACACGAGCATTGAGCAACGTGACATCAACCAGCTGCATCCACCGGTGAAACGTGGTCGCCAAGAGGATCCCGAAGTTGTGAGGCTGAAGGGCGACGGCAGGATGGCTGGGCTTCTGCGGCGGGCCCTCTACGCTCGGGTCGGGCCGCCCGAGGGACAGCATTGGGTTGAGGCGCAAATCGAGGGCCGCCCCGTGCCGATTGCCGCCGAGGAGCTCAAGCCCTTGATAACGCGGTGTCGTGCCAGTGCCGGCACCTACGCCGAGCGCCGACACCTGTTCCGGGATCTGCTGACCGATCTCGTCTCCCCCCGAGTCCGCGTGAGTCCGCAACGACTGCGAACGGCACTCGATCCCGTCATGGACAGGCTCTGGCCGTCGTTCACCGCCGCATCGTTCCTGCGTGAGCTCTACGGCTCGCGCGACCGGCTGATGGCAGCGGCGGGCGACGACTTCACCGCTCGAGAGGTGTCACTGTTGCACCGACGGCCCGCCGATCGGCTCTCAGAGGAGACTTGGGGCGATGCCGACCTTGCGGTGCTCGACGAGGCCGAGCACCTCATCAACAGCGTGGAGGCCCGGTTTACGCACATCGTCGTTGACGAGGCGCAGGATCTCTCCCCCATGCAACTGAGAGCCATCGCCCGCCGTTCTGCCAACGGGTCCATGACCATCGTCGGGGATATTGCTCAGTCGACCGGCCACTGGGCGCGTGACGACTGGGACGAGGTTCTCGATCACCTGCCTGCCGATCTTCCCCAGGTCCGGGAAGAGCTGCGTTACGGCTACCGGGTACCCCGACAGGTCTTCGAGCTTGCGGCCCAACTCCTGCCTCTCGCCGCTCCCACGGTGCAGGCACCGCAAATCGTGCGGGACGGTCCGGCCGAGCCTCTCATCCATCGGGTCGACGGGGACGAGCGTGCGGCTGAGGCCGTCCGCGTCGCGATGGGGCACGCCGCCCACGGTCGATCCGTGGCGATCATCTGCCCCGCTTCCTGCCGCCCGGACACGGAACGAGAGCTGAAGGCCAAAGACGTGGCCTGGCGTGCCGCGTCCGCCGGTGAACTCGGCCCAGGAATCAACCTGGTCGGTCCTCAGGAAGCCAAGGGCCTCGAGTTCGACGCGGTCGTCGTCATGGAGCCGGAAGACATCGTCGCCGAGGACGACCGGGGCCACCGCTTGCTGTATGTCGCATTGACCAGAACAACCAGGTATCTCGACATCGTCTGCGTCGGAGACCCACTCGCTATGGACGACGACGACCGCGAATCGGGTGATCCGACAACGGACGGCGTCGATGAAGCCTCGGATGCGGGGACCGACCATGCGATCGATGCAGGAGAAGTTTCGGAGCTCGAACCGGGCCCGTGGGCAGAACACCTCGAGAAAGCGGCCGGTTTGAACCCGGGTGCAGCCGATGGATCAGCCAAGGAGGGGCCGCGCGTTGGTCCTGGCGCAGTGGTGGCGCTCTCCAACGCGTCGCCACCCCGAGGACACGTCTCCCAGCGGTTCGTCGGCCTGGCGGCGGAGGAGGTAGTCGCACTACTCCGGGAAACTGTCGCGCCAAATCTGTGGAAGCCCGTTCTCGCCAGAGCGGGCGAGATCCTCGACGCAGAGGGCTGAACCCACGGGTACGGGTGTTAAGCAGCAACTCAACCGCGTGCCCGCCAAGCGGAACGGTCCCCACGTTCTCGGCCGCAAGGTCTGGGACGGCAAGGATCCTGCGGTACGCCAGTTCCTGTCGGAGCAGTACGACGGCCGCTCGGCGAGCTCGTGCGAGTTTGTGCCCGGCGTACGCAGGTGGTGTGCCTCGTCGGCGATTACCAGGTCGAAGGCAGGCTGCGGATCCAGCTCGCGCAGGCCCTTGCCCTTCTTCCGCTTGGCATCTCCCTTCATGTACACCGTGCGGGCGAAGAGCTCGTAGTGCACGATCGCCCGCCGGTACTCCTCGGGCCAGGCGTCGTCCAGGCGAGCCTCGTTGGGGCAGTAGCGGCGCCGGCGGGGCGCAGGAGCGGCCGGAACTGGAACGGCACGTACTTGATCCGCGCTGCCCGTAACGAATAGACGTGATCGGTGAGCGGGTGACTGAGCCGGGCGTCGACCAGGCGGGCTCGGAACTCCTCGGGAGTCAGGCCGTCAGTCGGGGCCTCCTGTTGCGCTGCTGCGAACACCAGTTGGTCCTCTGCGTACTCGCGCATGCTTCCCGCCTTATGGAAGACGAAAGCGGCCGAATCCATCGACGCTTTGAAGAATGTGGATAACCGATCCGGCTCGACTGGGGTCGGCTTGAACATCAACGATGTCACCAACGTTGAATCCCACACGCGCCCCTCGAACTCGCCCCCACGCGGCTGGCTCTCATCGCCACCTCGCCCGATGCGCAGAGCATAGGCACGCTTCGACATTCCCAACGGGGCCGTTCAGCTGTATGGAGATCGATCTGCGCCGAAGGTCGGAGGACGGAGCCGTTCCGGCTTAAGGCAGTCGCCGACGCGCCGCTCCGCTATTCGCCACCATCCGCGTGACGTGGCTTCGGCACCTGCCGGTTGAAGCGCGGCTTGAGGGCGACGACGAGGGCTTCCTTCGTGCCCTCCGGGTTGTCGGTCTCCTGCCAGCGGACCTCGCACCGACCCAGCCAGTCGGCGATGTCGGCGGCCGACGCCGCGTTGTCTGGGGTATCGAGGAGCTGTCCGACCTGGTCGTGCAGCACCGACGAGTCGCGGTTGCCGTTCAGGTGCTGCCGGAGGCGATCCCGCAGACCCCGCCTGGTCCGGCCGACGTAGATCATCACACCGCCGTCGAGGACCACGTGCACGCCGGGGGCGTGGGGAGCGTCGGCGACGGTCTCCATGGTGTACGGCTGGGGAGCCGTGAAGCCGGCCAGCAGGTCGTCGTGCGCGGTGTCGGGCATGCCCGGAGGCTACCGGCGTGGACCCTCCTCGGTGGCCCCGCACGGACGGTCGTGGTCGTCGCGGCGTCGGCAGCGGCCGGCCCCGTCGAGCTTGGCGTCACACCAGATTCGGGTACGCAGGAACTGCTGATCCTCCTCGCTGAGGGTGGTCTCGCCGAAGTCGATGGCGGTCACGTGACCGAGCGAGTCGCGTAGGGCTGCGGCCAGGATGATGGCCCCGTCGAGGCTGGTCAGGGTGGTGGGAAGGTGGATGATCCAGCGGGGTGAGGTCATCGCCGCCACCGGCAGTTCGGTGAACCTGGGTCTGTGTGGCGACAGCCGGCGTGCCGAGACTGCCACTGCCGCAGCGCCTGGCGGATGCGTTCGGCCTCGGTGTTTGCCGTGGTCAGCTCGCGGTGCAGGCGTTCGAGTTCGTCGGCTACCCGGTTGAGGTAATCGTGCACCTGGGCGGGGTCGAGGCCGCGCCAGCGGGTGTCGAAGGAGGCAATGCGGGCGTGGTGTGGGTGCAGGCGTTCCCCGGTCACGTAGATCATCGCTGCGGCGCCTCCTGCTCGGCGATCAGCCCGCGGATCTGCCGGTCGGTGAGGCCGCGTTGGTCGTGGACCCGGCGGCCCCAGCGGTGCAGCCTGCACGGGTGGGGTGCACGGTCGTTGCGGCAGCGCGGGCCCTCGGGCCACTGCTCGGCGGCGTGCACGGTGACGGCCTTGACGGCGAAGGTGACGTCTTCGGTGGTGACGTAGGGCGGTAGGGGTAGTTCACCGAGGATGTCGTCGATCGAGTCCATGATCCTCCCTGGTCGGTGGCTGTGGCGCCGAGGCGGGCGGGGACGGACGGTACGACCGCGCGTCCGTACCGACCGGAGCCCAGCACCCACCCCGGGCCTGCTTGCGCGTTCCGCAGCCACTTTGAGCAGCGGAAAGCATCCACACGTTGCTGTTGGCGCATCTGGTGCCACGTGCCGAGTCGTCGGGCCCAAGAACCGCAGGCTCGGAATGCCGGGACAGCTCTGACGACATGAGGAGCTTTGTCACAGCGGCTGCCCCGACACCGTTCGGGCATTCACCCAAAGCGCGGGAAACCAAGCTGCCGAGCGAGGAAACCCGCGTCGACGACGTTAGGTGACGTGCTTACCTAAGTCAACATGCATCTTGTAGTTGATGGCGCCCTTGTGCTCAAATCGAAGAGCCGAGCGAGGAGTGCCATCACATGCCCAACCGACCCGCGGACTATCTACGTGTCGTCAACGCCATCACAGAGCAGATCGACAGCGGAGAGCTGGCGCCAGGCGATAAGCTGCCCACGTACGCGCAGCTGGCCGAGCAGTACAAGGTGAGTGTTTCCACCGCGCAAGCGGCACTACGGATCCTTCGCGACCGGGGCCTGGTCGAAGGCCAGCAGGGCAAGGGGACGTTCGTGGCCGACCAGGCTGCCAAGTCCTCCAAGGCGTGAGGGCACGAAGGCGTCAGTAACCACCGACGCTGATCAGCTACCTCGAACGGCCGCCGCCCGGCCCACGTCCCGAGGGCAGACTTTACGCAGCACGCAGGCCCCGCAGTCCGGAACTCCGGCCCCACACCATTGCCACCCGACCAACCAGGCGGGGTAGTCGAGTTCGCCGGGTCGCTCGGGGTGCAGGCGTCGAGCCACATCCGCAATGTGGTCCAGGTCGTCGTACTCGGCAAGCTGCGTTCGCAGGAACACCCGGCGGACATCTACGTCGAAGGCCGTGTCGCTGCCGGACAGGTCGGCGATCGGCACCCCCAGGTCGCGGGCGAGGATCTCCAGTGCCATGGCGGCCTTCTTCCACCCGATGCCGGAGAAACGGCGGAGGCGAGTGGTGAGTTCGGATGCTCTGGGCCAGCCAGCCCAGATCGAGGCGGCCCGACCGCCGTACTCCTCGAGCACCTTGCGGGCTGTCTCCACTAGCCAGCCCGGGACGTTGTTCACGTAGCGGTGCAGCGCCGGCGCCTGCCCCACAGCGGCCCGGACCCGCTCGGGCTCTGCGACCATCCGCGCGACGAACACCAGCTGCCGCCGACCCGGTTTTTCGACAGTGGCGACGACGACTCCGTCGCTGACGAAGACGGCGAGACGGCGCTGACCGACGACGTGGAGTCACTGCTCCAGGCCTTCGCCACCGCGCTCCCGCTGTCACAGAACAAGCACCTCGCCTGGCACTACCGAAGCCGGGACGAGCGACTGATCGCCTTCTCCAACCTGCACATCTACGCGCCGAACGGCAACGAGCTGGTCACCTTCCCGGGCGCCGCCACGGAGGGCTGCCTGACCCACGTCCTGGTCGACAACAACCCGGTCGGCTACGGGCCGGGCGACCGGGTGAGCGCCGAGGTGGACCGGGTCGTCGAACTGATCCTGGAGCACGCGGAAAAGCGCCCGGACGAGTCGCTGGGCGTCATCACCATGGGCATCAGGCACGCCGAGCGGATCGAAGCGGCCCTGCGTCGTGCGTTGATCGACCGCGGCGGCTTCGACGAGTTCTTTCAGGAGCGGGGCGAGGAGCCCTTCTTCGTTAAGAGCATCGAACGAGTGCAGGGCGACGAGCGAGACGCGATCATTCTGTCGGTCGGCTACGGCAAGGGGCCGGACGGCCGGATGCTGTATCGGTTCGGGCCGATCAACAACAACGGCGGCCACCGGCGCCTCAACGTTGCGGTGACTCGGGCGCGGCAGCGTGCCGCGGTGGTCAGCTCGTTCAGCGCCCGCGACCTGGACCCGAACAAGCTCAACGCCCATGGCGCCAAGCTGCTGCGCAGCTACCTGGAGTACGCCGAGAGCCAGGGCGAGCGGCTGTCCGCCGTCGGCACCGCGCCCACACTCAATCCGTTCGAGGCGGACGTGCGCGACCGGCTGACGGCGGCCGGGATTCCACTCGTCGCTCAGCACGGCGCCAGTGGCTACCGGATTGACTTCGCCGCCCAGCATCCCGATCGACCGGGCGAAATGGTGCTGGCGATCGAGGCAGACGGGGCCACCTACCACTCGTCGCCGACCGCCCGCGACCGCGACCGGCTGCGACAGGAGCACCTGGAGCGGCTCGGTTGGCGCTTCCATCGCATCTGGTCCACCGCCTGGTTCCGGAATCGGGACCAGGAAGTCGCGCGGGTGAAGGCGGCCTACGACGCAGCCGTCGCCGAGGCGAGCCGACCGGCGTCGGTGAAGCGGCCGGTCGTGCGGCCACGGTCGGAGAGTGCCCCGCCGTCTCCCACCGAACCAATCCGAAGCATGCCGAAGCCCCAGCTCTACCCGGGCGCCCCCATCACCGAGTACAGCCGAAGGCAGCTCGCCGGCTTGGTGGCGTGGATCAATAGCGACGGGCGTCTGCGTACGGAGGAGCAGATCATCACGGAGGCGATGCAGGAGTTGGGCTTCCGCCGCCGGGGTCAGCGCATCAACGCCGCCATTCGGCTCGCGATCCAGGACGTGCGCAACAGTGGGACGCCTCGCTAGGAGTCAGGAGAGACGCGCGGAGATGGTGGGCGGGTCCGTCTGCCAGAACAGTCATCGGGTTAGCGTTCGCGCCTCGTGTCGGGGCAACGGGGACGCCTGCGAGAAGGTTAGGTTGCCGGGATGACGGATCTTGAGCGGGGCATCTACGAGCACCTGATCACCCAGCAGCTCGCCGACCAGCTCCACCGCGTCGATCCCGCCCTGATCCAGCACCGCGCCCTAGACGCTGCTGACTCACACGGCCCCCTCACCCGTCACCTCGCCGCCCTGATCAGCCGCGCTCTCCAAGCCGTCCCTGGCGGCGACGACAAGCTGCACCACCAGGTCGAGCTGACCAACCGCATCGCCGAAGCCATCGCCGTCCTCAGCCCGGCCGCAACAAATCAGAGCGACCAGGTAGCCGACGCCAAAAACCTCCTACACGCCATCGCCGCCCCGCCCACCCCGCCGGCGCAACCGACCTTTCCGCAGCGCCCGACCACCCCGATCTCCACCGGCGCTCTCCTGGTGAACGGCAAGCACCAGCCCCGGATCGGCCACGAGGTCACCCACGAGATGGCCTCCGCAGAGCACGTCGACCTGCTCTGCGCCTTCATCAAGTGGCACGGCCTGCGCATCGTCGAGCCCGCCATCCGCGACCTGATCCGACGCGGCGGCCGACTCCGTGTCATCACCACGACCTACATGGGCGCGACCGACCAACGAGCCCTCGACCGACTCGCCGAGCTGGGCGCCGATATCAAGGTCTCCTACGAGACCCGGACGACCCGGCTGCACGCCAAGGCGTGGCTGTTCCGTCGAACCAACGGCACCACCACCGCGTACGTGGGCTCCTCGAACCTCTCGAAGTCGGCGCTGGTCGACGGGGTGGAGTGGAACGTCCGGATCTCGAACATCGAGCAGCCGCACGTCATCGACACCTTCACCGCGACGTTCGAGGACTACTGGAACGACCCGGCGTTCGAGGAGTACGACGCCGCCAAGGACGCTGAGCGGCTCCGGCAGGCGCTCAGCGGTGAGCGCGCTGACGACGTGCCGACGCAGATCGCGAACCTGGATGTGCGGCCGTACCCGTATCAGGCGGAGATCCTGGCCGACCTGGATGCGGAGCGGCAGGTGCACGGCCGGCACCGCAACCTGGTCGTGATGGCGACGGGCACCGGCAAGACGGTGGTGGCAGCGCTGGATTACCGGCGGCTACATCGGGCAGGCCAAGTCGACTCGCTGCTCTTCGTCGCGCACCAGGAGCAGATCCTCAAGCAGAGCATGTCGACGTTCCGCCAGGTCATGGGTGACGGCAGCTTCGGCGAGATGCTGGTCGGGGGCAAGGAGCCGACCCACTGGACGCACGTCTTCGCCTCGATCCAGTCGCTGCACCGCCGGGAGATCAACCCCGACGCGTACGACATGGTGATCGTTGACGAGTTCCACCACGCGGAAGCGCCGACGTACGCCCGGTTGTTGGAGCGGCTGCGGCCGCGCGTACTGCTGGGACTGACGGCGACCCCCGACCGGGCCGACGGCGGTGATGTGCGTCGGTGGTTCGACGGCCACGCGGCGGTGGAGCTGCACCTGTGGGACGCGCTGGAGCGGCAGTTGCTGGCGCCGTTTCAGTACTTCGGAGTGCACGACGACGTAGATCTGTCGCACCTGCGGTGGAAGCGCGGGCAAGGGTACGACCCGGCGGAGCTGGACGGCCTCTACACCGGCAACCACGCGCGGGCACGAATGGTGCTGAAGGCGGTACAGGACACGGCCGACGTGGGTCGGATGCGGGCGCTCGGGTTCTGCGTAAGCATCGGGCACGCCGAGTTCATGGCGGACTGGTTTACCCGGCACGGCGTACCCTCGGCGGCGGTGACCTCGCGGGCGGACCGCACGACGCGGGACGGCCTGCTGCGGGAGTTCAAGGCCGGCAAACTCCGCGTGCTGTTCACCGTCGACCTGTTCAACGAGGGTGTCGACCTGCCGATGGTCGACACGATCCTGATGCTGCGGCCCACCGAAAGCGCGACGATCTTCCTTCAGCAGCTCGGCCGTGGGCTGCGGCTCGACGACGACAAACCCTGTCTGACGGTGCTCGACTTCATCGGCGGCCAGCACGCCAACTTCCGCTTCGACCTGCGGTGGCGGGCACTGACCGGGGTCAGCCGTCGGGCCGTCGAGGCGGCCGTCCGGGACGGCTTCCCGTCGCTGCCGAGCGGCTGCCACGTCGAGCTGGACCGAGTGGCGAAAGAGGTCGTGCTCGCCAACCTGAAGTCGGCCCTGCCGACCTCGAAGTACGGCCTGGTGGCGGAGCTGCGGCAGCTCGGTGACGTGAGCCTGGCCGAGTTCCTGCGGGAGACCGGCCTGGAAGTCGAGGACGTCTACCGGTCGGCGAGCATCGGCGGGTGGGCCGGGCTGCGGCGGCTCGCCGGCATCGAGACCTCGACCGCCGGGCCGGACGACCGCGAGCTCGGCCGGGCTATCGGGCGAATGTTGCACATCGACGACGTGGACCGGCTGTCCCTGCTGGCGCGGGTCGCGGGCGGCGAGCACCCTGGCCGCGGACGGCTGCTGGACATGCTGCACTTCAGTCTCTGGGGGCCGTCGGTGTCGCTGACCGAGCGCGATGCCCGGCTGAAGCGGCTCTGGGGGGAGCCGGCGCGCTGCGCGGAGCTACGCCAGGTCGCCGAGGTACTGCGGGACCGAATCCACCGGGTGACGGTCACGCCGCAGCCGGGCCGGGTACCGCTGCGGGTGCACGCCCGCTACAGCCGCAACGAGGCGTGCGCGGCCTTCGGAATGGCGAACCCGGGGTCGCTGCGCGAGGGAGTGAAGTGGCTTGAGTCGGAGCAGGCGGACCTCTTCTTCGTCACCCTGGTCAAGTCCGAGGAGCACTACTCCCCCACCACGATGTACGCCGACCGGGCCATCACCGACAGCCTGTTCCAGTGGGAGTCGCAGAGCACCACGTCGTCTGCGTCGGGGACCGGGCAGCGCTACATCCAGCACGCCGAGCGCGGGTCGACGGTGCACCTGTTCGTCAGAGAGACCAAGCTCGCCGACCGCGACCTGGGCGCGCCGCCGTACCTGTACGCCGGACCAATGACGTACCAGGAGCACACCGGCGAACGGCCTATGCGGATTCTCTGGCGGCTGCACCACCCGCTCCCCGCCAACACGTACGCCGCCGCCCGGGCCATCGCCGCATGACCTCCGACAGCGGGAGATGCACGATTCGTGACGCGAGTCCATAGGCTCTCCTGCAAACTGGCACTTTCGTCGCCCGAATGGGCCTACCCCTGTGCCTGAAAGATCGCTAGGTTCCGCTGGTGCAAATGCGTCTGGGGCCTGCCCAACTCCTGGTTGCCGCCCTGCTACTCGTGCCCGGTATAGCCGCGACATCGTGTTCGAGCATCACCAACCGAGTCGGGGACTTCCCACACACTTGGGTAGGTGCGGACACCACGAGCGCGGTCATGATTCAAATTACCCGGCAGGCAGGCACCCTCTCGGGAACGCTGGACCAGAGCAGCCTGGACAGCGCCGACCCGACCACGACGAAGTCGACGCACGCGGCCTTCACGGGCACGATGGACGGCGAGGCAATGACCCTCAGCTTTCCCCAGGGGCTCGGATTCGTCACCAACCTTTCCGGCACGGTGTCCGGCTCGGAGTTGACGCTGCAGGTGCCGCAAGACGACGGCTCGACCGCCCCACTTACGCTCGCACCGGCGTCCACCGACGCCTACAACCGCAAGGTTGCGGAGGTGCAAGCGAAGGCTGATGCCAACCTGGCAGATCGACAGGCGGTTGCGGCGAGTGCAGCCGCCGCAGCTTCTCTGCAAGAAAGCCGGCAGCAGATCGCAAAGGCAGCTGAAGCTGTGGCGCAGGACGCCGCGGCCGTACGGGATGGACTTGCGAAGCCGCCCTCCTTCTCAGATTTTGAAAGGGACTTGACCGCCGCAAAGCAGGACCTGGCGAGCGCGAAGACCAACGCCGCGAAGGCTACTAGGGAGCAGGACGAGTCGTCGGCGTGCAGCGACGCCTACAGTGCCGAGAGCGATGCCTACAGCGTCGAAAGCGACTCCTACAGCATCGACAGCGACTTGAGCAGCCTGACCAGCGACATCCAAGCGCTTAAGGACGCTGCTACGCAGCTCGGCCATGATCTATCCGCATTTCAGCAGGCCGCAGTTGCGCTGCCCGGGTACACACCGCCTAACGCACCAGATGCCGACCAGGTTAAGGATCTCCTGAATCAGGTATCGGTGAAGACTGCGGCTTGGAAAAAGAAGGGGGCCAGCTATCAAGACGAGGTCGCCAAGCTCCTGAAGGAGGCTAGGGCCATCGCTGCTCAAGCCCAAAAAGACCACTGTTAACCAGTCGGCATTCGCTGCCGCGCCTCAGCTGTTGAGGTACGCGAGCACCGCGAGCACTGGGCAGTTCCGATCATCACCATCGGCTGCCAGGCGACGCCCGGTGAGAAGTATGCCGTGCGCCGCTACGGCGACTCGACCGCCTGCCGGTTGCCGAGGAAGACTCGCGTGTGGTACGGACGCACGGCCGTCATCAGATCACCGAACGTGCCGGCGGTGCGCTGCGCGTACCAGCTGAAGATCGCTGGACTGCTCCGTCCGGAGGCGGCGGCGGGTCGGCGGCGGTGGAGGGCCGCGGACTGTAACTTCGGTGGCCGCGGAGGAGAAGACGTGCGCCGGTCACAGGGACTCACAGCGCGAGTTGCTAGTGTCCTGAGTCGTTGGTTAGTTGGTTAAGTCGGGTGCAGTAGTTGGCGAGGCTGTCGAGAATCTCGTCTGCGGTCTTGGTCCAGACGAAGGGTTTCGGGTCTTCGTTCCAGGCAGCGATCCAGGTGTTGACGTCGGTTTCGAGGTCTTTGACGCTGCGGTGGCT
>NZ_JBSFYP010000008.1:0-159467 GCF_053599835.1 Micromonospora sp. NPDC005163
TGCTGTTCCGCGTCGCGGAGTTGCTGGCCGGTGGCGTCGATGAAGTGGTGAAAGTTGCCAGATCGACGGCGAGGCGGAGTGCAGCTGCGCCAGCTCCCGGCGCAGGGATCAAGCCTGACCGCCCGGAGCCGGGCACGGCGGGCCCCACCCCGCACCAATCCGGCACACCGGCCAACCGACCCCGCAGAACGGCAGGCCCAGCAGAGAGGCACGCCGCGGAAGGCGCACCGGCGTCAAGGCACAGGCAGGCTGGCGCCCGTCGGATACTCCGACGGACGCCAGCCTGAGGTGCTACCGGGCCCTGCCCGGGTTCGCGGTGCCGATCAGTGCGCGGCCCCACCAAAGCGCTGGCGACGACGCCACGCGAGGGTCAGCAGCAGCATGACCGCGCCGGCGCCGACCAGGCCGCCGCCGAGCTTCATGGGCGTGCTGAGGCTGCTACCAGTGACGGGCAGCGGCTGCTTCTTGTGCAGCACCCGAAGCTCCGTGCTGGCGCTCCGGTCGGACTCCCGACCGGCGGTGAAGGTCAGCAGACCCGTCACCGACGGCCGGTAGCTCTTGGTGAACCGGCCCTGGTAGTTGGTACGCGCCGTGAAGTTCAGCGGCGCGCTCGCCTGGTACGCCACCGGGGCCATCGCCACGGTGCTGCCGTCGCTGCGTCGGGCCGGCGCCTGACCGGCGGCCGGGGCCGCCAGCGGCGTGACCGACACGACGATGTTGACGGTCTCGTTCCGACCGAAGCCGGTGCCGGTCAGCACGACCGTCTCGCCGAGGTAGATCGTCGGCCGGTTGACGGTCAGCAATGGGGGTGCGGGCACGTACGGCGGTGGCTGTGGCGTGTCCGTGATCGACGGCGACGGCTGCGGCTGCGGCTGTGCCGCCCCCGCCGCGGTCGGCACGGCCACCACGGCCAGGCCGACCGTGAGCGCCATGACGATGCGGGATAGCCGCATGATTGGTTCCCTCCTACTGGTCACAGCTTGGTGCGGGATGAACTTGGGTGGTCCACGGGCTGGCGGTGGGGGTCAGCCACAGTTCGGCCTGTCCGACGCCGGTCTTCGCGGTCAACACGGTGACCTCTAAGACCCGTTCGGCGCCGGGGCTCGCCTCGACGTTGGCCGTGGCGACCTGCCGGCGTCGTTCGGTGCCGCTGCCCATGGCGATCTCCGTGCCGTCGAGGCGCGCGTCGAGCACACTTCCGCCCGCCGGACTGAAGATCGACACCAGCGTGCGGATGGTGTACGGGTCCCCTGCCATGCCGAGGCCGAGGACCGACTCACTGAGTCCGGACTTCGGCGCCGTCGAGCGCAGGGTCACCCGCAGCCGGAGCTCACGGCGGCCGTCGGGCCGGCATTCACCGACCGTGAGGTTCGCCGTCGGCCGCAGGTAGTAGCCGAGCTTCGCGCCGCTGCCGTCGTTGAGGAACACGCCGACCGTCGGCACGGTGTCCTGTTCCGGAAGCGTCCCGGCCATCCGGCTGTCGCCGAACGTCCGCTGTTCCTCCGGTCGGGCACTCCAGAACAATATCCGGCGTTCGGTGATAGCACGGTCGAAAGCGGACAACGACACCCGAGGGTTGACATTCTTCTTAAAAAAGGCGTCGAACACCGCTGCGGCGGACGCCGTGAAGAACGCGTCCTGCTCCTTGATGTCCAACCGCTGGTAGGTGTCGCTGAGCAGGGTCTGCACGACCTTTTCGCTGGCCAGCGGGACGCCGCCGGGCACCAGGACCGGGCCGGTCGCCTTGAGCAGGTAGGACAGCACCACCGGGTCGACGGCGAGCACGCCGTCGACCGTGGTGCCGGTCTTGCGGCGGATCATCTCCCGGTACAGCGCGGCGGCGGTCGGGAAGTGCGGGGTCAGATTGACGTCGGCGGGATAGATGCCGGGCAGATCGGTCCAGACCGCCTTGACCTCGGCGGGCAGCTTCAGTGCGGGGCTGAACCGGCCGAGGGAGGCGCTGCTGCCCTGCTGGCCCATCTTGACCTGGCCGTTCTCGGCCTCGATCATCGCGTACGCGCCGAACATGCCGCCGGTGGCGCGCAACTCGGCCAGGTTCTGCGAGACCAGCAGGTACCGACGCGGGCCGTTCGCGCCGAGTAGCGGCGGCAGCAGTCGTGCGCCCTGGTCGGCGGCCGTGGTGAGGCCGGCCAGCCGGTCGATCTCGCCGCGCAGGTCGGTCAACGCCTGCCGGATCTGGCTGACCAGCCGGTCGGCGGGCACCGCGGCCAGGTCGCGACGGGTGCGCTGCACCGCGCCGTCCACCCGGGACAGCTCGGCGGACGCCCCGCTGAGCCGTGCCAGATCCAGCCGACCCTCGGTCGGCACCAGGCTGGTCAGGTCCATCCGGAGCAGCGTCGGGAACGCCTGCCGGGCCAGTTCGTCGATGGCCACGGCGATCTGTCGGACCGCGCCGAGATCATCACCGGCGATCGGGGTACGTCGACCGAGCTTCCAGGCAGGGTCGGCGGTCGCGGCCCGGGCCGCGCCGGACTGCTCCTGGAGGGCGGCGAGGGTCCGCAGGGCACGATCGGTGTCCCCACCGACCACCTGGGCGCTCAGCTCGCGGGCCAAGCCAGCGGCGTTGAGCAGGTGGGCCCGGGCCTGCCAGCCGCGGAAGCCGATCCACCCGCCGGTCGCGAGCAGCAACGAGCCGACCACCAGGGCACCCAGGAGGGCCCGTCGCAGTCGGGCACGCCGGCGACGCCTGGACCGGCTTCGCCGCCGGCTCGGTCGTTCGCTCTCCTCCGTCACACCACACTCCCATTTGGTGGAATCGGACAGAAGGTCCGATATCCCTGACGTTCTTAGCATGCGTCGAGGGACTACGTACCGTTTTAGCGATTCTCGTCCTTTACGCGAGGTTCCCTCGCGGGTCGACGCGCTCGGTGACCCGGCCGGCCGCCTCGTGCAGCAGCCGCTCGATCCGGTCCACTCCGGCCGGCAACGACATCTCCCGCAGGTACGCCTCCCGGCCCCGGCGGCCCATCTCCGCGCGCGCGGACGGGGGGATGGTGGCGGCAAGCCAGAACCGGTCGGCCAGCGCGGCCCAGTCCTCCGGCGGGCAGGACAACCCGGCCCGGACGCGTTCCACCAGGTCGGCGGTGTCCCCGCCGGCCGACGCGACCACCGGCGCGGCGCAGGAGAGCGCGGCCTGCAGCTTGCCGGGCACCATGCCCCGCAGCTCCGGCAGGTCGCGCAGCATGACGAGCTGGTAGTCGGCGGCGGCGTACAGCTCGGGCATGTCCACCGGGGAGCGTCGCTCCACGAAGCGGACGTTCTCCGCGCCCAGGTCGGCGGCGAGCCCCCGCACCCGCCGCTCGTCGCTGCCCGAGCCGACCAGGACCAGCTCCATCGTGCGGTCCAGCGCCGCGGCGGCCCGTACCGCGGTCTCCAGCCCCTGCCGGGCACCGATGGTCCCGGCGTGCATCACCACGCACCGACCGTCGCGCCCGACCAGCTGGCGGGCCGCCGGCCCGGGCGTCGCCGGGTGGAAGATCCGCTCGTCGGTCCAGTTCAGCACCAGCCGGACCCGGGCCGGGTCCGCGCCGGCGGCGACCACCAGGTCCCGCATCGACGGCGCGGCCACGGCGACCCGCGCGGCGGCCCGGTAGACGCGGGCCATCGCGGCGCCCATCCGTGCCGCCCAGCGTCCGTCGCCGGCCTCGTCACCGCCGTCGCGCGCCCAGACGTCCTGCACGTGCACCACCGCCGGCACCCGGCCGAGCAGCCGGAGCACTCCGGCGGCGGCGAATGTGGTGGCCGGCAGCTGAAAGACGTAGAGCGCGTCCACGCCGCCGAGGAACCGGCGTGCGGTCAGCGTCGCGCTGCCGGCGAAGGAGAGATAGCTGGCCATCCTGCCGCCGGTGGACGCGCCGCCACCGGAGTACCGGGGCACTCGACGCACGGACAGCCGCTCGCTGTGCGTCTCGTGGTGCCAGTGCTGGCGCCAGCCCGGGTAGACGTGCCCACCCGGGTAGTCCGGGAACCCGGTGAGCACCCGAACCTCGTGCCCCCGTGCGGCCAATTCCTCGGCGAGGCTGCCGGGGATGAACGCCGGCTCGGGCGGAAAGTGGTACGACAGGATGCCGATCTTCATCGGGCCACCGCCGTCCACGATGGATCCGCCTCGGTCGGCGCGGCACCGCGACCGGCGGGGGCCCGGTCCGCGTACGATGCCGACAACCCCTCCCCGCGCGGCCACCGGCGTCGACACACCGCGCCAGCGGTGCGTCCGCCCGCGTCCGTACCGATGAAAGGGGCACCAATGGTCGACCGCGTGCTGTTCGTCTGCCACGCCAACCTGTGCCGGTCGCCGATGGCCGAGTACCTGGCCCGCCGACTGCTCGCCGACCGGCCGGTCACCGTGGCCAGCGCCGGCACCGACGCGATGGACGGACTCGCCATGCACCCGTACGCCATGGAGATCGCCGCCGAGGCCGGCGCGGACCCGGCGCCGTTCCGCAGCCGGGCGCTGCGCGCCGAGCATCTGGCGGACGCGACGCTGGTGCTGACCGCGACCCGGCGCCAGCGGTCGGTCTGCACCGCGCTGGCGCCGACCGCGCTGCACCGGACGTTCACCCTGCGCCAGTTCGGCCGGTTGGCCGCGGCGGCCGAGCCGCAGGCCGAGTCGGCCGACGACTCGCTGCGGGCCGCGATCGCCGCCGCCGCCCACGCCAGGGGGCGGCTGCAACCCGCCGCCCCCGACGCGGACGACCTACGGGACCCGATCGGCGGCACCGCCGCCGACTTCCGACGCTGCGCCGAGGAGATCGAACGATCGCTACGACCCCTCGCCGCGCTCATCGGGGCAGCCGGGTGAGTTCCTGGGTGCGGTCGCTGACGCCGTTGACCCCGGTGCTCTCGCTGTGCCGGGCGGACGTCGCCCGGTCGGTCGGGACCGACGGCGTGGCCGTGGAGGCGACCACCCGGTAGGCCTCGTACTGGTACGCCTCGGCCTTGGTCACCTTGGCCATGTTCAGCACGCAGCCGAGCAGCCGGACCGAGACCGAGTGCAGGGAGCGGGCCGCCGCGGCCACCTGGGTCCGGGAGGTCCGACCCTGCTGGGTCACCAGCAGCGCGCCGTCGGCCTGCACGGCCACCACCACGCCGTCGGTCACCGCGAGCAGCGGCGCGGTGTCGATGATCACGATGTCCGCCGACTCGCGCAGTGCCAGCAGCAGGTCCGCCATCGCCTTGGAGCCGAGCAGCTCACTCGGGTTCGGCGGGGCGGAACCGCTGGGCAGCACGAGCAGGGACTTGTCGCCCCAGCGCTGCACCACGTCGCCGACCTGGACGTCACCGACCAGTACGTCGGTGAGGCCGACCCCGGCGTCCAGGCCCAGGTACTCATCTACCTTGGGGCGGCGCAGGTCCGCGTCGACCAGCAGCACCCGCCAGCCCGCCTCGGCCAACGCGATGGCCAGGTTGCAGGAGAGCGTGGTCTTGCCCTCGCCCTGCAGAGCGCTGGTCACGGCGATGACCCGGGCCGGCTCGTGCACGTCCACGAAGCGCAGGTTGGTACGCAGCTTGCGGACCGCCTCGGCCCGCGCCGAGGTCGCGGCGTCGCCGACGATCAGCGGTGCGGAGCGGGCGCCGCTCTCGAACGGGATCTTACCGAGCAGCGGGCTGCCGGTGGCACGTTGCAGACCGGCGGCGTCGCGCAGCCGCACGTCGGCCACGCCGCGCAGGATCGCCAGGCCGACGCCGAGCAGCAGACCGGCCAGCCCGCCGAGAGTCATGTTCCGTACCGGCTGCGGCGAGACGGGGCTGGCGCTGACCCGGGGACCGTTGACCACCTCGATCTTGATCGGCGCCTTGCCCTCGGGTGGCGTCTCGACCCGCTGCACGAGCTCGACGAACTTCGCGGCGAGGGTCTCTGTCACCCGCAGTGCCCGACTCTGGTCGGTGTCGGTGATCGACGCGCGCAGCAGGACGGTGCCGGCCTCGGTGGAGGTGCTCACCCGGCGCTGCACCTCGTCCGCGGTGAGCCCGACCGGGTTCTCGGCCACCACGCTCTGCGCGAGTCGGTCGCTGCTGAGCAGGTCGGCGTACGACTTGACGCGCTGCTGAAGGAAGAGCCCACCCTGATAGGCCTCGGCGACGCCCTGGTTGGGGGTGGTGACGAAGAACGTCACCGAGGCGACGTACCGGGGTTGGGCCCGTACGGTCACGAACGCCGAGACGCCCAAGGCCACCATGACGGTGACCAGCACGACCCACCAGTGCCGACGCACGTGGCGCAGTTGGCGGAGCAGGTCCATCAGGCGCGCCTCCGTGCCGGTCCGGTTACGCCAAAGAACTTCACGAAAACCCCCAAGGTCGTTTGTAAACTCGTGAAACCATTAAAGCCGCTCATACGCCTTATGTCCGGGGTTATGCGTTTTCAGCGGTGACAAGTGCGCCCGCATGCCCAACCCGAGAAACGTCCATTCGGCAGCGGTGACATCGGGGAAAAGTCGACAGCCGATCGGCCGGCACCGGATCGCCCCTGTGGTCGCCGGCACGGACGAGCCCGGATAGGGTCGACAGCGGTGTGCCGGGAAGCCTGGTCGGCGAATGGATTCCTGCCGTCCCGACATCCCGAGGTGAGCGCCGCCGATGACCGACCGCACCCCACCGTCCGACCGGTCCCGGCCGACGCGGCTGTTCTCCCGATCGTCCTGGCCCGAGGCCCGGCACCTGGCCGACGTGCTGCGCACCGAGACCGTCGGCGGCGCGCTGCTGCTGCTCGGCGCCGTGCTCGCGCTGCTCTGGGCGAACTCCCCGTGGGCCGACTCGTACGCGCGGCTGAGCCACTGGGCGCCCTGGCCCGGCGGCGCACGCTGGCACCTCGACCTGGACCTGGCCACCTGGGCCGCGGACGGCCTGCTGGCCATCTTCTTCTTCGTGGTGGGCCTGGAGCTCAAGCGGGAGTTCGTCGCCGGTGAACTGCGCGACCCACGCCGCGCCGCGCTGCCGGTGGTGGCCGCGCTCGGCGGAATGCTGCTGCCCGCGCTGATCTACCTGGCGGTCGTCCTGACCGCGGGCGGGGAGGGGCTTCGCGGCTGGGCGATCCCGACCGCCACCGACATCGCCTTCGCGCTGGCCGTGCTCGCCGTGGTCAGCTCACACCTGCCCCAGGGCCTCCGCGCCTTCCTGCTCACCCTCGCGGTGGTCGACGACCTGTTCGCGATCACCATCATCGCGATCTTCTACACCGCCGACTTCCATCCGGCACCGCTGCTCGCCGCGCTGGCGCCGATCGCGCTCTTCGCCCTGCTGGTGCGGCGCGGGCGCACCTGGTGGTGGGCGCTGATCCCGCTCGCGGTGGCCACCTGGGCCCTGGTGCACGCCTCCGGGGTGCACGCCACGGTGGCCGGTGTCCTGCTCGGATTCACCGTGCCGGTGCTGGCCACCCGCAGCCGGGCGGGCGGCGCGCAGGCCGCCGACCGGCCGGCGGTCGGTGCGAGCGGGGATGCCGGCGGGCTCGCCGCGCACCTGGAACACCGCTGGCGACCGGTGTCGGCCGGCTTCGCGGTGCCGGTCTTCGCCCTGTTCGCCGCCGGCGTGACGCTGCGCGGCACCGACCTGGGCGCCCTGGTGACCGACCCGGTGGTGATCGCCATCGTCGCCGGCCTGGTATTCGGCAAGAGCATCGGAATCTTCGGGGCGACCTACCTGCTGGCTCGGTTCACCCGCGCCGAACTGGACGAGGACATCACCTGGTCCGACCTGCTCGGGATCGCGATGCTGGCCGGCGTCGGGTTCACCGTGTCGCTGCTCATCGGCGACCTGGCGTTCGGCGCCGGCAGCACGGCCGACGACCGGGTCAAGGCGGCCGTGCTGACCGGATCGTTGATCTCCGCCGGGTTGGCCGCCATCGTGCTGGTACGTCGCAACGCCGTGTACCGGCGGGTGGCGGAGCGGGAGCGGCTGGACGCCGACGGCGACGGCGTGCCCGACGTCTATCAGCGCAACGGCGACCGCTGACCGGGACGCCCAGCCCGGCGGCCGACCACAGCGCTTTCCCGGCGGCCGCCGTCGACCGGGGCCCGCCGCCGCCGTCCGGTCAGCGGCCGCGTTCGGCGGGCCGGCGCTCCTCGGTCTCCTCCGACAGCGCCTCGGCCGCCGGCTCGGTCAGGTCGTCGCCGGGCACCGCCACCTCCTCGGCGAGGTCCTGTTCGTCCGGCTTCCCGCCGGGCGGCGGCTCGGGAGCGGTGGCATCGCCGGCGAAGCCGTACTCGTTCGGTTCGTCGTGCCTGCTCATGTGGTCGTCCTTCCACGTGCGCCGGTTTCGCCTCGTACCGCCAACGGTAGGTGGTGACCGTCCGCGGCGCAGGGCCGCCGGAATTGTCGACGCGACCGCGGCGGGAAGGCGCCCAGCGCCACCCCGAGCAACTGGCGCAGCGCGACGATCGCCGCCGAGCCGACCAGGGAAGCCCAGCTCGGATCGCCGGCCAGCCGGAGCAGACCGGCCGCGGTCAGCAGGTCCAACAGCACCCGGACGGCGGTCCGGACGGCCCCGGTGCTGAGCAGGGTGACCACACCGGCGACCAGGGCCAGCGCGGTCACCGCGGTGACCAGCGCGCCCATCACGTGGAGCGCTCCCCCTCGGTCACCTGCCGCTGCTCCTGACGGATCTCCCGGCCCAGGAAGTAGTTCAGCGCCGTCCGGATCGTGGCGATCGCAGCGAGCTGGCCGATCTGGGTGAACGACGGCGACACCGCGGTGCGCAACACGTCGGCCGCCAGCTGGAACTCCAGGCCGAGGGTCAAAAACCGGCCCAGGGTGAGCCGGATCGGCGTGAAGACAGCGGCCGTGCGGTGTCGCAGTCCCTCGACCACGAACCGCACCGCCGCCCAGACCGCGCCGACGAAGATCACCAGAGCGCCCGCGACCTCCACCACGGCGACCAGCACCGCGTCACCCTGGCGCAGTAGCTCCCCCGCATCCACCCCGGGCCGTTACCCGCCGCAGGGGCGGGTAGTCGGCGCTCAGGTCAGCTGGCTCACCGCCTCCAGGATCAGCCAAAGGCCGCAGATGGCGAAGAGCACCGCGGCGCCGTACTTGATGGCCTTCTCCGGCAGGCGGCGGCCGAGCATGCGGCCGACCAGGATGGCCAGCGCGTCCGCGGCCACCATGCCGATGGTGGAGCCCAACCAGGTGCCGAACCAGCCGTACTTGGTGGCCAGCGTGATCGTGGCGAGCATCGTCTTGTCGCCCAGTTCGGCCAGGAAGAACGCCACCGACACCGCGACGATCGCGGACTTGCTGGTCTTCTCGGCCTTGCGCTTCTCCTCGTCGGTCAGGCTGTCCCCGCGCAGGGTCCACGCGCCGAAGGCGAGGAACGCCACACCCGCCACCAGGGTGATCCACTCGGTGGGCAGCACGGAGCCGAGACCCGAGCCGATGGCGACCGACGCCAGGTGCACCACGGCCGTGGCGACGGTGATGCCGATCAGCACCGGAACCGGCCGGAACCGCGTGGCGAAGGTCAGCGCCATCAACTGGGACTTGTCCCCCAGCTCGGCGACGAAGATGACGCCGAAGCTGATGACCAGCGCGGCGAAGAATCCCTCCATGACACCCTTCCCGTTCACGCCGGGAGGAGGTGCAGGGGCGCCCTCGACCCGGCTCCAAAAGCCTGAGTCGAAGGTCTCGCCCGCCCCGGAGACCGGGGCCGCGTGGCCGGATGCGGAACGCACCAGTATGTCGACCACGACATTGGGGGCTACTCCCCTTCGCGCGACCAGCCTAGCCGATCACCATTCGGACCGGCGGGGGCGGGTGAACCAGCTCACCGCGCCCGGGCCAGGGTCACCCCGAAAAGCCCATCCGGGTCGGTCCAGAACTCCGCCGCGACAAAACCCGCCGCGGCCAGCTCGGCGGCGACCCCCGCCGGGTGGAACTTCGCCGAGACCTCCGTGCGCAGCTCCTCCCCCGCGGCGAACTCCACGGTCAGGTCCAGCACCCGGACCCGCATCGGCCGGGTCGCCCGCAGCCGCATCTCGATCCACTCATGGTCCGGATCCCAGCGGGCGACGTGCTCGAACGCCTCCGGATCGAAGTCGGCGCCCAGTTCCCGGTTGATCACGTGCAGCACGTTCCGGTTGAACTCGGCCGTCACCCCGGCCGCGTCGTCGTACGCTTGCACGATCACCGACGGGTCCTTCACCAGGTCGGTGCCGAGCAGCAGCCAGTCGCCGACCTCCAGCGCGGCGCGCATCGCGGCCAGGAACTCCGCCCGCTCGGCCGGCAGGAGGTTGCCGATGGTGCCGCCGAGGAACACCACCAACCGCCGGCCGCCGGTGGGCATCCGGTCCAACTGCCGGGTGAAGTCCCCGACGATGCCGCGGACCCGCAGCCCCGGATAGTCGGCGGCGATCTCGGCGGTGGACCCGCGCAGCGCGCTGACCGACACGTCGAGCGGGACGAACGTGCCCAGACCGCCCTGGCGGGTGAAGGCGTCCAGCAGCAGCCGGGTCTTCTCGGACGAGCCGGAGCCCAGCTCGATCAGTGTCTTGGCCCCGGTCAGCGCCGCGATGTCGGGAGCCCGCTCGGCCAGCACCGCCCGCTCGGCCCGGGTCGGGTAGTACTCGGGCAAGCGGGTGATCTCCTCGAACAGCTCGCTGCCCCGGGCGTCGTAGAACCACTTCGGCGGCAGCCACTTCTGCTCGGCGCTCAGCCCGGCGCGGACGTCCTGGCGCAGCCCCCGCTCCAGGTCCTGCTGTTCGAGGTAGATCTCCAGCGGTTCCGCCGTCATCATATCGCCTCTCTCGGATCGGTCAACCGTTGCGTGCCCCGCCGGTGCGGCTCACCGGGTCGGCAGTGGGCTCACCCGCACCTCGCTCGCAGTGGCGGTCACCAGGTGCCCCTCCGGCACCGGCCGCCAGCCGGGGTCGTCGTCGTGCGGCTCGGAGACGAGCAGCACCGAGCCGGCCCCCGCGCGTACCGACAGCGCGTGCCCGGCCACGCTGGCCACCGCCCGGCGCCCGTCGGTGAGCAGCAGGTTGAGCCGTGACCCCGGCGCCGCCGCGGCGACGTCGGCCACCGTCCGACCGACCGCCTCCACCGGATCGGCGCCGGCGCGCAGCCGCTGCCGGACCAGCGCCCAAAGCAGCGCCGAGTCGGTGGCGGCGTCCAGCGTGAGCAGGTCGCGCACCGGCAGGCCGGCGGCGAGCGGCACCACGGCGTCGGGCCAGCCGCGCACCACCCCGTTGTGGCTGAACAGCCACCGCCCCTCGGCGAACGGCGCGGCGGCGCCGTCGAGCACCGCCATACCGACGGTGGCCGAGCGGACCGCGGCGAGCACCGCACCGGCGCGGGTCACCGCCGCGAGCTGGGCGATGGTCGGGTCGCTCCAGATCGGCTGGGCACGCCGGTAGCGCACCGGGTCGCCGTCACCCGGGTACCAGCCGACGCCGAACCCGTCGGCGTTGATCGTGCCGCCGCCGCGCATGTCGCGGGGCGCCCACGACTGCCGCACCAACGAGTACGGAGGATCGAACAGCAACTCGGCCAGGGTGACCGGTGGCCCCAGGTAGGCCAGGTGGCGACACATCAGCGCCCCCGGCCGGCCGGCGTGCCGATCGCGCGGTGAATCACCGGTGCGACTCGTCCGGATGCGCGTCGCGGGCGCAGCGGAAGCCGCTGAAGATCTGCCGCCGGATCGGATAGTCCCAGTTGCGGAAGGTGCCCCGGCAGGCGGACCGGTCGGTGCCGAACGAGCCGCCGCGCAGCACCCGGTAGTCGTCGCCGAAGAAGGCCTCCGAGTATTCGCGGTACGGGAACGCGGTGAAGCCGGGATGCCCCCGGAATTCGGTCGAGGTCCACTCCCAGACGTCACCGATGAGCTGGTGCACACCCAACGGTGAGACGCCAGCCGGGTACGCGCCCACCGGCGCCGGCCGCAGGTGACGTTGGCCGAGGTTCGCGTGGGCGTCGGTCGGGTCGCCGTCGCCCCACGGGTAGCGGCGGGACCGCCCGGTCGCCGGGTCCCAACGGGCCGCCTTCTCCCACTCCGCCTCGGTCGGCAGCCGCCTGCCGGCCCACGCCGCGTACGCCTGGGCCTCGTACCAGCACACGTGCACCACCGGCTCGTCGGCGCGGACCCGGTCCCACCGGCCGAAGCGCTGGTAGGACCAGTTGTCGCCGTCGCGGCGCCAGTGCATCGGCGCGCTGAGCTCCTCCCGGAGCCGGTGGGCCCAACCCGCCGGGCTCCACCAGCGCGGATCGGTGTAGCCACCGTAGGCGATGAAGGCCTCGTACTGGCCGTTGGTGACGGGGGCGGCGTCGATGACGTACGCGGGCAGGTCGACGCGGTGCGCGGGGCGCTCGTTGTCCAGGGCCCACGGGTCGGTGTCGGTGCCCATGGTGAACGGGCCGGCCGGGACCAACACCTCCCCAGCGACCCCGGCGGGCGGCTCCGGCGGCGGCGGGGCGTGCAGCACCGCCGGCCCCGAGCGCAGCTGGTGGGTGGCGAGCATCGTCTCGTCGTGCTGCTGCTCGTGCTGGACGATCATGCCGAAGGCGAACCCGTCGGCGACCAGCGGCCGCTCCGTGAAGGTGACCGCGTCGAGCAGGTCGTGCACCTTGTCCCGGACCGTGCCCAGGTAGGCGCGCGCCTCGGCGGGTGGCAGCAGGGGCAGCGCCGGACGGTCCCGGCGGGGCTGCTTGAACGCGTCGTACAGCTCGTCGATGTCGCACCGGACCGGCTCGTGGCCCCCGACGTCGCGGACCAGCCAGAGCTCCTCCTGGTTGCCGACGTGTGCCAGGTCCCACACCAGCGGCGACATCAGCGGCGAGTGCTGGCGCATCAGGTCGGCGTCGTCGACCACCTCGGTCAGCAGCGTGGTCCGGGTCCGGGCCCGCGCCAGCTCCGCCGCGATCCGGACGCGCAACTGCTCCCCGTCGCCGCTCGCTCCCGACTGCGGGGCTCGCAACCCCGGCTCACTCCTCGCGCTCACCGCGTCGCCGTTCGTTCCCGACTGAGGGGCGCGCAACCCCGGCTCACTCCTCGCGCTCACCGGTCTCCCCTTTCTGCGGCGGACAGCCGCCGCCGTACGTCACGCTGGATCTCGTCGTGGGCGCCGGCCGGCAGGTCGAGCCGGGGCAGCGTGGTCAGGGCCAGGTCGAGAAGCGCCGCCGACGCGGCGGCCAGGGCGGGGTCGGCCAGGCCGTGCCGGGCGGCGGCCGACCAACGGTGCGCCACCGGCGTGCCGATCGCGTACGCCGCGCGCACGGTGCCCGGGTCGGCGAACAGGGCGGTCAGCACCGCCGTCGGGAGCCGCCAGTCCCGGCCGGGCTGGGCGTCCAGGTAACGCAGCTCCAGGTAGCCGCGTGGACGCACCGGCGGAAAGAGGGTGCTGACGTGGTAGTCGAGGTCGTCGGTGGTGGGTGGGTGGGGCAGCGCGCCGTCGAGCCAGTCGGCGAAGGTCACACCGGGTGGCGGGGTCCAGTCCGGGCCGTGCCGGCGCAGGCAGAGCAACGGCGCGGCGAGCACGTACCGGATCCAGGTGGCGGTCGGGTCCTCGCCGGCGCGGCCCGGCGCCCAGACCGGGCGGGTGCGGGCCGGGTCGATGGCCAGCCACGCGGCCATCCGGGCGGAGGCCCAGCCGGTGCGCCGCCCGGCGTGCCGACTGGCGGAGGCGAACGCCGCGAGCAGCGGCGGGCCGACCGCGTGGGCTGCGGACCACCGCGCGGCGACCTGGTCCGGTTCGCCGGCGTCGAGGCAGACCTGCAGGCCGGCGGTGCTGTACATCATTGTCCGGCCGGCCGGACCGCGCCGGTCGAAGGCGCCACGCATGGCGCGGTAGCGGGGAGTTTCGAGCACCGGGCGGGGCCGGCGGTGCGGGTCGATGCCGCTGCGGCCGAGGATCAGCCCGGCGGCGGCCAGCAGGTCGGTGACCTGGGCGATGTCGGCCTCAGTGGCCTGGATCAACGCGGCGATCGAGGAGCGCGGCGGGGTGGAGATCTCCAGCTGACCGCCCGGCTCAACGGTCACCGTGCCGCCGTGCCGCAGCGGCTCGGCGGGGCTGGTGGCGTCCAGTGTGACGGGGCTGTGCGGCCCCAGCGCCGCCCGCAGCCGCACCGGATCGACGGGACGGGCGGGGTCGGCGGCGTCGTGCACGGTCCATTCCAGTTCGACGCCGGTGTGGGTGGGTGGGCCGGTCTTGAAGCAGATCCGGGCGAGGTGCCGGCCTGCGGCACCGGACTCGCGCAGGATCGCGCTGCGGTCCAGCTCGGGCGACGTCACCACCGGTCGGGCTCCTCTCCCTGCGTCGGCGCCGGGACATCGTGCCACCGTAAACCCAGCCACCGACACCGTCGGGGGCCGTCCACGGCGCCACCAACCTCTGTCTAACAGACGAATTTCCCGGTGCAGGGCGGAACGAGCGGCCCCGGCCGTCGCTCGCTCACTCCGGGGCTGGCCGGCCGGTCGCCGGGTGTGACGGCTTGACCTTCGCCGATGTGGACGGCTTCGCTTCGGGCACCAGCCGCTGGCAGTACGCCTCGACCTCGCCGGCGCCGCCGGCGGCGGCCACCAGCATCTGGAAGGCCGGCGTCCGCAGCGCCTTGTCCCGCTGCTCGGGCTCCTTGGCCTGCCAGGCCTGGCACAGTCCGCGCAACTGCCCGGCGGGCGCCGCCCCTGCGGAGGGTGTGCCGATGGCGGACGGCGCGCTGGTGGCGGACGGCGTGGGAGACGTCGACCGGCTGGGCGCGGCGGTCCGCTCGACGGACGGGGTCGTGTCGACGTCGCCGGAGGTCGGTGACGGGCTGCTGCTGGGTGGCCACGGCACCGGGTCCGGCGCCCGGTCCAGGGTGACCGCCGCGAACGCGGCGCCGGCGGTGGCGGTGGCGGCCAGCGCGCCCATCCAGGCCACCGCGCTGGTGGTCAGCCGGCGGCGGTGCGGCCGGCGGACGGTCGGGGCCGGGTTGGCCCGAGCGGCCCGGAACGCGGCCAGTGCGGCATCCTCACCGGCCAGCTCGCGGGGGCGGGGCGGGGCGGCGGCCGCGGCGAGCAGCCGAGCCAGCGGGTCCGCCGCGTGCACGTCGGGATTGGCGGGGGTGGACGCGCGGATCTGGGCCGCCGCGGCGTCCGGGGCGGCGGGGCTGGAGGCATGGTCCCCGTCCGGCGCGGCTTCGGGGGTGGCCGGAGCGCCGGCGCGGGTCGCGTCGAGCAGCCGTTCGGTCTCGGCGAGCTCGGCCCGCCGGTTCGGCCGGTTCGGGTTCATCCGGAATCCCCTCACGTCAGCCGTCCGCCGGTTCAGCGTGCGACGTCCGCGGGGACCGGCCGGTGCGCGGACGGGGCGGTGGCACGCCCTCGGTGTCCACGGACGGCGCGACGCCCTCGGTGCCCACGGACGGCGCGACGCCCTCGGTGCCCACGGACGGCGCAATGCCGTCGGCGGCCAGGGACGGCGTGATGCCGGCGGCGTCCGGCGGTGTGGCCGGCTCCTGCCGTTCCATCAGGGCGGCGAGCCGCCGTAGGCCTCGGTGGGCGGCGGTCCGGACGGCGCCGGCCCGGCGGCCCAGCACACGGCCGGCGGACTCGGCGTCCAAGCCGATCACGGCCCGCAACAGGACCGCCTCGGCCTCGCGGGGCGGCAGGGTGGCGATCAGGGCCAGCGCAGCCTCGGTGCCGATCGTCTCGCCCGCCCGCTCGGCGGTGTCCGCGTCGCTGGCCAGGTCGGCGAGCGCCTGCACCGGAACGGGCAGCGACGGTCGGCGCCGCAGGCGGCGCAGGTGGTCCATCGCCCGGTTGCGGGCGATGGTGACGGTCCAGGCGCGGAACTCGCCGCCGGTGAAGCTGGGCAGGTCGCGGGATATCTGCAGCCAGGTCTCCGAGGCGACGTCCTCGGCGTCCGCGCCCACCAGGGCGGTCAGATAGCGCAGCAGGCCGGGTTGGAGGCTGCGGTAGAGAAAGCGGAAGGCGTCCTCGTCCCCGTCCTGCGCTGCGGTGACCGCCTCCGACAGCTCGCCGGTCATCCGCGGGCCACGGATCGTCCGGGACGCCCCGGCCTGATCCACCGCACCGGAGCATTCCGGGCGGCGTGGACCGTCGGCCAGACCAGCTCCCGCACCGCACCGCCCCTCCGCCGAACGTGATCGCGCCCGCGCCCTCGTTGGTCGGGGGCGGGAGGTCTGGACCAGCGCCACGGCGGTCTCTTCTCGACGCACTGCCCCCCCGGCCGGCCCGAGCCGGGCTAACGCTAGGAGGGAACCGAAGGGGGCGACAAGTCAGCACCACGTCACGGAAGAGTGACAATTATCTAGTCCCGTCGCACGGCGCGTCGTCGTAACGCCCGGCGACCAACGGACGCTCCGCACGCCAGGAGGCGTCTCCGCGCCGCCGCCGGGCAAGCGTACGCCGCCGTGTGTCGGATTTCGTCACAGGGTGTCGTCGAAGCGTCACAGACCGGGCCGGGTCCACACAGGTCAGACCGGATGGACCGGTGAGTACGGCCACCCGGCCGACCAGCCGCGGCGCGACGTTCCGCGCCTCTCTGGGTACGGTAATGCCG
This sequence comes from Micromonospora sp. NPDC005163, assembly GCF_053599835.1. Lineage (NCBI taxonomy): Bacteria > Bacillati > Actinomycetota > Actinomycetes > Micromonosporales > Micromonosporaceae > Micromonospora > Micromonospora sp. NPDC005163. The sequence continues at coordinate 16,506 of NZ_JBSFYP010000008.1, forward strand.
TGTTGTCATCGGAGGTCGTGCTCAGCGGTCGCTACCGCCTGGACGAACGTGTCGCCACTGGCGGCATGGGCGACGTTTGGCGCGCCTCTGACCTGGTCCTCGGTCGGCAGGTCGCGGTCAAGGTCCTGCTGCCAGCGCTGGTCTCCGACCCCGATTTCATCGCCCGGTTCCGGGCCGAGGCGCGGATCATGGCGGCGCTGCGGCACCCGGGCATCGTGCAGGTCTACGACTGCGGCGAGGACGACCTGCCCGACGGCGGCCGAGCCGACTACCTGGTCATGGAGTTCGTCGACGGCGAGCCGTTGTCCAGGCGGATCGAGGCGGCTGGCCGGCTCGACGTGGCCGAGACCATGTCGATCGTGGCCCAGGCGGCCCAGGCGCTGAACGCGGCACACCGCGGCGGCATCGTGCACCGCGACGTCAAGCCCAGCAACCTGCTGGTGCACGACGACGGCACGGTCGTCCTGGTCGACTTCGGCGTGGCCCGTTCCACCAACGTCACCAGCATCACCAGCACCAACGCGGTGCCAGGCACGGCTCTCTACATGGCACCCGAGCAGGCCGCCGGCCGGCCGGTCAGCGGCGCCACCGACATCTACGCCCTGGGCGCGGTCGCTTACTGCTGCCTCACCGGCGGGCCGCCGTTCACCGGCGACAACCCGCTCCAGGTCGCCGTCCGGCACCTGGACGACGAGCCGCCGGAGCTGCCGCACGACATTCCAGAGTCGGTCCGCGCGCTGGTGTCCCAGGCACTGGCCAAGGATCCGCTCGATCGGTTCAGCAGCGGCGCGGCGATGGCCGAGGCGGCCCGGTTGGCGGTGACCGGCGGCGAGCCACCCACCGCGATGGTGACGGCGGCTACCCCGCTGCGCGTCGCCGGACCGGGCACCCGCACCGACGTGCCGCTCGGCGCGGCGGTGGCCGGTCGTCGGCACCGCCGTGGTCCGCTGGTCGGCGCGGCCGCGGCCGCTCTGGTCGCGCTTGTCGGCCTGGGCGCCGCCCTGGGCGCGGCGCGAAACGCCGGCGAAGACCCGGCGATCACCGTGCCGACGACCGCGCCTGCGGTGGTGCCGACCGAGCAGGTCGATCTGCCGGTGGCGAACGACGAGGTCACCGTGGGTCCGGTCCGGCCGAACAGGCCGAACGTCCCCGCCAACAGGCCGTCGGCCTCCGTGACCGCGACGCCGAACGCCCAGCCCAGCGGGTCGGCCAGCCCACCGGCGCCGACCCCGAGCGCCACCACCGCGTCACCGACCGATCCGGCGACCACCCCGACCAGCGATCCACCGTCACCCTCGGCCGAGCCGTCCACCACCACGAGCCCGCCGCCGGCCAACCCGGAGGATCCGACCGGCTGAGCCGGCCGGCGCGGAGGGCTCGGCGAACCTCACCAGCACCGATATCCCCAAAACGGACTTACGTCGCCGAAGACTCCTCTAGGCTCTCAGCAGGTCATTTCCACCATCTGCCGCGGGAGCCGGGGTGAGCGCTGAGAAGTTGGTTGTGATCGGCCAGGGGTACGTGGGACTGCCGTTGGCCATGTGAGCCGTCGAGGCGGGGCTGGACGTGGTCGGGCTCGACGTCGACGCCGACCGGCTGGGCCGGGCGCTGGGCAGCGGCCGCTACCACCCGAGCACCGAGTACACCGACGCCGAGGGCTTCGACATCTGCGTCATCACCGTGCCCACCCCGCTGCGGGACGGCACCCCCGACCTGAGCTTCGTCGAGCAGGCCGGCATCGCAATCGGCCCGTACGTGCGGCCGGGCAGCACCGTGATCCTGGAGTCCACCACCTATCCGGGCACCACCGAGGAGCTGCTGCGACCCCTGCTGGACTCGGCCAGCGGCCTGCACAGCCCCGGCGACTTCCACCTCGGCTACAGCCCCGAGCGGATCGACCCGGGCAACCCGACCTGGCGACTGGAGAACACCCCGAAGGTGGTCTCCGGCGTGGACCAGGCGTCGCTGGACCGGGTGGACGGCTTCTACCGGCGCCTCGTGGAGCACACCGTGCCGGTGGACTCCACCCGGGTCGCCGAGCTGACCAAGCTGATCGAGAACACCTTCCGCCAGGTCAACATCGCGCTGATCAACGAGCTGACGATGCTCTCGCACCACCTGGACATCGACGTCTGGCAGGCCATCGACGCGGCAGAGACCAAGCCGTTCGGCTTCCTGCCGTTCCGGCCCGGCCCCGGCGTCGGCGGGCACTGCCTGCCGATCGACCCGTGCTACCTGTCCTGGCAGGTCAAGCGTCGCCTCGGTCGACAGTTCCGGTTCATCGAGCTGGCCAACGACGTCAACCACGAGATGCCCGAGCACGTCGCGCAGCGGATCATGGCGGGGCTGAACCGGAGTGGCCGCGCGGTCAGCGGCGCCCGGCTGCTGCTGCTCGGGCTGGCGTACAAGAAGAACACCGGCGACACGCGGGACTCCCCCGCGGTCGACGTGGCCCGGCGGTTGCAGGCCCTCGGCGCGGAGGTCCACGCGGTCGAGCCGTACGCCGAGGCGCACCACATCCCGGCCGGGGTGACCGTGGTCGGGCTGACCGAGCGTGAGGTGCGGGCGGCCGACGGGGTGGTGGTGGTCACCGACCACGATTGCTTCGACTACGACCTGGTGGTCCAGCACGCCCGCTACGTCTTCGACACCCGCAACCGGTGCGCCGGCCCGGTGGTCGAGCGCCTGTAGACCCGGCACCGCTGGCCGGTCCCGCCGCCGGGGAAGACGGCGGGGCCGGCCGGCGGATGTCCGTCCGCGTCGCCGCCGGTCACTGGTCGCCGAGCGCCTCGACGACCGGCCGGGACAACGCCCGGCGAGCCGGCAACACCGAGGCGAGCAGGGCGGCCAGCACCGCGACGCCGAGGATCAGCCCGAGCTGACCGAGCGGCAGCACCACGTGGAACTCCCCGCCGAGGCGGGCCAGCAGGGCCATCGCGGCGGCGCTGACCCCGGTGCCCAGCCCGACCCCGAGCACCGCGCCGACCAGCGCCGTCAGCACCGCCTCCAGGGCGAGCATGGCCCGCATGCGCCCCCGGGTGAGCCCGACCGCCCGCAGCACGGCGTTCTCCCGGGTGCGCTCCACCACCGACAGACTCAGCGTGTTCGCCACACCGACCAGGGCGATCACCACGGCCAGGCCGAGCATCGCGGTGACGAAGGCCAGCACCATGTCCACTGTGCCGGTGAGCATCTTCTTGTACGCGCCCTGGTCCAACAGGTTCACCGTCGGGTAGCGGCCCAGCACCGCCTCGATCGCGTCCCGGGCCTGCTCGAGGTCCACCCCGGCGGCGGGATCGATCTCGGCGAGGAAACCCCGCTTGTCGGGAAAGAGCACGGCGAAGTCCGCGTCGGCCATGTCGATGACGTGACCGGCGGGCACGCCGCTGGCGGGCGCGTCGTCGGTGACCACCGCGGCCACCCGGAACGGTCGTCCCCGGACGGTGACCGGGGAGCCGACCCGCCAGCCGCGCGCCTGCGCCAGCTCGCGACGCACCAGCACCTGCCCCGGTCCGAGCCGACCGACGTCACCGGCGAGCACACCGGTCAACGTCCGGCCGACCAGGGCCGGGTGGGCGGCGCGGAACTCGACGCCGGCGGTGACCGTGCTGAGCTGCTCGTGCACGACGCCCAGCTCGGGGCGGGCCGCCAGCTCACCGGCGAGCGGAGCGGGCAGTTCCTGGCCGATGCCACTGACCACGAAGTCAGTTCCGATCTGCGCGTCGACGCTGCGCTCGATGCCGTCCTTGGTGCTGCGCGCACCGACCACGAACGCCGACACCAGTCCGATCCCGATCACCAGGGCGGTGGCGGTCGCGGCGACCCTGCGCGGGTTGCGGACCGCGTTGGCCACCGCCAGCCCGGCGGTCGCCCCGGCCAGGCGGCGGGCCGGCCAGCCGAAGGTTCGGACCAGCGCCGGGACGAGCACCGGCCCGAACAGCACGATCCCGAAGAAGGCCAGTACGCCGCCGACGGCCACCAGCAGCAGCTGACCGGCGCTGGCGGCGCCGGCGAGTGCGGCGACCCCGGTGGCCAGCACCACCGCGCCGAGGGTCAGCCGGAGCCGACCGGCGCCCCGGCTGGGCTGCACCGCGGCGTCGGTGAGCGCCGCCACCGGGGCGACCCGGGTGCCGCGCCAGGCCGGCAGCATCGCGGCGCCGACGGTGAGCACGGTGCCGAGCAGCAGGCTGGTCAGCACGGTCGAACCGGCCACGGTGAAGCCGCCGGAGACGGGCACGTCCAGCCGGGACATCAGCAGTCGCATCCCGCCAGCGAGGGCCAACCCGAGCAGCACCCCGAGCGCGGAGGCCACCATCCCGACCACCGCCGACTCCAGCAGGGTGGACCGGAAGACCTGCCCCCGGGTGGCGCCGACCAGCCGGAGCAGCGCGGTCCGCCGGGTGCGTTGCGCCAGCACGATCGCGAAGGTGTTGGCGATCACGAAGCCGGCCACCACCACGGCGACGCCCACGAAGATCATCAGCAACATGGTGAACTGGTCCAGGTCGCGGACCGCGTCGTCGACGGCCTCGTCGAGGATCTGCGTTCTGCTCTTCACGCTGGTGTCCGCGCCCACGATGGCGCGCACCCGGTCGGCCACCGCCGTGGCGGAGGTTCCCGGCCGGGCCGCCACCATGATCCGGCCGTACCCACGCTCGCCGGTGACCGCGAGCGCGTCCGGGCCGACCAGGCCGATGAACGGCCCACCGATGTCGCGTGCGGTGTCGGCCACGTCGACGGTGCCGACGAGGGTGTACGGGCGGGCCGCGCCCCCGGTGCCGCCGATCCGGACCGGGGCGCCGAGGGTGAAGCGCTCCTCGGCGACCGTCGGCGCGTCGAGCACCACCTCCCCGGCGCGGTCGGGCAGCCGGCCGGCGACCACGTCGTACGAGCGCAGGGCGTCCTCGGTGGGGATGGCGGCGAGCACGGCGTAGCCGAGTACCGGCCGGCCGTCGGTGCCGACGACCCCGCCGGTGCCGATCAGTTCGCCGGCGGCGGCGGCCACCCCGTCCACCGTCCGGACCCGGTCGACCAGGCCGGCGGGCAGCGGCCGGTCGCCGGCCGGGTAGACGCCCAGGTCGGTGTGCCGGTCGAAGGTGCCGGCCCGGTCGTACGCGCCGGCACGCATCCCGTCGACGAGGATCAGGGTGCCGGCGATGAACGCGACACCGAGCACGACGGCCAGCGCGGAGAGCAGCATCCGCAGGGCCTCGGCGCGCAGTGAACGCAGGGTCAGGCGGATCATCGCGGCACCGCCCCCGTGCCGGCGTGGGGACGGGCCGGGTCGAGACCGGCGAGGGTGTCCAGCACCTGCTCGGCGGTGGGCGTGGCGAGGTCGCCGACCAGCCGCCCGTCGGCCAGGAAGACCGCCCGGTCGGCGTGCCCGGCGGCCACCGGGTCGTGGGTCACCATGATCACGGTCTGGCCCAGGGTGTCGACGGCCTCCCGCAGCAGCCGCAGTACCTCCGCCCCGGAGCGGGAGTCCAGGTTCCCGGTCGGCTCGTCGGCGAAGATCACCCACGGCTTGGTGATCAGGGCCCGAGCCACCGCGACCCGCTGCTGCTGGCCACCGGAGAGTTCCGCGGGTCGGTGCCGCAGACGGTCGGCCAGCCCCACCGCCGCCACCACCTGGCGCAGCCAGGCCGGGTCGGGCCGCCGGCCGGCGATGGCCAGCGGCAGCACGATGTTCTCCTCGGCGGTCAGCGCCGGCAGCAGGTTGAACTTCTGGAAGACGAAGCCGACCCGGTCACGGCGCAGCAGGGTGAGCCGCCGGTCGTCGAGCCGGCCGAGGTCGGCCGCACCGATGCCGACCGTGCCGGCGCTCGGCCGGTCCAGCCCCGCCAGGCAGTGCATCAGCGTCGACTTGCCGGAGCCGGACGGACCCATGATGGCGGTGAACCGGCCGGCGGCGACATCGAGGTCGACCCCGTCGAGCGCGACGACCGCGGCGGGGCCACTGCCGTAGCGTTTTTCCAGGCCACGGGCGGTGACCGCGACGCCGTTGCCGGCGTGGGTGGGAGGTGCGAGGGACATGGGGGCTCCCCGGTCAGGGTGCGGATCGGACCCCTCCGACGCTATGGCCGGCGCGAGTCAGTCGATCTCCACCTGCGCGCTCGACCTGTGTGCGTCCCGGGTCGCGGTGCGCCCGCCGTCGCGTACGACCCAGGTCGTACGCCGGGTCATCCGCCGGGCGTGACCAGCCCGCTCTCGTACGCCAGCACCACCGCCTGGACCCGGTCGCGCAGCTGGAGCTTGGCCAGGATCCGCCCGACGTGGGTCTTCACCGTCGCTTCGGCCACGTGCACCTGGGCGGCGATCTCCGCGTTGGACAGCCCCTGCGCGACCAGCAGCAGCACCTCCCGCTCCCGCTCGGTGAGTTGCGCCAGCCGGGGGTCGGCCGTGGGGCCGGCGCCGAGCTGCCCGGCGAACCGGTCCAGCAGCCGCCGGGTGATCGACGGCGCGACCACCGAGTCGCCCTCGGCGACCACCCGGATCGCGGCCAGCAGTTCCTCCGGCGGGACGTTCTTGAGCAGGAAGCCGCTCGCCCCGGCCTGCAACGCGGCGAACGCGTCCGCCTCGGTGTCGAAGGTGGTCAGCACCAGCACCCGGGGAGGGCCGGCGGGCCGGTCCGCGCAGAGTCGCCGGGTCGCCTCCACCCCGTCCATGGTCGGCATCCGGACGTCCATCACCACCACGTCGGCCTCGGTGCGGGCGAGCACCCGAAGCGCGTCCGCGCCGTCGATGGCCTCGCCCACCACCTCCAGGTCGGGCTGGGAGTCCAGCACCATCCGGAACCCGGCGCGCACCAGCGCCTGGTCGTCCACGATCACCACCCGGACCGTCATGCCGCGATCACCTCCGTTGCGGGTTCCGACGGTAGCGGCAGCCGGACCTCGAGCTGCCAGCCCCCGGCCAGCCGGGCGCCGGCGGTGAGGGTGCCGTCGTACACCGTCACCCGCTCGCGCATGCCGAGCAGGCCGTGACCGCCGGACGGCGCCGGGCTGACCACCGGCCGGCCCCGACCGTCGTCGACCACCCGGACCACGACGGCGTCGGCGCTGTACGCGAGGGTCAGCTCCACGCCGGCGCCGACGCCGGCGTGCTTGAGCGCGTTGGTCAGCGCCTCCTGCACCACGCGGTAGATGGTCAACTCCAACCCGGGTGGGAGCGGCGGCGGCTCGCCGTCGACGGTGTGCCGGATGCGCAGCCCGGCGTCGCGGAACCGGGCCAGCAGGTCGGGCAGCTCGGCCAGGGCCAGGCGGCGGTGTTCCGGGTCGGCGGCCACCACGGGCCCGTCCGGGCCACCCGCGCCGGTCGGGCCGGCGTCCCGCAGGACGCCGACCAGCCGGCGCATCTCCTCCAGCGCCTGCCGGCCGGTGTCGGCGACGACCTTGACGGCGGTACGCGCCTGCTCCGGGTCGCGGTCCAGCATGAACCGCGCGCCGTCCGCCTGGACGATCATCACCGCCATGCTGTGCGCCACCACGTCGTGCAGCTCGCGGGCGATCCGGGTGCGCTCCTCGGCGACGGCCGCCCGGGACTCGGCTTCCCGCCCGCGTTCCAGGGTGCTGGCCCGCTCCTCAAGACTGAGCACGTAGAGGCGGCGGGTCCGCACGTTCAGCGCGGCCAGCCAGACGGCGCCGGTGACCAGCGCGTACCACAGCGCGGTCGTCCACCAGCTCATGACGCCCCGGGTCTGCGCGGCGGCGAGCAGCACGCCCACGGCGGCGACGGCGCCCGCGAGCACGCCGTCGCGCAGCCGCTCGCCGTACTTCACCACGCTGTAGAGGGCGATCAGGACGGCGACGTCGAAGGCGAGCGGACCCCACTGGGCGATCACCTGGACCAGGGCGAGCACCGCGACGGCCACGGTCACCGCGCCCGGGTGCGAGCGGCGGAACAGCAGGGCCACCGCCATCCCCACGCCGACCAGGGTGGCGGCCCAGCCGCCCGGCTGGTTCGCCGCCCCGGCCAGGCCGAAGAGGACCACCAGGCCGGAGACGGCCACGTCGAAGGCGACGCCGCGCAGCGGGCGACCGAACATCGTGCGTCTCACGGTCACCCAGCGTACGTGCCGGGTGTCGGATCCCCTCCGCCGTCCCGGTCGGGCTGCCCCAGCTCCGGGGCGCGGTGCGGACGGGGCCGGGCGGGCCGGCTCAGCGACCGAGGACCTCGCGCATGCGGTCGATCTCGACGGTCTGCTCGGTGGCGACCGAGTTGGCGAACTCGCTGAGCGTCAGGTCGGAACCGACCGTGAGCAGGTCGGTGGCCATCTCGATGGCGCCCTGGTGGTGTTCGGTCATCATCCGGACGAAGAGGCGGTCGAAGTCGGCGCCGCGGGCGGCGGCCAACTGACGCATCGCCTCCGGTGACTGCATGCCGCGCATGGTGCCGTGATCGTGCCCCGGGGCCTCGGGCGAGAGACCGCGGGTCTGCAGCCAGCCGCGCATCATGCCCATCTCCGGCCCCTGGCTGGCCCGGATCCGGTCGGCGAGGGCGCGGATGCCGGGGTCGGCGGCCCGGTCTGGGGCGAGTTCCGCCATCTCCAGGGCCTGCGCGTGGTGCGGAATCATCATCCGTACGAACATGGCGTCCAACGCGTTGTGCGGGGCCGGGCCCGCGTCGCGGACCTCGTGGGCCGGGCGGGTGGCCGCCGACTCGCCCGGACGGCCCGGCACGATGACGGTCAGGTCGGTGGGAACGGGGCTGGCCGCCGGTGTCGAGGTGGCGGGCGCGGAGACCGGCTGCGCGGCGCTTGTCCCGGGGTCTCCGCCCGCGCGGACCAGGACGAAGGCCACCAGCGCCAGCACGATCGCCAGTGTGACGACCGCCAGTGTCCGTGCGCGCCGACTGGTCATGGGCCACTCCCTGGGGTCGAGGTCATCGCGATGTTATCCATTGAGGAGAACGATGTGATGTGACCCAGATCACATCGATGCTCGTCATCCGGCGGTAAGGTGTCGACCATCGTCTCCCCCTTGCGAAGGGCCTCGCCGATGATCAGACTCCACATGCCACGGTTACGACAACTCCGGATCGTCGGCCTCGCCGCGACCGGTCTCCTCGTCGCCAGCGTCCTCGTCGCCCCGGCAAGCAACGCCCAGGTCGTGCCGCAAGCGGCACCGGCGGCCGCCGCCACGAACACCATCCCCGGCGTCGATGAGATCGTGAGCAGCCCCAACCTGCGCCAGATCGCCAACCTGCCCAAGGTCGCTCCCCTGGACGCGACGAACAGCGACATCGCCTTCCAGGGCAAGTACGCGTTCGCCGGCAACTACAACGGCTTCGTCATCTACGACATCTCGCGGCCCAGCGCGCCGAAGGTCGTGTCCCGGGTGCTCTGCCCGGGGTCGCAGAATGACATCTCCGTCCACGGTGACCTGCTCTTCCTCTCCACCGACTCGTCCCGCAGCGACGACTCCTGCAACAGCACCGCGCAGGGGGCGGACGTGAAGGAGTCCTGGGAGGGCATCAAGATCTTCGACATCAAGAACAAGGCCAACCCGCGGTACGTCAAGTCCGTGGAGACCGCCTGCGGCTCGCACACCCACACCCTGGTGCCGGGCAAGAGCAGCAAGACGGTCTACCTGTACGTCTCGTCGTACAGCCCGCGGGCCGAATTCCCGGACTGCCAGCCGCCGCACGACTCGATCTCCATCATCAAGGTGCCGGTGAAGAAGCCCACCGACGCCTCGGTGATCGCCGCGCCAAACCTCTTCCCGGACGGCGGATTCCCGGGCAGCGGCACCGGGTCGGCGACGACCGGCTGCCACGACATCACCGTCTACCCGGCCAGGGACCTGGCCGCCGGCGCGTGCATGGGTGACGGCATCCTGCTCGACATCCGCAACCGGGAGGTCCCCCGGGTCATCAACCGCGTGCGGGACACGGTCAACTTCGCGTTCTGGCACTCGGCCACGTTCAACAACGCCGGCACCAAGGTGATCTTCACCGACGAGCTGGGTGGCGGCGGCGCGGCGACCTGCAACGAGGCCATCGGACCGAACCGGGGCGCGGACGCCATCTACGACATCACCGGTCGCGGCGACGCCCGGACGATGCACTTCCGCAGCTACTACAAGATTCCCCGCAACAACGCGGACACCGAGAACTGCGTGGCCCACAACGGCTCGCTGATCCCGGTGCTCGGGCGGGACATCATGGTCCAGGCGTGGTACCAGGGCGGCATCTCGGTCTGGGACTTCACCGACTCGGCCAACCCGAAGGAGATCGCCTTCTGGGAGCGCGGGCCGCTCTCGGCCGACACGTTCGTCGGCGGTGGCACCTGGTCCGCGTACTACTACAACGGACACATCTACTCCAACGACATGGTGAAGGGCCTGGACGTCCTGGAGCTGAACGACTGGCGCACCTGGACGGCGAAGCTGGTCAAGTACAAGGAGCTCAACGTGCAGACCCAGCCCAGCTACCTGAGCCGGTAGGCACCGAGCACTGAACCGGTAGGCACCGAGCACGACGCCGGGCCCGGTCCCCGAATCCCGGGGGCCGGGCCCGGCCACGTCACGAGCGGGTGCGTACGCCGGGGAGTCAGCTCATCGGCAGCTGGTAGCGCCGCTCGCCGCCACCGGTCGCGGTGACCAGCCGGACCTCGCCGCTGCGCAGGCCGTACGTGACGGACCAGCGGGTGTGCCCCTGGCGGACCGACGCCAGCACCCGGTGCGCCGCGGCGGCGTCCACCACCCCACCGGCCCGGGTCAGGGCGGTGGCGATCTGCCCGTACCGGCGGTCCTCGCGGCGACGCTGCTCGGGCACCCCGGCGACCGGCACGTTGGTCAGCGCCTGCCAGCCGCCCGTGCCCCGCTCCACCCGCAGCTCACCATCGACGAACTCGATCACCGCCGAGGCTCCGGTCGCGTCGGCCAGCAGGTAGTGCAGTGGCGGCCCGCCGTCGAAGTCGAGGTTGTGCCGGGTGAACACGGCGATCGCCTCGTCGACCGTGGCGGCCCGGTCCAGCACCAGCCGCAGGATTCGTACCGAGCCGACGGTGGGCTTGCCCGGGTCGGGGCGGGCCGTCGCGGCGTCGTCGGCGGCCAGCCCCACCGCGAGGCCCCGCTCGTTCATCCCGTCGAAGGGCAGCAGCGGCGCGTTGAGCAGCCGCCGGTCACCGGCCGGGTCCGCGCCGACCCCGAGGTAGGAGATGTCGACCAGCGAGACGGCCGCGTACCCGTGGGGCGGATCGGTCCGCAGCACCAGCGCCGGGTTGGCGTCCCAGTCGAAGTTGCGGGCGAACACCGGCCGGGCGGGGTCGCCCGCGGCGACGAACAGCGAGCAGCCGAACGGGCTGGGCGGGGTGGCGTCGGTGCCCACCGTCGGGTCGTACGCCCCGACGTAGGTCATCTCGTACAGCGGCAGGTCGTCCACCCGGCGCAGGCTGGCCAGGGTCTGCGCGGCCTGGGCCGCGTCCTGCCGGGAGGCGGTCGGCGTGGCCGGGGGCACCGGCGGCGCGGTGAGCAGCGGGCCTCCGGACCTGGGTGTGGTGCAGGAGGTGAGGGCGAGCAGCAGGGCCGTCGTGACGGCCGGCAGGGTCCTGCGCATATCCGTTGGACGCTATGGGACCGATCGACGGTTGTCCACCGCGCCGGTGCGGTCTGTCGGATTCCGTCGCCGCGGTGATCCGGCCGGTCCATGCCCGGCGACCCGTGGACCGCACCGGTGCCTATGGGACCGGTCACCAAGGCGGTCGCAGCGGAGGCGGCCGACGGGACATTGTGCCAGCGTGATTCGACGTGAAACTTGCCGTCGGCGCGCCGCCCGCCCCACCCGAGCCGACCACACGCCGGCGTCCCCAGCCGCTCGACCTGGTGGCGGTGTTCCTCGCGGTGGCCGGCGCGGCCTGCGCGCTGGGCCGGCTGCTGCCCCGCGCCGAGACCACCGCCACCCTGCACCGGATCCTGCCGCTGCTGCTCTTCCTCGGCTCCGTGATCGTGCTGGCCGAGCTGACCGCCGTGGCGGGCGTCTTCGACGTGCTGGCCAGTCGACTGGCCCGCGCCGCGCGGGGCAGCTGGGCGGCGCTGTTCCTGCTCTGCGGCGGCCTCGCCACGCTGACCACACTCGTGCTCAACCTGGACACCACCGCCGTGCTGCTCACGCCGGTGCTGCTCGCGCTGGCCCGCGGCCTGCGCGTCCCGGCCGCCCCGCTCGCGGTCACCACGGTCTGGTTGGCCAACACCGCGAGCCTGCTGCTGCCGGTGTCCAACCTGACCAACCTGCTGGCCGCCGACCGGATCGGGCTGGCGCCGCTGGCCTACGCGGCCCGGATGGCGCTGCCGCAGCTCACCGCGGTCGCGGTCACCATGGCGCTGCTCTGGTGGGCGTGGTGGTGGCGGGACCGGCCGGCCGGTGGCCGCTTCGTTCCACCCGCCCGCCACGTGCCGTCGGATCCGGTGCTGCACCGCACCGCGCTCGCCGGCTGCCTGCTCTTCGTCGCCGGCATCCTCGCCGGCGTGGAGATCGCCCTCGCCTCGACGGTCGCCGTCGCGGTGGTGCTGCTCGGGTTCGTGGTCCGCTCCCCCGCGACGCTGCGCCCGGGGCTGGTGCCGCTGCGGCTGCTGCTCTTCGTCACCGGCCTGTTCCTGGTGGTGCAGACCCTCGGCCGGTTCGGACTGGACGACCTGGTCGCCGGGCTCCTCGGCGCCGACGGCGGAGCGCTCGGCGCGCTCCGCGCCGGTGGCACCGGGGCGTTGCTGGCCAACGCGGTGAACAACCTGCCGGCCTACCTGGCCGGCGAGTCGGTGCTGCACACCGGTGACGGGACCCGGCTGCTGGCGCTGCTGATCGGCACCAACATCGGGCCGCTGGCCGCACCCTGGGCGTCGCTGGCCACCCTGCTGTGGTTCGAGCGGTGCCGGGCGGCCGGGGTGGCGGTGCCGGTGACCTGGTTCGTGGTGACCAGCGCCCCCTGCTGGCGGTCACCGGCACGCTCGCCGCGGTCGGCGCGCTGCTGTTGACGAGCTGAGCGCCGGTCACGCCACCGCCGGGGAGCGGGCCGGCGTCACGCGGCGGCCCGCTCCACGGCGAACATGAAGCAGCCGTACACCACGTTGCGACTGTGCAGCTCGTACACGGCCGGGTCGGCGAACAACTCCGCGATCACCGCCTCCGGGTCGGTGCCGTCGTGCAGGCGACCGCCGTGGATCCGGCCCTGCCGGTCGTACGCCCGCAGGACCTGGGGTCGCCCCCGCCAGTCCGGCGGGTGGCCGCCCGCCGGCTCCGGTCCCGGACAGGCGACGGCGTGCGCGAAGACCGGGCCGACCTCCCGGTACGGGCCGGCGGCGACCGGCGGCGCATAGCCGAAGAGCAGCAGCGCCTCCCCCGCCTCGGCGTCGCGCAGGCAGCAGCGCAGCGGTTCCCCGCCGCCCGCCGGGAGTACCTCGACGGGTCGGTCGGCGGCGTCCCGGCGGGTACAGCGGACGGTGTCGAGCGTCCCGGCCGGCAGGGCGCGGATCAGGAAGGCGGTGCTGGTCGTCATGCGTCCAGCCTGGCCCGGCGACGACGCGGGTGCTGGCGGTGATCGGACCTGGCGCTGGGCGCCAACCGGTCAGTCCGGTGCGCGGTCACGCCTCGGGCAAACGGTCAGCCGACCGGCGACCGGCGGGGCGGCCGGGGGCCGACCAGCCGACGGACGATCGGCGCGGCGTTCCACTTCGCCGCCCCGACGAGGTCGCGGGCGTGCTCCAGCACGGTGTAGTCGGGTCGGGTCAACCCGTCGGCGATGGCCCGGTCCAGGTCGTTGCCGCACCGGCTCAGCACGGTGTCGAAGTCGCGGCGCACCGGCTCGAGCAGGTCGTAGCCGAACGAGCGGTGCAGCCGGGCGAACAGCGGCTTGTACAGCCGGACCCGCTCGTGCAGGCCGGTGGAGTAGGACATCGGGTTCTTGGGTCGCTGGCGGACGTAGTCGGGCAGCACGTCGGCGAACGCCCGCCGGACGATCCACTTCTCCTGCCCGTCGCGCAGCTTCAGCCCCAGCGGCAGGCGCATCGCCAGCTCCACCACGCTCAGGTCGAGGAACGGCAGCCGCGCCTCGACACCGTGCCCCATGGCCGCCCGGTCGACCCGCTGCAACTCGGTGCGGCACAGGTTGCGGATCCGGTGCAGGAACAGCCGACGGGACGCGGCAGCCTCGACCTGGTGGTACATCGGGTACCCACCGAACAGCTCGTCGGAGCCGTCGCCGGTCAGCACCACCTTGACGCCCAGGGCGCGCAGCCGCCGGAAGATCGGCACCGAGACCACCGCGTTGATGATGTCGCCGTACTCGGTCAGCTCGGAGATCCGGATGGCCTCGCGTACGTCGGTCAGCCGGATGTCCCGCGGGCGCAGCTCGATGACCTCGTGCGGCACACCGAGGTCGGCGGCGAACCGCCGCGCGTACGCCACGTCCGGGCTGTCCGGCACGCCGACCGTCACCGCCACGCAGTCCGGGTGCACGTCCCGCACCTGCCGCAGGGTCAGCGAGCTGTCCAGCCCGCCGGAGAGCACCACCCCGACGGTGAGGTCGGTCTCGACCCGCATCCGGATCGCGTCGGTCAGCGCGGCACGGACTAGCAGGGCGGCCTCGTCCGGGTCGTCGACGACCGGCAGACCGTCACCGAGGGTGAGCAGGTCAACGTACGGTCGCAGCCGCACGTGGCCGTCCGGGTCCGCCCAGCCGTGGTGTCCCGGCGGCACCTCGGCGATCGGTGCGCCGTGCCCGACCAGCGCCTTGACCTCGGAGGCGAGGTGCAGGCACCCGGGCTGCCGGGCCCAGTACAGCGGCTTCACCCCGAGCGGGTCGCGGGCAAGGTACGCCCGGCCGATGCCGCGTTCGACGACCACGAAGGCGTACTCGCCGCGCAGCCGGGTCACCGCCGCCTCGCCCCACTGCTCGAACGCGACGAGCAGCACCTCGGTGTCGCTCTCGGTGCGGAACACGTGCCCGAGCCGGGTCAGATGCGCGCGCAGCTCCCGGTGGTTGAAGATCTCGCCGTTGAAGCAGAGCAGCCAGCGCTCGTCGATCGAGGTCCACGGCTGTACGGCCCGGTCCCGGTTCACCACCCGCAGCCGGCGGGTGCCGGCGAGCAGCCCGCTCTCCGAACGGGTCTCGGTGACCTCGCCGCGAGCGGCCAGGACGGCGAGCATCCTCCGGAAGGTCGTCGGGTCGGCCTCAGGGCCGATGCTCAACGCGATACCGCACATCGGCTCAGACCCCCATCTCGGTCTCGTACGCCCGACGCAGCCGACGCCGGGCGGTGGGCGCCAGGCAGAGATGCCAGGCCTGTCCCTCGTCGATCACGTTGAGCTCGCCGGCCTCCTGCCGGGCCAGCAGCAGCTCGCCGAGCGCCTCCCGCGCGCCGAAGCGCTCGTACCAGGCCAGCTCGACGTCCATCGAGTAGCCGAGGCAGTGCCCGCTGGGCAGCATCGCGGCGTAGCCCATGCGGCGCAGGCGGTACTGGTGCTCGGCGCTGCGGACCAGACTGGTCACCCACAGTGGCGGGGTGGCCGGCGGCGCCGCCGCGGCGAACTCCCGCCCGATGTCGTTGAGCAACGCGACCACCTCCCGCCGGGCCCGCCGGAAGAGGAGCCCGGCGGTGCGCGGGGTGGCGTCCGGCCGCAGTCGGCGACGCAGCCCCCGCGTGGCCCGGCCCAGCATGGTGGCGGGCTGCTCCTGGTAGCGGAAGCGCAGCAGGTCCCGCCGGCGCAGCCACTCCAGGTCGACCAGGTCGGCACTGCCGTTGACCTGATCGTCGGTGACGAAGGTGGGGGCGTCCTGCCACCACAGCACGTCGATGCGGGAGAGCAGGTAGATCCGGACCAGCGCGGTGAGGTCACCAGCCGAGGTGCGCTCGTTCGGCTGGTAGCGCGCCATCTCCAGCAGCAACGTCTCGCGCGCGCCGATCAGCCCCTGCGGGGTGGCGTCGAGCACCGCGGCGAGCGCCGGTTCGCGCAGCCGTTCGTCGATGAGCACCTGACGGGCGCGTGTGCTGGTCGCGTCGGCCAGGGCACCCACCTCGACCAGCAGGTCCGCGACGGCCGCCCGATAGGCGGCGAGGTCCGGCGCGGTGGCGGGGAGGCGGCGGGGGGCGGTGCCGGAGGGTCGGCGGCGAGCCGGGGCGGTGGGCGACACGGGCGGACCGGGCTGCTGTCCTGGGCTACGGCTGGGCACGCGCATGACGGGGTCCCTTCTCCGGTCACGACTCTGGGTGGATCGCCCTGAACACACCGTAATCAAGCGGGACCGGAATGGGGCGAACAATCCTCCTATCTGCCCCGAAGGGAGCGGCGGGGCTGACGCGCGGCATGCGGCTCCGGCGGTGACGAACCACCGCCGGAGCCGGCGGGGAAATCAGTCGCCGTCCGCGGGCACCAGGCCCTGCACCGTCGCGTACGACGGCAGCCCCGGCGACGCCGTGAACCCACCGGCAGCAATCGCGTCGGCGGTGGCGACGACGGTGGCCAGCGCGGCCCGGAACAGCAGCGAGCCGGTGCTGACCCGGGCGACCCCGGCCCGCCTCAGCTCGTCGAGCCCGGGGCCGCCCGGTTGGTACAGCGCGTTCAGCGGCGCGTCGATCCGTTCGGTCAGCATCCGCAGCGTCGCCAAGTCGACGGCGCCGGGGACGAAGATCCCGTCGGCGCCGGCGGCGCGGTAGGCCCGAGCGCGGGCCAGGGTCTGCGGCAGCGGATCGGCCACCCCGAGCCACCAGGTGTCGGTGCGGGCGTTGACGAACAGATCGGGCACCGCCGCCTTCACCGCCGCGATCTTGTCGGCGGTGCACTCCGGATCGGCCAGGGTGCCGTCGGCGCGCCCGTCCTCCAGGTTGATCCCGACCGCGCCGAGCCCGGCCAGCTCGGCCACGTACCCGGCAACCGCCGCCGGATCGTCGGAGAAACCGGCCTCCACGTCGACGGTGAGCAGGACCGGCAGCCGGGCGAGCCGGCGGGTCAGGGCCAGGGTCTCCGCGCCGGTGGCCGCCACGCCGTCGGGGCGGCCGGCGGCCGCGGCGACCCCGAGGCTGGTGGTGCCGATGGCCGGATGGCCGCCCGCGGCCAGTGCCGCCGCCGAGGCGTGGTCCCAGGCGTTCGGCAGCAGCAGCGGGCGGTCGGTGTGGTGCAGGGCGTGGAACGCCGCACGGCGGTCGGTCATCGGACCGTCACCTCCAGGATCGTCGGAACGCGCAGGGTCGGGTGTGGCTCGTGGCGCAGCACGACGTCGGTGCGTAGGCAGCGCTCGCGCAGCACGTCGAGCACCCCGGTGGCGAGGGCCAGCGCGTGCCGGTCGCCGGGGCAGCCGCGCTCCCCCGCGCCGAACGTGAGCCGCCCGGCCCTGGGCCGGCCGGGCCGGAACGCGGCCGGCTCGGCGAACGCCTCCGGGTCACGGTTGGCGGCGTCGAACCGGAGCAGCACGGGGCTGTTCGGCGGCAGGTCCTGGCCGCCCAGCCGTACCGCGGCGACGGTGACCCGTCGGGTGGCCCGCACCGGCGGGTCGAGCCGCAGCACCTCGGCCAGCAGGTCCGCCGTCGCCACGCCGGCCAGCGGATCCATCGCCCGCTCCGGGGCCGACGGGCCGGCGGACGCGCGGCGGGCGGGCGTGGGGAGCAGGTGGTGGGCGGCGGCGCCGATCAGGCCGGCGGTCGCGTCGCAGGCCTGGACCAGCAGGCCGATCAGGTTCGCCCGCACCTCCGGCCGTGCCGGTGGGCAGAGCTCCAGCAGCGTGGCGACCGCCCGGTCGGCCCGCCGGACCAGCGCCGGGTCGACCCCGGGGTGGTACGCGGCGGCGACGGCCGCGACCGCCGTCCCGGCGGCGGCCGGATCGGTCAGGCCGAGCCGGCCGGCCAGCACCCGTAGCGGAACCGGCCTGGCCAGTTCGCGCATCACGTCGAGGTGCGCACCGGCATCGTCCAGGGCGGCGGTGGTCCGTCGGGCCGCCTCCTGCCGTAGCTCGTCCGGGTCCAGCGCGGACAGTGCGGACGTCCCGATCGCGCGACGCTCGGCGTGCCACTCGGGCGGGCTGAACCGGCTGACCGCGCCGCGTAGCCAGGCGAGGGTGCCGGGCGGCCCGGTGTCCACGGGCGGTACCTGGAAGGCGGGATCGGTCAGCGCGGTCCGAACGTCGGCGTGCCGGGTCACCCACCAACCGCCGCCGGTCTCGAACGTGGGCGGTCCGCACGCCGGCGTCTCGGCAGCGGGCGGAACAACGGGCCAGTCATCAGTCACCGCCCGACCGTAGGACCCGAACCGTTCGCCCCTCACCGAACAATCCCGTCGCCCGCACCGCCGCGCCGCGCCGCCCACCAAGATCGTGCTTGATCGTGGATCGAGTGGCCTGCGGGCCTGGGGAAGCCACTCGATCCAGGATGTTGCGTCTGCGGCTCCCTCTGCCACGGCGTCCCCGGGGTTCAGGCGCGGCCGCTGGTGGTTGGCGCAGGCGGCGTGGGGCTGAGGGCGTGTTCGGGGATGTTCAGGGTCGCGGCCAGGGCCGATCGGCCGGTCGGGGTGAGGCGGACAGCACGGCCGGCGCCCCGGGTCGTCCAGCCCCGCTCGCCGAAGCGACGGCAGAGCGCCGCGCCGAGCGCCCCTGCCAGGTGCGGCCGGCGCTCGGTCCAGTCCAGGCAGTCGCGCACCACCGGGCGCCGCGCGGTGCGCAGCACGTCCACGGGTACGCCCAGCCCGGCCGCCCACGCCCACCCGTCGGGCGTCAGCGTCAGCCCGCTGGCCCGGTCCAGCCGCCCGTCGGCCAGCAGCGCGTCGTACATCAACACGCCCAGCCGCCCGGCGAGGTGGTCGTAGCAGGTGCGGGCGTACGCCATCGCGGCACCAGCGGTGGACGCCCGCAGCGAACCGGTCGGCGCGGGTGGGGTCGGGGCGTGCCCGGCCAGGCCCTCGATCAGCTGGGCCACCGACGGCCCGGCCAGCCGCAGGTAGCGGTGCCGGCCCTGCCGCTCCTCGACCAGCAGCCCACCCCGGACCAGCCGGGTGAGGTGGTCGCTGGCGGTCGACGGCGCGACCCCGGTCCGGCGGGCCAGCTCCCCGGCGGTCCAGGCGCGGCCGTCGAGCAGCGCGAGGCAGATGCCGGCCCGGGTGCCGTCGGCCAGCAGGGCGGCCAGATCGGCCATCCCCCGGCCCTCGGTGACAGCGCTCATCTCCCCATCATCGTCCTGCCCAGGGGCGTACCAGCCAGCAGGGTCCGGCATCGGCGGTCTTTACAACGTTGTATCCATCGTTGTAGAAACGGTGGACACACCGCTCCTGTCGATGCACCGCCAACCTCCCCCGAGGCAGGTCCACATGCGACATCTCCGCCGTGGCGGCGCGCTCGCCGCCGCGCTCGGTCTGATCCTGACCGCGACCGCACCCGCTCCCGCCGCCGGCTCTGACGGCCCGTCCCGCTACCGCAACCCGATCTCGACCGCCGTCGGCGACACCTTCGCCGACCCGGTCATCGTCCGCGGCGACGACGGCTTCTGGTACGCCTACGGCACCACCGACCCGCTCCGCGAGGGCGAGCGCGAGTTCCACCGGGTGCCCACCACCCGCTCGGCCGACCTGGTCGACTGGACGTACGTCGGCGACGCGTTCGGCCCCGACCAGCGCCCGCCGTACGCGGCGCCGGGCGCGGCATTCTGGGCGCCGGACGTGCGCCGCCTCGGCGACCGGTGGGTCATGTACGTGACGGTCACCGACACCACCGTCTCCACCGAGGGCAGCGACTACGCGATCGGTGCGGCGACCGCGCCCACCCCGACCGGGCCGTGGACCTTCGCCGCTGAACCCGTCGTCGCCCCGCGTCCCGGTGGTGGTGGCGGCTAC
The DNA here is from genome assembly GCF_053599835.1 of Micromonospora sp. NPDC005163. Taxonomy (NCBI): domain Bacteria; kingdom Bacillati; phylum Actinomycetota; class Actinomycetes; order Micromonosporales; family Micromonosporaceae; genus Micromonospora; species Micromonospora sp. NPDC005163. The sequence continues at coordinate 36,309 of NZ_JBSFYP010000008.1, forward strand.
CTGTGGACCATCGACCCGAGCCAGTTCACCGACGTCGACGGCCGCAGCTACCTCTACCACGGCAGCTACTACGGCGGCATCTCGGTCACCGAGCTCAGCCCGGACGGTCTGACCGCGGTCGGCTCGCCGACCCTGGTGGCGATCGACAACAAGTTCGAGGGCAGCTACGTGCTGCGCCACGACGGCTGGTACTACCTGTTCGCCTCCACCGCGAACTGCTGCGCCGGCCCCGCCACCGGCTACTCCGTCCAGGTCGGACGCGCGCGCAGCCCGCGCGGCCCGTTCACCGACCGCGACGGGGTCGCGCTGACCGCGTCCCGGGCCGGCGGCACGCCGGTGCTCAACCAGAACGGCAACCGGTGGATCGGCACCGGGCACAACGGGTTCCTCACGGACCTGTCCGGCCAGGACTGGATCGTCTACCACGCGATCGACCGCGCCGACCCGTACCTGGACGAGCCGTTCGGCATCAACGAACGCCCGATGCTGCTGGACCGGCTCGACTGGATCGACGGCTGGCCGACGGTGAACGCCGGCGCCGGCCCGTCCGACGGCAACCGACCCGCACCGGTGACCACCGGCCGGGTCGACGACCGGTTCGACGCCGCCGGGCTGTCCGGCTGGCGACGTGGCGCCGGCGAGTGGCGGGTCACCGACGGTCAGCTCACCGGCAGCGGTGCGCTATCCAGCCGTACCACTGTCGGCGGCGACGTGCGGGCGGAGGCCGACCTGCGGTTGACCGGCGCGGCCACCGCCGGGATCACCCTCGGCGGCCGGGTCGAGGTCCGGGTGGACGCGGCCGGCGGCCGGCTGGTGGCCAGCGACGGCGACCGGCGTGCCACCGCGCCGCTGCCCGCCGGGCTCGACCTGGCCGCCCGGCACAACCTGGCCATCGAGGTACGCGGCCAGCAGCTGGTCGCCGAGCTGAGCCCGGCCCGCCTCGGTGATCAGCTCGCCGTGGTGTCGCTGCGACTGGACCGTCCGGTCGCCGGTCGCCCCGGACTGGCCGCCACGGGCGGTCCGGCCGTGTTCGACAACGTCAGCGTGGCCCGGCTGTACCAGCCGGCAAAGCGGGCGGTGCCGGAGCCCCGGGTCGGCGCGCCGCTGCGGGCGTACTCCGACGAGTTCGGCGACGGGCTCGACGGCGGCTGGCGGTGGGTGCGCGAGGACCCGGCGGCCACCGTCGCCGGCGGCGCGCTGAGCTGGCCGGTGCAGAACGCCGACCTGACCGGCACCGGCAACACCGCAGGGGTGCTGCTGCGTGACGCGCCGCGCGGCGACTACGTGGCGGAGACGAAGGTGATGCTGGACCTGGGCGAGGAGACGGTCCGCAACTACCAGCAGGCCGGGCTGGTCGCGTACGTGGACGACGACCGGTTCGCCCGGCTGGCCCAGGTGGCGATCTGGAACACCCGGCAGGTCGAGTACGGCTACGAGTTGCCCTTCGCCGGCCAGCCGGTGTACGGCGGCAGCATCGTCGGCGCCCCGGCCACCACCACCTGGCTGCGGCTGGCGCACCACGTCGACCCGGCCACCGGAGAGCACGAGTTCCGGGCCGGCTCCAGCCGGGACGGGCGGAGTTGGACCTGGGGTGCGGTGTGGACCTTCCCTGCCGACACCACCCCGCGCATCGGGCTGGTCGCGCATGGCGGCGCCGTGCCGCCGGTCACCGCCGAGTTCGACTACCTGCGCTTCTATCGCTGACGCAGTCGGGGGCCTCCGTCCCGAGGACGGAGGCCCCCGAGGCCGGTGCCGACGAAGATGGCGGCGCGGTGGACACATCCGAACAGGACGGTCGCGCGGGATCAGATCTGCCGGCGCGTCAGCGGTGCCACCGACCGGTCGGTGCCGTCGTAGCTACGGGCCCCGACGAACGCGCCCGTCGGCCGCTGACCGCCGGCGACGGCGCGGGCCAGCCGCAGGTCCGCGTTGCGGAACCGCAGCGCCACGCTCAGGTGCGGCACCCACCCACCCGGCGCGTGCCACGGACGATGTCCGGCGGCGTCGACGAGCACGTCCCAGACGGCGGCGTGCAGCGTGGTCAGCGCCGGCGTGGTTCGCACGAGCCAGACCAACGGCGCACTGCCGTCGAGAACGACGATGCGGTCGAGCGTGACCGGCACCGGCAGCGCGGCGTCGAACAGGTCGGTCAGGCGGTGCTCGGCCCCGGGCGGGAACTCGTCCACCGCGGCGAGGGTCAGGTGCGGCCGGTTGGTCGGGTGGGTGTTGCGGGCCAGGCTGGGCAGCCCGGCCGCGGCCAACCGGTCCCAGGCGGACCGGACCGCCGCGTCCAACCCGGCCGAGCAGACCAGTTCCACCGTACGCACCAGGCCACCGTAACCGTGCCGGCGACGCGGTCAGAGCCAGCCGTTGTCCCGGGCGGTGCGCACCGCCTCTGCGCGGTCGGCCGCGCCGAGCTTCTGCACGGCGGCGGAGAGGTGGTTGCGCACCGTGCCGGTGGACAGGTGCACCCGGCGGGCGATCACCGCCACCGGGGCGCCGAACTCGGCCAGCCGCAGTGTCTCCAGCTCGCGGGGGGTCAGCGGGCAGGTGGGCAGGGTCAGCGCGTCGGCGGCGAGCGACGGGTCGACGTACCGGCCGCCGCCGTGCACCCGGCGGATCACGTCGGCGAGCGCCCCGCCCGGCGAGCCCTTGGGCAGGAATCCCCGCGCGCCCGCCGTCAACGCCTGCCGCAGGTGCCCCGGCCGGCCGTGCCCCGTCAACACCACCACCGCGCAGGCCGGCAGTGCCCGGGTCAGCTCGGCGGCCACCTCGATGCCGTTCAGGCCGGGCATCTCCAGGTCCACCACGGCCACGTCGGGACGATGCGCGAGCGCTGCGTCGACCGCGGCCCGGCCCTCGGCGGCCTGGGCCACGACCTCGATGTCCGGTTCCAGCCCGAGCAGCGCGGCGACGGCCACCCGCATCAGCTCCTCGTCGTCGGCGAGCAGGACGCGGATCACGGGACCACCGGCAGGGTGGCTTCCAGGGTGAACACCGCGTCCTCGCGGCGCACCCGCAGCTCCCCTCCGGCGGCCGCGAGCCGTTCGGCGAGCCCTCGCAGGCCGTGGCTGTGCGCGTCCGGACCACGGTCGTCGGCGCCGTCGTTGGCCACCGTCATCCTGGCCACGTCGTCCTCCCGGTCGATGCTGATCCGGCACCAGCCGGCGCGACTGTGCCGCAGCACGTTCGTCCCCGCCTCGCGCAGCACGGCGGCCAGCTCGGTGGCGGCGGCCTGCGGCAGGTTGGCCGGTGGCGGAGGCACCGTGCAGCGCACCCCACAGGAGCGCAGGACGCCCGCCACGGCGGCCAGCTGTTCGCCGAGGTCGACGGTCCGGTAGCCGTGCACGGTCTCCCGTACCTCGGTCAGCGCGGATGCCGCGAGCCGCTGGACGTCGGTGGCCTCCTGGCCGGCCCGTTCGGGGTCGATCGGGGCCAGCCGGGCGGCGAGTTCGGCCTTCAACGCGATCACGGTGAGGTTGTGGCCCAGCACGTCGTGCACGTCGCGGGCGAAGCGCAGCCGCTCCTCGGCGGCGGCCAGCCGGGCGCGGGCGGCCTGCCCCTGTCGAGCCTCCACGAGCAGGTCCCAGAACCAGACCTGGAACCAGTTGACCGCGGCGACGGACAGCCCGATCCCGCCGGTGACAGCCAGGTGGCGCCCGACGGAGCCATCGGTCCACCAGGCCACTCCCGCCGACGCCAGCAGGGCGCCGACCGCCACCGCCACCGCGGCCGGGAGCCGGACCAGCAGCGGGGCCATGCCGATCAGGGATGCGCCGAGCCAGGCCCAGGTCGGCCAGGCACCGGCCGCCACCGGCCCCACCAGCGGGACGGTCAGCACCGCCACCCCGGCCAGGCTGAGCTGTGCCCGACGCCGCCAGCGGTGGTCGAGCCACGGCGTCACGGCGGCGTACAGCACTGCGGTCTGAGCGGCCGCGAAGGCGAGGATGCCGGCCGCGCCGAAGGAGACGCGGCCGGGATCGGGATCGCGGGTCAGGCCGACCGCGGGCAGCAGCACGCTCGCCCAGACTCCGGTGGCCAGCGACAGCAGAGTCGCCTGCCGGGCCCGGTGCAGCCGCCGGTCCGCCCGGGGAGTCACCGCCTCGCTCGCCACGGCACCGATACTAGGGCCGCTCCGCGCCCGGTCCACCCCAGCGGATGTCACGGTCGAGCCATGCAGTCCGCACGGTTTTCCGGTGACGGATGGAACTGCCGGCTGCTCGCGTACGCCACCAGGGTGGACGGCATGGAGATGACACGGACAGACATTGGCGCTCTCGCCGTACCGCCGACCGGGCCGCTGCCGGCCGAGCGGCCGGCACCGCCGGGCAAGACGCCCGCCACCGTGGCGGGCGGCGGCACGCGGCACCTGCTGCGGCACCTCGCCGAGATGGCGCTCGCCATGGTCGCCGGGATGCTGCTGCTCGGCCCGTTGTGGGACGCGGCCGGCGCCGCGCTGGGGCTCGCCGGCCCGCTGGGCCGGCCGGAGGTGGCCGCCCTGGTGATGGCCACCGACATGACCATCGGCATGACGGTCTGGATGCGCTACCGCGCGCATCGCTGGCTCGCGGTCGGCGAGATGGCCGCCGCGATGTACGTCCCGTTCCTGCTGCTCTTCGCGCCGATGTGGGCCGGCCTGCTGGACGCCGACGCGATGCTGCTCGGTGGCCACCTGCTGATGGTGCCGGCGATGGTGCTGGTGGCGGTGCGACACCGTCACGAGGCCCCGGTGCCCGTACGCCGGCATCCGGCCGTGGTGGCGATCGCCCGCCGGTGGCCGACCGGGCTGGCGCTGCTGATGACCGTGGACAACTGGGTCGACCCGGGCGTGCTCACCCCGTGGGCGATGTTGGTGCTGCCCGGCGGCTACCTGGTGATCGGTCTGGCCCGCGGCACACTGCGCGGACCGGGCGTGCTCACCACTCAACTGCTCGGCCTGGCCGGCTGGGTCACCCTTACCCTGGTCGCGGTGACGGCCGGCGGACGGACCGCCGCGTGGCTGGTGGCGTTCGGTTGGCTGGCGCACGCCGCCTGGGACCTGGTCCACCACCGCATCGGGCGGGTGGTGCCGCGCGGCTACGCCGAGTGGTGTGGGGTACTCGACGCGGCGGTGGGCGTCACCGTGATCCTGGCGATCCTGACCACCGGGTGAACGGACCGCCCGCCGGCACGGGGCGGCGGGCGGCCGGTCCTCCCGCGGCGCGTTGTGCCGGTCGCCGCAGCGGGTGCGGCGGCGTGATGAAAGGCTTGGCGCATGAGTTCCGCACCTGCACAGCACGACGCACCGACCGACACCACCCCCGACGGCACCGACGAGGCGAACGCCTTCACGGAGCTGGGGCTGCGCACCGAACTGCTGGGCGCGCTGTCCGCTCTCGGTTACGAGGAGCCGACGCCCATCCAGCGGGAGGCGATCCCACCGCTGCTGGAGGGTCGGGACCTGCTGGGCCAGGCGGCCACCGGCACCGGCAAGACGGCGGCGTTCGCGCTGCCGCTGCTGCACCGGATGCCGGCTCACGGCGACGGCGGGGACCCGGTCGCGTTGGTGCTGGTGCCGACCCGGGAGCTGGCGGTGCAGGTGTCCGAGGCGTTCCACCGCTACGGCAAGGACCTGGGCGCCCGGGTGCTGCCGATCTACGGTGGGCAGCCGATCGGGCGGCAGCTGCGGGCACTGGACAGCGGGGTGGACGTGGTGGTGGCCACCCCGGGGCGGGCCCTCGATCACATCGCCCGGGGCACGCTGCGGCTGGGTGGGCTGGCCACGGTGGTGCTCGACGAGGCCGACGAGATGCTCGACATGGGCTTCGCCGAGGACATCGAGGCGATCCTGGAGCACGCGCCGGCGCAGCGCCAGACCGTGCTCTTCTCGGCCACGATGCCGTCCCGCATCGACGGGATGGCCCGGCAGCATCTGCGCGATCCGGTGCGCATCGAGATCGGCCGGGAGCAGCCGGTGGCCGGCGAGGCGCCCCGGGTGCGGCAGAGCGCGTACATCGTGACCCGGGCGCACAAGCCCGCCGCGCTGGGCCGGGTGCTGGACGTGGAGTCGCCCACCGCGGCGATCGTGTTCTGCCGCAGCCGGGAGGAGGTGGACCGGCTGACCGAGACGATGAACGGCCGGGGCTACCGCTCCGAGGCGCTGCACGGCGGGATGAGCCAGGAGCAGCGGGACCGGGTGATGGGGCGGCTGCGGGCCGGCACCGCCGACCTGCTGGTCGCCACCGACGTGGCGGCCCGCGGGCTGGACGTCGAGCAGCTCACCCACGTGGTCAACTACGACGTGCCGTCGGCGCCGGAGTCGTACGTGCACCGGATCGGTCGGGTTGGCCGGGCCGGGCGCGAGGGCGTGGCGATCACCCTCGCCGAGCCGCGCGAGCACCGGATGCTGAAGACCATCGAGCGGGTGACCGGTCAGCGGATCACCATCGACAAGATCCCGACGGTGGCGGACATGCGTACCCGCCGGCTGGAGCTGACCCAGGCGGCGCTGCGGGAGAGCCTGCTGGAGGACGACCTCGACCCGTTCCGGGTGATCGTGGAGACGCTGACGGACGAGTTCGACCTGATGGAGGTGGCCCTCGCCGCGGTGAAGCTGGCACACGAGGTGACCTCCCCGGGCTCGGACGACGAGGAGGAGATTCCGCAGGCGCCGGTGCGCGGCCCGCGCGAGGGCCGGCCCGAGGCCGGCGGTCGGGGCGGCGATCGGCGCGGTGGCGGTCGGCCACGGATGGCCGGCAACACCGTCCAGGTCTTCGTCGGCCTGGGCCGGCGCGCCGGGGTGCGCCCGCAGGACCTGGTCGGCGCGATCACCGGGGAGACCGGGATCAGCGGCCGGGACATCGGCTCGATCGAGATCGCCGACCGGTTCTCGCTGGTGGAGGTGCCGCAGGGCGTGGCGGACGAGGTGATCTCCGGGTTGCGCTCCAGCACCATCAAGGGCCGCAGGGCCACCGTGCGCCGGGACCGCGGCGGCGACCGCTGAACGACCGCCGGCGACCGTCGGGTACGACGGTCGCCGGCGCAAGGATCAGAAGGAGTACGGGCCGAACCGGCCCCACGCCACGACCGCGGCGAGGACGAGCAGCACCGTGCAGGTCACGGCGCCCTGCAGCTCCGTCCGGCGCCGGTCGTCGGTGTCCTGCCTCTTCATGTCGCGCAGGTGCACCAGGATGCCGCCGATCATGACGATGACCAGGCCGACCGCCGCGAGCGGGGTGAGCACGGTGGCGATGCCGGTGAGCGGCGGAAGCACCAGCCCGGCGGCGGCCAGCAGCTCGGCGGCGCCGAGCGCCTTGACCTGGTGCGGCGGGACCGGGTCCACCCAGCGCATCAGGTCGCGCAGCTTGTCCTTGGGCTGCGTCAGTTTGGCCGTGCCGGCGCCGGCGAAGACGACGGCGAGCAGGATCTGGATGATCCAGAGCACCAGGTTCACGGGGGTTTCCTCCGGGGGTACCGCCTCGCGGCGGAGAGGTAGTTGAGGGTTCAAGCGAGACAGTAGCCCCGTGCGGCACAGCAGTGACCCCCGCCGTCGGAGAGACGGCGGGGGTCGCTGTGGTGTTGGGTCAGGCCGCGAAGAGAGCCGGACCGTCCAGCGCCTTCACGTCGGCCGGGCGCAGCGCCAGGGCGAGCACGTCGGCCACGTCGGCCAGGGTGTGCACGGTCAGCGCCTCGCGCACCTCGGCCGGCAGGTCGTCCAGGTCCGGCTCGTTGCGCGCCGGGATGATCACCTCGGTGAGGCCGGCCCGGTGCGCGGCGAGCAGCTTCTGCTTCACCCCGCCGATCGGCAGGACCCGACCGGAGAGCGTCACCTCGCCGGTCATTCCAAACTCGGGGCGGACCGGACGACCGGTGACCAGCGACGCCAGGGCCGTCACCATGGTGATGCCGGCGCTCGGGCCGTCCTTGGGCACCGCGCCCGCCGGGAAGTGGACGTGGATCCGACGTCCGGCCAGAACGTTCGGGTCGATGCCGAAACGCCGCCCGTTGGAGCGCAGGTACGACAGGGCGATCTGTGCCGACTCCTTCATCACGTCACCGAGCTGGCCGGTCAGGGTCAGGCCCGGCTCGCCCTCCATGCTGGTCGCCTCGATGAAGAGCACGTCCCCGCCGGCGCCGGTGACGGCGAGGCCGGTGGCCACACCCGGCACCGCGGTGCGCTCGGCCGACTCCGGGGTGAACTTCGGCCGGCCCAGGTAGTCGGCGAGGTTGCCGGTGTCGACGCGTACAGGCGCCGGGTCCGTCGCCAGCGCCACCGCCACCTTGCGCAGGATCTTGGCGAGGGCACGCTCCAGCTGCCGGACGCCGGCCTCCCGGGTGTACTCCCCCGCGATCAGCGCGAGAGCCTCGTCGGCGACGCTGACCTCCTCGACCGTCAGCCCGGCCCGCTCCCGCTGCCGGGGCAGCAGGTGGTCCCGGGCGATGGCGACCTTCTCGTCCTCGGTGTACCCGTCCAAGGTGACCAGCTCCATCCGGTCCAGCAGTGGACCGGGGATGGTCTCCACCACGTTGGCGGTGGCCAGGAAGAGCACGTCGGACAGGTCCAGGTCGACCTCCAGGTAGTGGTCCCGGAAGGTGTGGTTCTGTGCCGGGTCGAGCACCTCCAGCAGCGCGGCGGCCGGGTCGCCGGCGTAGCCGGCGGCCAGCTTGTCCACCTCGTCGAGGAGCACGACCGGGTTCATCGAGCCGGCCTCACGCAGCGCGCGGACGATCCGGCCGGGCAGCGCGCCCACGTAGGTGCGCCGGTGACCGCGGATCTCCGCCTCGTCACGGACGCCGCCGAGCGACACCCGCACGAAGTTGCGGCCGAGCGCCCTGGCGACGGACTCGCCGAGGCTGGTCTTGCCGACCCCGGGCGGACCGGCGAGGGCCAGCACCGCGCCGGAGCCGCGACCGCCGACCACGCCGAGGTTGCGCTCGGCCCGGCGGTTGCGCACCGCGAGGTACTCCAGGATGCGGTCCTTCACGTCGGCCAGGCCGGCGTGGTCGGCGTCGAGCACCGCCCGCGCCGCGGCCAGGTCGGTGTTGTCCTGCGTACGCGTGCCCCACGGCATCTCGAGCACGGTGTCCAGCCACGTGCGGATCCAGCCGGCCTCCGGGGAGGCGTCACTGGCCCGCTCCAGCTTGCCGACCTCGCGCAGGGCCGCCTCGCGGACCTTCTCCGGGAGGTCGGCGCCCTCGACCCGGGACCGGTAGTCGGCCGAGCCGTCCGGCTCGTCCTCACCCAACTCCTTGCGGATCGCGGCGAGCTGCTGGCGGAGCAGGAACTCCCGCTGGGACTTCTCCAGCCCCTCGCGGACGTCGCTGTTGATCTGCTCGGTGACCTCCTGCTCGGCCAGGTACGCCTTCACCCAGCCGACCAGCAGCTCCAGCCGGGCGGTGACGTCCGGCGCGGCGAGCAGCTCGGTCTTCTGCTCCAGGGTCAGCCAGGGCGCGTAGCCGGCCGAGTCGGCCAGCTCGGACAGGTCGGTCATCCGCTCCACCGCGTCGATGACCTGCCAGGCGCCACGCTGCTGGAGCACGGAGGTCACCAGGGCGCGGTACTCGCGGGCGAGTTCCCGGGCGCGGCCGGCGGGAGCGGGTTCGTCGAGTTCGGTCGCCTCGACCCAGAGTGCGGCGCCGGGGCCGGGCACGCCAGAGCCGATCCGGGCCCGGGACAGGCCACGGACGACGGCGGCTGGCTCACCATCGGGCAGCCGGCCGACCTTCTCGATGGTTGCGACCACACCGACCGGGCCGTACTCACCGTCGATACGCGGCACGGCCAGCAGCTTGCGGTCGCCGGTCGCCCGCGCCGCGTCGATCGCGGCCTGGGTGGTCGGGTCGAGGGTCACCGGGATGACCATGCCGGGCAGCAGAACGGCGTCGGTCAGGGGAAGTACCGGAAGAGTTGCCATCGAACACCTGCTATCGCGTTGACTTGAGCGTGTCTCACTCAAGTAACAAAGCGTTCCCCTTGTTCCGGACTGTGACCCAGGCCACTGTCCCGCGTCGGACGACGGACCGGAAACAGCAGCTCACGCGCCAGCCGCCCACCACCGGCCACCGCCACGGCGAGCGGAATCGCCAGGCTGATCACGGCCAGGGCGACCACGATCCGGCCGGGCAGCCCGGCGCCGGCGGCGAGCAGGGTCAACCCGGCGAAGACCACCAGCTTCATCCGGGTGCGGGCCACGGGGACCACACCGGCCTCCCGGGTGGGTGCGGCGACCGACGGCATCGTTCCTCCTTCGGGGTACGGGCGAGCGGCGGGCACGTCGGCGTTAGGTGGCGCCGTCGTCGAGCAGTTCGTCCGCCAGATCCGGGTTGGTGCCGTACAGGCGGGGGTCGCCGGGTGCGAGCACCGGCTCGGGGGCGTGTGCGCGGGGGTTGTCGTCGTATCGGAACTCGCCCCTGCCGTCCGGGGTGGGGCCGGAGGCCCAGCGGCCCCGCGCGGCGTCCCGGCCGGGAGAGAAGTCCAGGTAGGTGTAGCTGAACTCGTCGGTGAACTGCGGGGAGTCGGTGAAGGCGTCCGGCACCGGCATCTCCTCCAGGCCGTCCTGTTTGAGCTGCTCGATGGCGGCCATCCACATGTTCTGGTGCATGGTGTCGCGGGCCAAAAGGAAGCGCAGCATCTGCTTGACCCCGGGGTCGTCGGTCATGTTGAACAGCCGGGCCACCTGCAGGCGGCCCTGCGCCTCCGCGGTGACGTTGAGCTGGAAGTCGGCCATCAGATTGCCGCTGGCGGTGATGAACGCGCCGTTCCAGGGCACGCCGTTGCTGTCGGTGGGCAGGGCGCCGCCACCACCGTGGATGAAGTGCGCCGGGTTCGACCCGCCGTAGACCGCGGCGACCATCGGGTTGTCGTCGGCGGCTTCCTGCAGTGACAGTGGGGCGTTCTCCAACAGGCGGGTGATCATGGTGGCGATCATCTCGACATGGCCCATCTCCTCGGTGCCGACGTCGAGCAGCAGGTCCTTGTACTTGCCGGGCAGCCGGCAGTTCCAGCCCTGGTAGAGGTACTGGTTGGCGACGGTCATCTCGCCCCACTTGCCGCCCAGGATCTCCTGCAAGCGGCGGGCGAACGCGGCGTCCGGGCCGTCCGGCTTGGCCTCGAACTGCAGGTCCTTGACGTGGCCGAACATCGGGTCCTCCTCGCTGCCGGGAGCTGGCGCGAGGAGGATCCCCACCCCGGTGGCCCGGCCGGGCCAACCCGTGTCCCGGCGGGGTCAGCGCACCGGGCGGACCACCGGCAGCAGCACCTCCAGCGCCACACCACGCGGCCGCAACCGGTGCGCCCGCAGCACTCCCCCGTCCGCCGCCAACAACTGCCGCACGATCCAGAGACCGAGGCCGGACATCCCGACCGCCGGCGCCGGGCGGCGCATCGCGGCCAGCAGCGCGTCGTCCACCCGCCCCTCGTCGGTGACCAGGATGCTCAGCCCGCGGCGGCCCAGCTCGGCGTGGAGGCCGACCTGCCCCTCCGCCGGCCCGTGCCGCACGGCGTTCTCCACCAGGTTCACCAGCACCTGCCGGGTCCGGCCGGACGGCACCGGGCAGGAGCCGGCGCGCCGGGTGGCCCGCGCCCGCCGCCGGTACGCCGGCACCAGCGCGGCGGCCTCGCGCAGGATCCCGGCCAGCGGTACGAGCGGCTCCGGCTGGGGAGCCAACGCCAGCGCCCCGGTGCCGGCGGTCGCGCCGCGCAGCAGGCTCTGCAGGTGGGCGGCCTGATCGCGGGCCAGCTCGGTGATGGCCCGCCGGTCCGCGCCGGTCAGCTCCCGGCGTTCGTCGGCGAGCGCCCGGGTCAACGAGGTCAGGGTGCTGACCGGGGTACGGAACTCGTGACACAGCACGCGCAGCAGCAACTCGGAGTCGGCCGCCGAAGGTCGCAGCTCACCGGGTACGGGCTCGGTCCGGCGCAATCCTCGCAGCAGGCCGTGCAAACCGCTCCGTGCGCGCATCCACCCGACTCCCCTCGTTCGGTGCGTACCCGCATGATCAGTACCCGCTGGGGAACGGCGCAGACATGCCGGACGCCGCCACCATCCGACTCGCCGTCGTGGACGATCACCCCCTCTTCGTCCGCGGCCTCGAGTTGCTGCTCCCGGCGACCACCGACGGCCGCGCCGAGGTGGTCGGCTCGACCGGCGACGCCGCCGCCGCGGCCGCCCTGGTCAGCCGTTGCCGCCCCGACCTGGCCCTGGTCGACCTGCACATGCCACCACCCGGCGGCATCCGGGCGGTGGCCGCGATCCGGCGGACGACCCCTCGCGTACGAGTGGTCGCGATGTCCGGTTCCTCGGACCCGGCGCCCGCGCTGGAGGCGCTGCGGGCCGGCGCCGAGGGGTTCCTGCCGAAGACCAGTGAGCCGGAGGAGCTGCTCCCCCCGCTGGTCGCCATCCTCGACGGCTGGGCGGTGCTGCCGGCCGAGCTGCTGCGCGCCGTTCTGCGACCGTCGCGCGCCGCACCGGTCGACCTCGATGGCGAGGAGCGTCGGCTGCTGCGGGCGATCGCCGCCGGTCGCAACACCGTCGACATCGCCGAGGAACTGCACGTCTCGGAGCGGACGGTGAAACGGATGACCGCCGCACTGCTGCGCAAGCTGCGGGTGTCCAACCGGGCGGAGGCCGCCGCCGTCGCCGGACACGCCGGCCTGCTCGGCGAATGAGGCGGACCCCACGATTCAGCTTCCGTTCGCGGTTTTGCGAGCGTGAAATCGCGACGCGCCGAAATGAATGGGACGCATATTGTTGCGGATTCCCGTGGTGATAGGTCAGACTTTGGACACATCCCGCCACACACAGGGAGTAATCGGCAATGGCGAGAAAAGTAATCACGGTGCTGACCGACGACCTCGACGGTGGGAAGGCCGACCGGACCGTCGAGTTCAGTCTTGACGGCGTGGCCTACACGATCGATGTCTCGGACGAGAATGCGGGCGTCCTGCGCAAGACGCTGGATCCGTACATCAATGCGGGTCGGCGGATCGGCCGGGGCCCGGTGGAGAACACCCGGACAGTTCGGCGGCCGGGGCGGCCCAGCGGCGCCGGAATGGATCGGGAGCAGAACCGGGCCATCCGGGAATGGGCCGTCAAGAACGGCTACAAGATATCCGAGCGGGGCCGGATCCCGGTCGAGGTCGTCGAGGCGTACAAGAGCCGCTGACCGAACGACATGGGGACGGGGTCTCGCCGGCAACGGCGTGGCCCCGTCAGATTTTTCGCCGGCCTCCTCGCCCGGAAAGACACGCGGCGGCCGGTCACCTGGGCTGTCCGCCCCGGTGACCGGCCGCCGTTGGTCGGCTCGATCTGTTTCCGACTCAGTTGACCTCGATACGCACCGCATCGAACGCCGGGGTCTGGTTGGCCCTCTCCATCATCGGCAGACGGTGCGAGCCGTCACCGGCCCATACGGCGCACTGCGCGGTGCCCGTCTCGGGCAGACCCGGGATCTGGATGGTCACCTCGTCCGGCTGGGCACTACCGCGCCCGTCCTCGGTGGCGACGAAGAACGCGGGCACCTCCTGCGGCTCCGGCGGAGTGGTGAGGCTGTCCAGCATCCGGCAGGCGGTGTGGAAGTGTCCACGGACCAGGCCCTGGTCGTTGAGCAGCGAGCTCTCCACGTAGTACCCGCCCTGGCCGGCGGCCAGGAAGCGGTCCCGGATCAGGTTGCGGGTGCTGACCCGCAGGGTGAAGGCCTGGTTCTGGCCGACCTGGTCGGGGAACTGGGTGATCAGCAGCGAGGGGTTGTTGGCGGCCGCGCCGACCTCACCGAACTCGGTGCTCACGCAGCGGTTGCCGGTCTGGAAGCCGTCGTGCGGCTGGAGCTGGCTCTCGTCGCAGTTGTTGGCCAGCACGCCGAGCCCGGCGCCGGGAGCGTTGCCGCCGCCGTTGTCACCGCCGCCGTTGTCACCACCGCCGTTGTCACCGCCGCCATTGTTGCCACCGCCACTGTCACCGCCGCCGTTGTCGCCACCACCGCTGTTGCCGGTCGGCTGCACCTGGCATTCGGCGAGCTGCGCCAGACCCTGCGGGCGTGGCCCGACACGGTCGATGGCGGTCGTGATGCGGCTCAGCACCGCGCGCCGCTTGGCCGCCAGCGGCTGCAGGATCGCGTTGCGGATGAAGGCTTCGCCCTTGCTGCCCTCGGCGGCCAGCCGGCGGTCGGCCTCGGCGATCTGGGTCTGCAACTGGGCGAGGTTGCGGTCCACCTCGGCCCGGGCCCGGTCCGGCACCTGCGGCAGCTTGGCCGTCACGTCCGGGCAGGCGATGGCCGAGCCGCTGCCGACCGTGCCGTCCTTGCCGTCCTCACACTCGGGCACCGACTGCTGCCCGTCACCCCAGTGGTTACGCACCCAGCGACCGTTCTGCCACGTCCGGGTGGTTGAGCCGCCGCCATTCGGCGCGGTGGCGCCCGGGCTCGGCTGCACACACTGTCCAGAGGCCGGCCGGGGATTGTTCGGCCGCCGGTCCTGGGCCGACGAAATCTGGGTCACGGCGACTACTCCGCCGAAGACCACGAGCGTGCCGACAACGGCCAGCAGACGCTTGCTCCGCGCGTTGCCGGATGACCGGCGCGCCCGTGTGGACCTGCGCATCGAATTGCTCTCCTTCTCGATCCGGTAGTGGATTCCTGCCCTCGGCGGACCGACGGATGTGAGATGGCACGCCACGGCGACGACCACCGCGACCTACCCGGTGACGTGTCGATGGCCGACGATGCCCTTTCCGCACCGTCTCCCGCGTCCCGTCGACGCGGATGGGAGATCCTCTTCATTCGCGCAGGAGTACGGGACGGTGCGCGGGAAGGTTCAACCGACGCACAGGAAATTGCCGGATCTGGCGCGAGCCGTGCGGGAAGGGTCGACCGGATGCGGTGGGTGACGGATCAGTCGACGCAGAGGTGGTCGAACGCGAAACCGCCCACCAGTTCATGCCGGCGCCGGCTCAGCGCGACGATCTCCGCGGTGAGCTCGACGCGCGGCAGCAGGTCCGGGTCGACGGGTCCGGCGGCGCGCAGCCGTTCCCCGACGGCGACCGTGGCGAGGTCCTCGGCCAACCGGGCCGCGTCGACACCGCAGGAAAAGCGCTGTTCGGTCACCGACACCCGCTCGACCAGGCACGCGTCCGGGCGCACCTGCACCCAGCTCCACCCCTGGGCCGGGCCGTCCGCCCAGCTCACGTGCAGCCCCCGCACGATCGGGTCGGCCAGCCGCCGGGCGACGTACGCCTCGACCGCCGCCGCACGGGTCAGCGCGCCAAGGTCGTTGACCGGCCCGGTCCGGCCGTCCGGCAGCCGGCCGAGAATGTCCCGGAAGCCCACCGGGTTCAACTCGTCCCCGGCGCCGCCCGCCGCGTAGTCCCGCGCGTCGATCACGTACTCCACCAGGCGTCGGCCGTGCTCCGCCGCACGCAGGGTTGGCGAGCCGATCCGCAGCACGGGCAGCCCGACCGCCGCGCTCACCGCGTCCTTGAGTCGCTCGGCCCGCTGCTCCGCGGAGCCGGCGGCCGGGACCGGGCCGATCTCCACGGCGACGACCGGCCGGCCGGTGTCGGCGGCGCACACCACGAGGTCGAAGCCGGCCCGGCTGGCCGAACTCCACTGGCTGCCGGTGACACCGGGCGGACGCCCCTGGACCAGTTCGCTGAGCCGGCGCGCCGGGTACACCCGGTGACCGGCGCGGGTGAGCAGCGCGTCCCGCTCACCGTCGGCGGGCAACGCCCGCAGCCAGCCACGGTCGTCGCTGACGGTGCTCGTCATCTGCCTGATCCATCCGCCGGTCGGTCGAGCCGCGCCGAGTCTAGGCGGTCGATCATGGTGCGCGCCTCGGCGGTGCGGCCGGGACCGCCCGGCCGGCCGGACCGGCGGTTACTCGGCAGCGCCCATCACCAGACCCTCGATGGTGTGCTTCTGCCGGATCGGCTCCAGCCGGTCCACCACCGGGCAGGGCAGGTGCTCCCGGACCAACGCCGGCAGGCGCTTCCAGTAGCCGTGGGTGATGGCCATGTCGTGGTGGGCGGCGTTGCCCGCGCCGGGGGCGTCCACGCCGAGCACCAGCACCGGGCGGGCCGACCGGGAGACGTTCGGGGTGCCGCGGTGGATGGTCAGCGCCGACCGGGCGGAGATGTCCCCGCGCCGCGGGTACTTGCGCACGGCCCGCTGCTGGTAGCGGGGGTAGCGCTCCCGGGGCGGGAACATCTCGTGGTCGAAGTCGACGCCGTCGTCCCACTGTGTGCCGGGGGCGATCTCGAACGGCCCCATCTCCTCCACCGTGTCCACGGTGGTCAGGTTGAACGCCAGCGAGGTGAGCCGCCGCTGCCGCCGGGTGTCCTCCGGCGGGAAGTCCCGGTGCCAGGGCTGCATCGCCGCCCCGGGGAAGGGGATGTCGAAACCCAGTTCGACGATCTCGTACTCCGGGCCGAGCACCGCCCGGCAGACCGACACCACCCACGGGTGGCTGACCAGCTCGACGAAGCCGCGGAGTTGCTCCGGATGGATCTCCACGTACCAGCGCTGCGGGCCGCGACCGACCGCGCCGTCGGCTCGGGAGCGCGCCTCCTCGAACGCGACGGCCACATCGTTGCCGACCTGCTCCACCCAGGCCGGGTCGAAGGCGCCCCGGCAGGCGGTGATGCCGTCGCGGTAGAGGTCGCCGAGTGCCTCGACCGGCACCTCGTCGTCGCCGCCGGGCACGGGGTGGGCGGCGGGTGTCGCCGGGGGCGCCGGGGGAACACGCATGGGGCTCCTCGGGACGGAAGCGAGCGTTACAACGTTGTAGAAGCGTGTCAAGGACCGCCGGAGCGCGCCAGCGCCCGGACCAGTGCTGTGACCCGGATCACAGGCGGACCCGGGTTCCAGGGTCACCGCAGGGTGTATCCAGCGGGGTACCGGACCGGCCGGGAGGTCAGCATGTCGCGACAACAGTTCGGCGTCCTCGCCGGTAACGGCGCGGGCCGGCGGGAACACGGCACCGCCGGATCGGCGGACGTCGCACGGATCGCCGCCGACGCCGCCGGCCGGGTCCCTGGCGTGTCCGGCGCCCACCCGGCCACGGTCCGCGTGGACGAGCGGTCCGTGAGCCTCGACCTGCACCTGGTCACCTGGTACGGGCACAGCGTCCCCGCCGTCGCCGAGGCGGTCCGGGTAGCCGTCGCCGACCGGGTGGCGGCCGACACCGGGCTCACCGTGGCGGCGGTGACCGTCACGGTGGACGACCTGCTCGTCCCCGGCGTCGACGGCCCCCGGACCGGGTGGACGGCTGGTGGCTGACATGCGGACCGCCAACCGGGTCGCCTCGCTGCTGCTTGCCGTCGCGCTGCTGGCCGGCGGCACACTGCTGGCCGCGCAGGCGCTCCTGGTGGCCCTGGATCGCCCGGCGCCGCTGGGCACGGGGACCGGCTGGTACGAGACGCTGACCAGCACCCGCTGGCGCGACCCGGGCGTCCGCGCGGTGGCCGGCGGGGCCGTGCTGCTCGGCCTGGCCGTCCTGGCCGCCCAGTTGCGACGCTGGGCGCCGGTCCGTCTGCGCGTCGACGAGCGGGACGGCTGGTACCTGCACCGCCGCTGTGTGGAACGCCGGCTGGCCGACGCGGCGGGCACCGTGCCGGGCGTACGCCGGGCCCGGGTCCGGGTCCGCCGACGCGGCGCCGAGTGGCGGCCCCGGGTACGCGCCACCGGCGACCCGGCGGCCCGTGCCGAGGTGGAGTTCGCGGTGCACCAGGAGCTGCACCGCCTCGCCGCGCCACGCGCCGGCCGGATCGAGGTCCGGCTGCTCCCCCGCGGGCGGCCGGTATGACGGACGCCGCGCACCGACTGCTGTGGACCATCGTCGCGCTGCTGCTGGTGGCGGGCGGCTCAGCGGCGCTGGCGGTCAGCTTCGGTGTGCTGCCCGGCGCGTTCGGTGTGCTGCCCGGCCCGGACCCCGGCGCGGCGCTGCTCGGTGCCGGTCTCCTGAGCCGGTGGCGGCTGGCCACGCCGTGGACCACCCTGGCCGCGGCGGTCGCCGGGGCGCTGCTCGCCCTGACCGGTCACCAGCTGCTGGCCTGGGAGCTGCGCCGACCCGGCTCCGCGGTGCGGGGCACGCTGACTCACCCCGGGCGGCGCCCAGGTCGCACCCGACTGGCCGCCGACGTCCTCGTCCACGCACTGGAACGCGACCTGACCGGCGCCCCGGGAGTACGCCGTGCCCGGGTGGTGCTCACCGGCGCGCCGCCGCGACCCGACGTGTGGATCCGGGTGGACCTGACGGCCGACACCCCGACCGCCGGTGTACGCGAGCACGTCCGCGCGGCGGTCCGCCGGTTCGCGACCACCGCCGGCTGCCAACCGGCGCACCTCGACGTGACCGCCCGGGTCGAGCCCGGACGACCCTGACCCGCGCCGCACCGGCCCGGCCGGCATGATCGGTACCGGATGACCGACGGAGGTGCGCGGGTGCGGGTGGTGTCGCTGGTGCCGTCACTGACCGAGGCGGTGGCGCTGACCCTGCCCGGTGCGCTGGTCGGGGCCACCGACTGGTGCAGCCACCCGGCCGGGCTGGACGTCGCCCGGGTCGGCGGCACCAAGTACCCGGACCTGGACCGGGTCCGCGCGCTGCGGCCGGACCTGGTGCTGGTGAACGTGGAGGAGAACCGCCGGGACGACGCGGAGGCGCTGCGGGCCGCCGGCGTGCCGGTGCGGGTCACCTATCCGCGTACCGTCTCGGGTGCGTTGACCGAGCTGGCCGAGCTGCTGGCCGAGCTGGGCGCGCCGGCGGAGCCGGCCTGGCTTCGGGCGGCCCGACGGGCGTGGGCCGAGCCGCCCCGCCTGGAACCGGCCCGCCGGGCGGTGGTGCCGGTCTGGCGCCGGCCGTGGGTGGTGCTCGGCGGCGACACGTTCGCCGGCGACATGCTGCACCGGCTCGGCGTGGTCAACGCGTACGACCAGCACGCCGAGCGTTATCCCCGTCCGAGTCTGGCCGAACTGCGCGACCAGCGGCCCGAGCTGGTGGTGCTGCCCGACGAGCCGTACCGGTTCACCGCCGGCGACGGGCCGGAGGCCTTTCCCGGCGTACCGTGCGCTCTGCTCTCCGGACGACGCCTCACCTGGTACGGCCCGTCCCTCGCCGAGGCGCCCGCGCTGCTGGCCGACCAGCTGTCCCATCCGGTGCTGAGCGGCTGAGGTCGAGCGGGGTCAGCCGGTGGCGCGGGCGCGCCGGGCGGCGATGAGGCTGGCCACGATGGAGACCGCGAGGGTCAGCACCACCACCGCGAGGGTCAGCCAGACCGGCAGCTTGCCCACCGGCGTCTCGGCCAGGATCAGCTTCAGCCCCGCGAAGGCGAGCAGCAGCGCCAGCCCGTAGCGCAGGTAACCGAAGTGGCGCAGCAGGCCGGCGAGGCAGAAGTAGAGGCTGCGCAGCCCGAGCACGGCGAACGCGGTGGCCGTCCAGACCAGGAAGGTGTTCGTGGTGATCGCCAGGATCGCCGCCACCGAGTCGATGGCGAAGACCACGTCGGTGGCCTCGATGGCGACGAGTGTCACCAGCAGGACGGTCGCCATCCGCCGGCCGTCGACCCGGGCGGTGAACCGGTCACCGTGGTACCGAGGGTCGGTGGGGACCACCCGCCGGAACAGCCGGACCACCGGATTGCGCTCCGGGTCGACGTCCGGCTCCCCCCGCACCGCCAGCCGCCAGCCGGTCCAGATCAGGAAGGCGCCGAGCACGAACCCGGCCCAGGTGAGCCGGTCCAGCAGCTCGGCGCCGGCGAAGATGAAGACCAGCCGGAACGCGAGCGCGCCCACGACGCCCCAGAACAGCACCTTGTGCTGGTAGCCCGGCGGCACCCGGAAATAGCCGAAGAGCAGGGCGAAGACGAAGACGTTGTCCACCGAGAGCGCCTTCTCCAGCAGGTAGCCGGAGTAGTACGCGACCGCCGGGTCGCCGCCGAGGCCGAACCAGACGACCAGGCCGAACAGCAGGCCCGCGGCGATCCAGACGCCGCTCCAGACCAGCGCCTCCCGCAGCTCGATGACGTGGCTGTCCCGGTGCATGAGCACGTCCACCCCGAGCATCACGGCGATCACCGCGCCGACTGCCGCCCAGGCCCACAGCGGCACCGCGACCGTCGCCTCAGCCACCGGCGCCCCCCGCATCGACCCTGCGCACCGCCCGCCCGCACCGCCGGACGGCCGCTCCCGAGCCTAGGCGAGCGGCCGATCCCCCGGCGGCGCTCCGGCGAAGTCGGCACGCGCCAGCCGGGTTGGCGACGGTGCTCAGGCGACCGGCGTCACCTGCGCCGGATCGAAGGCGGTGTCGTCCGCCTCGTAGCCGATCGTGTTGGTCACCTGAACCACGCCGCTCACCTGGGCGGCGAGCCGCCCGGCGAGGTCGACTGCGGAGCGGCGGTCCAGCCGTCCGGCCAGGGTGACCTCGCCGTGGCGGACCTCGACGGTGACCAGGCCGTCCCGCACGGCGAGCACCCGGCGGAGCACCTCCTGCACCACGTCCTCGCGGATCTCGGCGTCCGAGCGCAGATGCACCCGCAGCAGGTCGGCGCGACTGACGATCCCGTCACGTCGGCGACGGCTCTCGAAGACCCGCCGCTGCGCCGGCTCGCCAGCGCGCTCGATCCGGTGCAGCAGGTCGGCCTCGGACACCACGCCCAGCACCCGGCGGAACCCGTCGACCACCGGCACCGCGCTGACCCCGTGACGCACCAGCACGTCCACGATCTCCCGGTACGGGGTCTCGGCCACCACGGTCGCGACCTCCCGGGTCATCACGTCACCCACCTGCCAGGTCCTCATCACGGCCTCCCTCTCGTCGTCCACCTCGGACGTTACGGCCGGACACCCGCCGCGGTCAGGGCCTCCGGGCCACGCCGCAGGGGTCGAAGGTCCCGAGCGGTTGCGGGTCCGTCGGCCCTGCCGGCGACGGCACGACCGGCGTCCAATGGAGATGCCACCGGGGAAGCGCGGTGCGAAGCAGAGAAGGGACGTGGAGACCATGGCCGCGACGATCGAGCGGATCAGCGCCGAGACCACCGCTCCGACGGCGGGCACCCCCCGCGAGAGCGCCGTCCGGTACATCCTGGCCGGCATCCGGCTGGCGCTCGGCTGGATCTTCCTCTGGGCGTTCGTCGACAAGCTGTTCGGCCTCGGGTTGGCCACCGAGTCGAAGAACGCCTGGATCAACGGAGGCAGCCCGACCAAGGGTTTCCTCACCTTCGGGGTCGCCGGTCCCTTCAAGGACGTCTACGCCGGGATCGCCGGGGCCGCCTGGGCGGACTGGCTGTTCATGGCCGGCCTCGCGGGGATCGGCGTCGCCCTGCTGCTCGGCATCGGCATGCGGGTCGCCGCCGTGGCCGGCGGGCTCCTCCTGGTGCTGATGTGGACCGCCGTCCTGCCTCCGGAGAACAACCCCTTCATTGACGACCACCTGATCTACGCCGCGGTGCTGGCGGTGCTGGCGCTGGTCAACGCCGGTGACACCTGGGGCCTCGGCCGGGTCTGGGCGCGGCAGCCGATCGTCCGGCGGATGCGCTGGCTCCGCTGATCCACACCGCACCATCCCCACGGCGGGCGTCACCACCGGTGACGCCCGCCGAGTCGTGCGGTCCGCCCGGCACCCGATGGATCATGGATCCGCCGGGTGTCGCCACGCCGTTGGCGGGTCCGCCGCACATCGGTGGGGTGCGATCCGGCAGGATCGACGGTGACCGGACACATCACCCAAATGGCAGGAGTTCCACGCATGAACCAGGCAGCAGGCGCCCGATCGGGCAAGCCCGAGGTGGGTCCGATCGAGGGTGCGCCGCCGGCCGACCTCGTGATCGAGGACGTCACCGTGGGCGAGGGCCCGCAGGCCCAGCCGGGCCAGCTGGCCAGCGTGCACTACGTCGGCGTGTCGCACTCCACCGGTGGCGAGTTCGACTCGTCCTGGAACCGGGGCGAGGCGTTCGAGTTCCCGCTCGGCGGCGGCCAGGTCATCGCCGGCTGGGACCAGGGCGTTGTCGGCATGCGCGTCGGCGGCCGGCGCCGCCTCACCATCCCGCCACACCTGGGGTACGGCGACCGCGGCGCGGCCGGCGCCATCAAGCCGGGCGAGACGCTGGTCTTCGTCGTCGACCTGCTCGGCGTGCGCTGATCGGTCCTTCAGGGGGGTCGCCGGTTCGGCCGGCGGCCCCCGCCGCCGGGCGGAGGGCGATGGTCAGGCGGCCAGCACCAGGTGCGCGGCCTCGACCTCCGGGCGACGCGCGGCCTCGACCACTCGGGCCGGCTCCAGGATCGGCATCACCCGGTGCAGGGCGGTGGCGCGCAGCACCCGGGCCACCACCGGGGTCGGATCGACCAGGACCAGCTGGCCGCCACGGGCCCGGACCCGCAGATGCGCGGCGAGCAGCGCGCGCACCCCCGCGGCGGAGAGCAGTCGCAGCTCGGACAGGTCCAGCTGGAGCACCGGGCGGGCCGGTGCGGCCCACAGGGCGGAGCGGAACGCGGCCACCGTGGCGATGTCGACCTCGCCGGTCACCCGCACCAGGACCACCTGATCACCCACGCTGACCTGCACGTCGAACCGGTCGCTGCCCTCACCCATGCCCAGAAATCTAGCCCCCACCCCCGACAGTTTCGCCCCTCCACGGAGTGATTCCGGGTACGTCCAGGGTCAGACCCCGAGGCCACCCCGATCCCCCTTACGGCGGAGGCCAGGGGTCCCCCCGGCCCCGCGCCCGACACGACGGGCAACATCGGCCCCGCCGCTCGACGCACGCGCCGACCACCGGGAGCCGGACGCCGTCTGCTCGACCTCCCCCGCGCCGCGCCGCGGTGGTGAGCCGGCCCGGCCGGCATCGGCGGTGGAGAATGGACCGATGCTGATCCCCCGGCCCCGGCCACCCCGGCTCATCCGGCCCGTCCGCGAGCAGGCCACCGTCCCTCCCCCGCTCACCGGGGCCTGGGCGGCCACCGACCGCCGGCTCGACCAGGTCGACCTCCTGCCCCTGCCCGACGGTGCCGTCGGTCCGGAGGACGTGCTGGTCGACCCGACCGGCCGGGTGATCAGTGGGGACGAGGACGGCCGACTCTGGTGGTGGCCGGCCGACGCGCCGCCCGGCACCCGACCCCGCCTGCTGGCCGAGACCGGCGGCCGGCCGCTCGGCATCGAGCTGGACCGGTCCGGTGCGGCGCTGATCGTCTGCGACGCGTACCGGGGGTTGCTGCGGGTCACGCCCGACGGAGCGGTACGCGAGCTGACCGGCACCGCGCCCCCGGTGCACCTGGCCAACAACGCGACGGTGGCCCGCGACGGCACCATCTTCTTCACCGACTCCTCCGACCGGTTCCCGGTCTCACACTGGAAGCGGGACCTGCTGGAGCACCGCCCCAACGGCCGGGTGCTCGCGCACGACCCGGCCAGCGGGCGCACCGAGGTCGTGGCCGAGGGGCTGTACTTCCCCAACGGCATCGCACTGACCCCCGACGAGTCGGCGCTGATGCTGGTGGAGACCACCACCCACCGGCTGCTCCGCGTCGAGCTGGGCGGCGGGGTGCGGGTGCTCGCCGACCTGCCCGCCTATCCGGACAATCTCTCCGCGGTGGGCGACGGAACGTACTGGATCGCGCTGCCCAGCCCGCGGGTGCCGATCGCCGAGCGGCTGCTGCCGCACCCGCGACTGCGCCAGCTCGCCGCCCTGCTGCCCGATGCGATGCAGCCGCAGCCGCGCCGCTACGGGCTGGTCGCGCTGGTCGACGGCGCGGGCACGGTCCGCCGGACGCTGCACGGCCCGACCGGGCACTACTGGATGATCACCGGGGTACGCCAGCACGGCGACCAGCTCTGGCTGGGCAGCCTGATCGGGCCCGGGGTGGCACGGGTACCGCTGGCCTGAACGCCCGGGCCGGCATCGTCCCCGGTGCCGGCACCCGCCGGCGACGTGTCCCCGGGGTTCCTGCACCGGGTCCGGGGGGGGCGGCCGCCCCGGGGGGGCGGCCCCCGGGGCCGCGGGGGGGGGTGGGCGGGGCGGGGCCCGGGGGGCGGGGGGGGGGGGGGCGCCCCCCCCCTCTCGTGGGTGCCCCCCTTCCTATTCCTGCGCCCCCTCCCCCCCCTTACCACAACCCCATCCCTACCCCCCGCCCCCCCGCCCCCGCCCGCCGCCCCCGGCCCGCCCCCCGGCCGCCGTCGTCGGTGGCGGTTGATCCGTTGCGGATGCCGATCCGTACCGACGGGTAACCCGGTCGACGGCGCCTGGAGATAGCTCACATCATCGACGGCAATAAATAGCTGGCAGACTTACCCGCAGTTCAGGCCGGTCAACGCCGCGCGCAACGTCCGACGAGCGCGCCTCGGGGCATCCAGCCAGACAAACGTACTGTTGCTGACCCGCTACCCGGCGCGGGACAGTACCGATCACCAGCGGTGCCATCGACGCCGCCGCTCCCCCGGTCAACCCTGAGGAGAACGCGATGGCACTACGACTCGCCGAGGGCACCGCATGGTCCGACGTACTCGCCCGCGCGGTGGCCGCCACCCCCGAGGCGTTCGGCGCCGAGGTGGACGGTGTCACCACCCTGCACAACCTGGTCGAGGGCGAGTGGCGGGCCGTCGGCCGCCCCGCCCCGGTCCGCACCCCGGTGGACAACACCGTGGTGATCAACCTCCCCCGGCTCGACGCCGACACCGCCCGCGCCGCCGTCGCGCACGCCGCCGCCGCGCACCGGGCCTGGGCCCAGACCCCGCTCGCCGACCGCAAGGCGCGGGTCATCGACGCGCTGGACGCGCTCACCGCCCACCGCGACCTGCTCGCGCTGCTGCTGGTCTGGGAAATCGGCAAGCCGTGGCGGCTGGCCTGCGCCGATGTGGACCGGGCATTGGACGGCGTCCGCTGGTACGCGGGCGAAATCGACCGGATGCTGGCCGACGGCCGCGAGCCGCTACCCGGCCCGGTCAGCAACATCGCCTCGTGGAACTACCCGATGAGCGTCCTCGTGCACGCCGAACTGGTCCAACTACTCGCCGGCAACGCGGTCATCGCCAAGACCCCGTCCCAGGGCGGCGCGGTCTGCCTGACCGTCGCGCACGCGCTGATGCGCCGGGCCGGACTGCCCGCCACGCTGGTCTCCGGCGGCGGCGAGGAACTGTCCGAAGTGCTGGTCCGGGCACCCGAGATCGGCGCGGTGGCGTTCGTCGGCGGGCGCTCCAACGGGGGCAAGGTGGCCGCCGCGCTGCTCGACAGCGACAAACGGCACTTCATCGAGCAGGAGGGCCTGAACGCCTGGGGCATCTGGAACTTCTCCCAGTGGGACATGCTCGCCGCGCACCTCAGGAAGGGCTTCGAGTACGGCAAGCAGCGCTGCACCGCGTACCCCCGGTTCGTCGTACAGCGTGACCTGGTCGACGAGTTCCTCGACATGTACCTGCCGGTGGTCTCCTCGATCCGATTCGGGCATCCCCTCGCGGTCGAGGAGACCTGGCGGCCCGGCGACCCGCTACCCGAGCTGGACTTCGGGCCGCTGATCAGCGCCGCCAAGGCCGAGGAACTGCGCCGGAAGGTCGACGAGGCGGTCCGCGGCGGCGCGGTGCCGCTGCACCGGGGCAAGCTGACCGGCGCGCCGTTCCTGCCCGGGCAGGACACCTCGGCGTACGTGGCGCCGTCGGTGCTGCTCGCCCCGCCCGGACGGTCCCGGCTGATGCACGCCGAACCGTTCGGGCCGGTCGACACGATCGTCGTGGTGGACACCACCGACGAGTTGCTGGCCGCCATGAACGCCTCCAACGGCGCACTCGTCGCGTCGCTGGCCTGCGACGACACCGACGAGGCCGGCAAGCTCGCGGTGGACCTCCAGGCGTTCAAGGTGGGCATCAACAAGCCGCGCTCGCGGGGCGATCGCGACGAGCCGTTCGGCGGGCGGGGCGCCTCCTGGAAGGGCGCGTTCGTCGGCGGTGACCTCCTCGTGCAGGCCGTCACCGTCGGCGGCGACAGCCGGCTCTACGGCAACTTCCCCGACTACAGCAGCTACCCCACCACCTGACCGAGATGTAAGGAAGGGCCCCTTGTTAACGCCTGGTGCATAGCAAGGGGCCCCTCTTAACACCGGGCCTGGCGGCGTACCGTAAAGAGATGGCGATCATCGCGCAGCTTTCCCTGGGCGTGTCCGACGCCGACCGGGCGGGAACGTTCTGGGCCGCGGCCCTCGGCTACCGTCGTCGGGCGCCCCGATTCGAGGGCGATGACTGGATCGTGCTGGAGCCACCGCCCGGGGCGCCGGGCTTGGCCATCGCGATGGACCTCAGCGAGAGCCCGGTGCAGGAGTTCCCTCGGTTCCACATGGACCTCGACGCCGGCGAGCGCAGCCTCGACGAGGAACTCGACCGGCTGCTCGCCCTCGGCGCCCGGCGGGTGGAGTGGGGGCACTACCCCACCGACCCGCATCCGACGGAGCCGCCGTACGTGGTGCTCGCCGACCCCGAGGGCAACCGGTTCTGCGTGTGCGGCCAGCGCGAACCGCCCGCGCGTTGACACGTCCGCGCTCCGTCCCCGGGTGAACCTCCGCGAGCTGCCTCGTTGTTAACAAGGGGCCCTTCCTATGCACCAGGCGTTAAGAAGGTGCCCTTCCTTTCCGCGGTGAGCGGGACGGTGAGACTGAGCAGGGTCCCGTCACGCTCGGCCGAGCTGGGCCGGTTCAGCCGGCGCAGGGTGCGCAGCATCGGGGTGTTCTCGGCCTGTACGTGCAGCACCAGCGCCGCGTACCCGGCCCGGTCGGCGTGCCGGGCCAGCCGGCGTAGCAACACCGAGCCGAGCCCACGCCGCTGCCAGTCGTCACGCACCAGCAGCGCCACCTCGGCCTCGTCGCCCTCACCGAGCAGGTTCGCCATCGCGACCACCGACTCCACGCCGCCGTCGTCGGTGGCCGTGGCGAGCAGGGTCAGCCCTCGGCTCGGCTCCAGCAGCCTGCGCAACCGGGCCTGCTGCGGCAGCGCCGCCCCGCTCAGGTAGCGCCGTTGCCGGGTGCGTGGCGAGCACCCCTCGTGCAGCTCCAGCACGCCGGGCAGGTCGTGCGCGCAGGCCGGTCGGACGGCCAGCTCGGCGCCGTCGGGCAGCACCACGGTGACCTGTTCGGCGGCCCGGCGCGTCACGGTGGCGGCCAGCTCGACCAGGGCCTGCGCCCGGGCGTACTCCGCCGGAGTGAAGGCCGGCGCGGCCCGGCGTAGCGCGAACGAGCCGCCCGCCGGGTCCGCCAGCAGCATCCTGGTGCCGATGATCCCCCGGTCGACGCTGGTCGACGCGGGCCGCCAGCTGACCGAGTCGGCGCCGAGCAGGGTGGACAGCGCCTCGCCGGTCGCGTCCGGGTCGCGCACCAGCCGGCTGGCCAGCCCGAGCACCCGGGTGGGCTGGTCGGCCAGGCCACGCGCCTCGCTGCGCGCCACCCAGCAGTCCCGGCCCCGCCCCCGCTCGACGGCGGCGAGCAACTCGGCCTCGTCGAGCGCGTCCGGCGCGTCGACGAGGAAATCGTCCACCGCGCCGTGCTCGGTGGGCTGCACCTGCACGGTGAGGATGTTGACTCCGCGCAGCGCGAGGCTCGCCGTGAGGACCGACAGGTAACCCGGCCGGTCGTCCACGGTCGCTCGGATCCGCCACAACGTCATGGTTGGCTCCCTTCCCCGGTACGAGCCTCGTCCCGGGCTGTTGCCACCCGGTTGCTCGCCGGTGACGGCTCGGGAACTCCTCGGGCCACCGCTCAGGGGCCGGCGATCACCGGGGGCGCGCCGACCAGGTCCAGCCGGTCGCCGAGGATCACCGCGCTGGCCCGGACGAGCTGGGTGAGCCGGTCCACCTCGGTGCTGTGGAACGCGGCGGCGGAGAGGGTCCCGCTCTGCTCGCGGGCCACCACCAGGACCAGGCCGGCCCGCCCGAACGGCGCGATCGCGTGGTGGGTGCCGTCGGGGGTGGTCATCGACCGGCCGCGCAGCGGGGTCACCTCCGGAAGTCGCGGCGGTACGGGGGCCCGCCAGCTGGCGTGCCCGATGGTCGCCCCACCGGTGCCTCCGGCCCGCGAGGCCCAGTCCACCGGCACCACGGCGGCGACGGCCCAGTCGGCCGCCAGCAGCCCGGGTACCGCGTCGACCAGCGTGGCCAGCCCGTCGGCCGGGTTCGCGGCGACCTGGGCCAGCAGCTCGGCGTCCTGACCGGTGGTGGTGGGCGCGCCGATCGCCCGCCACACGCCGTCGACCCGTACGCCCGGGATCGCCGCGAGCCCGGCCAGCAGCCGCTCCACCCGGGCCGCGCCCGGCCAGACCACCGTGAAGTCGTCCACCGCGCGCCCGCCGAGCCGCTCCAGGACGACCACCTGGACGATGTCCGCACCGGACACGCCCAACGTGCGGGCGACCTGGCCGAGGGTGCCCGGACGGTCCGGCAGGGTGACCCGAACTCGCAGCAACATGTCTGTCCCTCCGCTCGGCGGGCCGGCGCCGGCCGGCTGGTCACAGCCTGGGCGTTGACCATTTCGTCCCTGTTGCAGAGGCATGTCCCTAGGGGAAAATCTGACCTTGACAACGTGAGCGGGCTGCCATCAACTAGTCGGATGACCGATCCGGCCGTCGATGCGCTCCGGCCGGGGGCCCTTCCGGCGTCCCCCGCCGGTCTGGACCTGGACCGGCTCGCCGGCTATCTGGCGGAACACCACCCCGAGCTGGCCGTCGGGCCACTGCGGGCACAGCTGATCGCGGGCGGCAAGTCCAACCTCACCTACCTGCTGAGCCTCGGCGACCGCGAGGTCGTGCTGCGCCGGCCACCGCTGGGGCACGTGCTGGCGACCGCGCACGACATGGGCCGCGAGTTCCGGGTCATCTCGGCGCTGGCGCCGACCGAGGTGCCGGTGCCGGGTGCACTGCTGCTCTGCACCGAGCCGGAGGTGATCGGCGCGCCGTTCTACCTGATGGAGCGGATGCCCGGCGAGGTGTTCCGCACCCGCCGGCAGACCGATCCGCTGGGCGACGAGCGACGCCGCGCGCTGGCCATGGCGATGATGGACACTCTCGCGGCGCTGCACACCGTCGAACCGGCGGCGGTCGGGTTGGGCGACTTCGGCCGCCCGAAGGGCTACCTGGCCCGGCAGGTCCGCCGGTGGGCCGGGCAGCTCGACCGCTCACGCAGCCGCCCGCTGCCGGGCATCGACGAGTTGCGGGACCTGCTCGCCACCACCGCGCCGGAGGGCGCGAACGCCGGCCGCATCGTGCACGGCGACTACCGCCTGGACAATCTCCTCGCCTCGGCCGACCCGGTCGCCGTGCACGCGGTGCTGGACTGGGAGATGGCCACCCTCGGTGACCCGCTGGCCGACCTGGGGCTGCTGTTGACGTACTGGGACGTGCTGGGCGACAGCGAGACGGCCGCCGGCAACCCGGTGGCCGACGGGCTCGGCCCGCGTGCCGGCTTCCCCACCGGCGCCGAGCTGATCGACCGGTACGCGGGGCGCAGCGACGTCGACGTCGGGCCGCTGCACTGGCACGTGGCGCTCGGCTGTTTCAAGCTCGCGGTCATCTGCGAGGGCATCCACTACCGCCACTCGCTCGGGCAGACGCTCGGCGAGGGCTTCGACCGGATCGGCGAGATGGTGGCACCGCTGGTCGCGCACGGGCTGACCGCCGCCAGGGAGCGGTGATGGACTTCTCGTACGACACCCGGACCGAGGAGCTGCGCGACGAGCTGACCCGGTTCCTGACCGAGCACGTCTATCCGGCCGAGGCGGTGCACGCCGAGCAAGTGGCCGCCGGCGACCCGTGGTCGCGTACCCCGGTGCTGGCCGAGCTGAAGGCGGAGGCCCGCAAGCGCGGCCTGTGGAACCTCTTCCTGCCCGACCCGCGCTACGGCGCCGGCCTGACCAATCTCCAGTACGCTCCGCTCGCCGAGCTGACCGGGCGCAGCCCACACCTGGCGCCGGAGGCGGTCAACTGCGCGGCGCCGGACACCGGCAACATGGAGCTGCTGGCCGAGTTCGGTTCGCAGGCGCAGCGGGAGCGCTGGCTGATGCCGCTGCTGGAAGGCGAGATCCGGTCCGCGTTCTGCATGACCGAGCCGGACGTCGCGTCCTCCGACGCCACCAACATCGCCACCCGGATCGTCCGCGACGGCGACGAGCACGTCATCAACGGCCGCAAGTGGTGGTCGTCCGGTGCGATGGACCCGCGCTGCGAGATCTTCATCGTGATGGGCAAGACCGACCCCGGCGCCGACCGGCACCGCCAGCAGAGCATGGTGCTGGTCCCCCGGGACACCCCGGGCGTGACGGTGCGCCGGGGCATGACCGTCTTCGGCTACACCGACGGTTCACACGGCGGGCACGCCGAGATCGACTTCACCGACGTCCGGGTGCCGGCGGAGAACCTGATCGGCGCCGAGGGCACCGGCTTCGCCATCGCCCAGGCCCGGCTGGGTCCGGGCCGGATCCACCACTGCATGCGGCTCATCGGGATGGCCGAGCGGGCGTTGGAGCTGCTCTGCCGGCGGGCGAACGAGCGCGTCGCGTTCGGCCGGCCGCTGGCCGAGCAGGGCGTCGTCCGGGAGTGGATCGCCGAGTCGCGGGTGCGCATCGAGCAGTCCCGACTGCTGGTGCTCAAGACGGCCTGGCTGATGGACACCGTCGGCAACAAGGGCGCGCACACCGAGATCCAGGCGATCAAGATCGGCACCCCGGCGATGGCGGAGTGGGTGATCGACAAGGCCATCCAGGGGTACGGCGGCGCCGGCGTCAGCCAGGACACCCCGCTGGCCGCCCTGTGGGCGCAGACCCGCACCCTGCGCCTCGCCGACGGCCCCGACGAGGTCCACCGCTCCTCCCTCGCCAAGCGCGAACTCCGCCGCTGGACCCCCACCCCCGCCTGACGGCGCACCGCGCACCGCGCACCGCGAGATCGTGGCGGTGGCCGTGGGCCGGGGCCGGGGCCGGACTGGGCTGGGGACGGCGGGGACGGGGCCCAGGGCTAGGCGGAGGTGCGGTGGATCAGTTGGGTGTCCAGGAGGATGTGGGGGGCGGGGAGGTCGTCGCCGCGGATCCGGGCGACCAGCAGCCGGGCCATCTGCCGGCCCATCTCCTCCACCGGCTGGAAGACGGTGGTCAGTGGCGGGTCCGCCTGCCGGGCGATCGGCGCGTCGTCGAACCCGACCACCGCGACGTCCTCGGGCACCCGCCGGCCGGCCTCGCGCAGCGTCCGTAGCGCGCCGAACGCCATCAGGTCGGACGCGACGAAGACCGCGTCCAGGTCCGGGCAGGCGTCCAACAGCCGGCGCATGCCGGCCGCGCCGCTGCCCTCGCTGAAGTCGCCGTACGCGATCAGGTCGGGGTTGACGCCGGTCCCGCTGGCCTTGACCGCCTCGGTGTAGCCGGCCAGCCGGGCCAGGCCGGCGCCCATGTCTTGCGGGCCGGCGATGGTGGCGATGCGTCGCCGCCCCCGGCCGGCCAGGTACTCCACCGCCTGCCGGGCGCCGCCCACGTTGTCCACGTCGACGAACCAGGCCGGCTGGGCGCCGGGTTGCAGCATCCGGGCCGGCCGACCGCCGAGCACGGCGGGCAGCCCGCGCTCCTCCAGCAGGGTCGGCAGCGGGTCGGAGTCGTGCAACGACAGCAGCAGGACGCCGTCGACGTGCTGGTTGGTCAGGTGGTGCTCGACCCGCTCCCGCTCCACCGCCGACTGGGCCATGGCCAGCCAGAGCTGCATCGGGGTCTCCAGCAGGGCGGAGCTGATCCCCCGCACGATGCCGGCGAAGAACGGCTCGGTGAAGACCCGTTCGCCGGATTCGGACACCACCAGCGCGACGGAGTCGGTCCGCTGGGTGACGAGCGCGCGGGCGGCTCGGTTCGGCACGTACCCCAGCTCGGCGATGGCCTGCTGGACCGCGGCCCGGGCCTCCGGGCTGACCTGGGGCGAGCCGTTGACCACGCGGGAGACCGTGCCCCGACCGACGCCGGCGCGCGCCGCGACCGCGTCGAGGGTCGGGCGCCCGAGCGACCGGGTGCGCTGCGTTGTCATCGTCTGCTCCTCCGACGGCGGGCGGGCCCGGTGCCACCTGTGGGACGTGGACACCGGGACCGCCCTGATGGCTGGCCCGAGCCTATTGTGCGGCCAGACCGTTGCGTCGGATCACCGAGGCGTACCACCTGGCACTGGACTTGGGGATGCGGACCTGGGTTTCGTAGTCGACGTGGATCATGCCGAACCGCTTGGTGTAACCCCAGGCCCATTCGAAATTATCCATCAGCGACCAGGCGAAGTATCCCCGCAGGGGCACCCCGGCGCTGATCGCCTCGTGCGCGGCGCGCAGGTGGGCGTCGAAGTAGGCGAGCCGGTCGACGTCGTCGACCTCCCCGTCGACCACCGTGTCGACGAACGCCGAGCCGTTCTCGGTGACGTAGAGCGGCAGGTCGGTGTACTCGTCGTGCACCCGGCGCAGCGTCTCGACCAGGCCGGGGGCGTCGATTTCCCAGTTCATGTCCGTGACCGGGACGCCTCGGGTGACGAACCGGACGTCCTCGCTGCCCGGCCAGCAGGAGGGCGCCCGCCAGTACGGCTCCGGCTCGGCCCCCTCGACCGGGGCGGCGATCACGTGCCGGCTGTAGTAGTTGATCCCGACCAGGTCCAGCGGCGTGGAGATGGTGGCAAGGTCACCATCGCGTACGTGATCGAAGTCGGTCACCGCGCTCAGGTCGGCCACCAGGTCCTCCGGGTACGACCCGCGCAGCAGCGGGTCGAGGAAGAACCGGTTGGCCAGCCCGTCGATCCGCCGGGCGGCGTCGACGTCGCCGGGCGCGTCGCTGGCCGGGTCGACGGGGTAGAGGTTGACGGTCACCCCCACCTCGGAGCCGGGCCGGGCGGCCCGCAGCGCCTGCACGGCCAGGCCGTGCCCGAGCATCAGGTGGTGCCCGGCGCGGACCGCGTCCGCTCCGTTGGACCGGCCGGGGGCGTGCACCCCGGAGCCGTAGCCGAGGAACGCCGAGCACCACGGCTCGTTCAGCGTGGTCCAGTAGCGCACCCGGTCGCCGAGCGCGTCGGCGACCAGCGTGGTGTAGTCGGCGAAGCGGGCGGCGGTGTCCCGGGCCGGCCAGCCCCCGGCGTCCTCCAGCGGCTGCGGCAGGTCCCAGTGGTAGAGGGTGAGCCACGGCTCGATCCCGTGCGCCAGCAGCTCGTCGACGAGCCGGCGGTAGAAGTCCAGGCCCTGCGGGTTGGCCGCGCCGGCGCCGCCGGGCTGCACCCGGGGCCAGGAGACCGAGAAACGGTACGACTTGAGCCCCAGCTCCGCCATCAGCGCGACGTCGCCGCCGAGCCGGTGGTAGTGGTCGCAGGCCACGTCGCCGGTGTGCCCGGCGACCACCCGGCCGTCGGTGTGGCTGAAGGTGTCCCAGATCGACGGGGTACGGCCGTCCTCGGCCGCCGCCCCCTCGATCTGGTACGCCGCGGTCGCGGCCCCCCACAGGAAGCCGGGCGGAAAGGTCAGCCCGGGGCGCTCGTCGAGGACGCCGACGGCGGGCGGGCTGGCGGGGTTGCTCACGACTTGACGGCACCTTCCATGATCCCGCCGATGATCTGGCGGCCGAACACGATGAACACGATGACCAGCGGAACGGTACCGATGGCCGTGGCGGCGAACACCTGGGAGTAGTCGGTGTAGTAGGCGTACGAGAGGAAGGAGAGCGAGACCTGCAGGGTCGGGTTCTCCGGGGTGAGGATGGCGTACGGCCAGAGGAACGAGTTCCAGGTCTCCATGAAGGTCAGCAGACCGAGGACGCCGGCGGCGGGACGCAGCGCGGGCAGCACGATGCTCCAGTAGATCCGGAACGTGCTCGCCCCGTCGACGCGACCGGCCTCGATCAGCTCGTCGGAGATCGCCTGGCTGGCGTACTGCCGCATCATGAACACGCCGAAGGCGGTGACCAGGAATGGCACGGTGACCGCGTAGAGGGTGTCGTACCACCCCAGGTCCTGCATCATGCCCCAGAGCGGGATGAGCCCCATCTGGGTCGGGATCATCATGGTGACGATGATCGCCAGCAGGAGGGCGTTGCTGCCCTTGAACCGCAGCTTGGCGAAGGCGAACCCGGCCAGCGAACCGGTGAGCACCACCGACAGGGTGACCACCGAGGAGACGATGATCGAGTTCATCATGCCGGTGAGGAAGTTGGCGGCGTCGTTGTCGAGCACCCGCCCGAAGTTGTCACCGAACGCTCCGCCGGGGGTCAGCGGCGGCGGCACGTCGTTGATGGATTCCAGGCTGCGAGTGCCGATCACCATCATGTAGTAGAACGGGTAGATCGACAGCAGCGCCGCGAGGACGAGCGCCATGTAGGTCAGCGGGCTGGTGCGCCACAGGCGCTGGGAAGCCGAGATCATCGATCTCTCCTCACTTTGCCGAGCGGCGGACGAGTAGGAAGTTGAACACCGACACCACAACGATGATCATGAAGATGGCCCAGGCGACCGCGGCTCCGTAGCCGGCGGTGTTCAGGTTCACGATGCCCATCTCGTACATGTACATGGCCAGCGTCTGGAACTCCCGCTGGTTGCCGCCGATGATGTTGCCGTTGCCGAAGAGCAGGGGCTCGGTGAAGAGCTGCATGCCGCCGATCGTGGACAGGATGACCACGAAGATGAAGGTGGGCTTGAGCATGGGCAGGGTGATCTGCCAGAACTGCCGCCACTGGCTGGCGCCGTCGATCGCCGCGGCCTCGTAGAGGTCCTTCGGGATCGCCTGCATGCCGGCGAGCAGGATCAGGGTGTTGTACCCGGTCCACCGCCAGTTGACCATGGAGGAGATGGCCATCCAGGAACTCCAGCGGTGCCCGTCCCAGTCGACCGGGTCGACACCGACGAAGCCGAGCAGCCAGTTGAACAGGCCGAACTCCCGCTGGAACAGCATCCCGAAGACGATCGCGACCGCGGCCACCGACACCACGTTCGGCATGAAGATGGCCATCCGGAAGAAGGTCTTGGCGCGCAGGAAGGTCCGGTTGAGCAGGTTCGCCAGGAAGAGGGCGAGCAACAGCTGCGGGATGGTCGACAGGGCAAAGATGCCGAACGTGTTGACCAGCGCGTTCCAGAAGTACTCGTCGGACGCTAGCCGAGTGTAGTTGTCGAAGCCGATGAACGAGCGGTCGCCGATCATGTCCCAGTCGTGCAGCGACATCCAGGCGGTACGCAACATCGGGTACAACCCGAACGCGCCGAAGATCAGGAAGAAGGGGGCGATGTAGAGGTACGGCGAGTACTTGACATCGAGGCGGTTGAGAAACCTTCCCCGGCTACGTCGGGAAGAGACGTCGGGAGAAGGCGGTGCTGCTGGCGACGGCGGTGCGGTCGTGGCCGACAGGCTCATGCGAATTTCCTTTTCCGGCGAGGCCCGGGGCCCTCGCGCAGGGAGCTACGCGGAGGGGACCGGCCGGTGGCGTCCGGGTACTCCCGAACGCCACCGGCAGGGAATCACTCAGAAGGCACCCTGAGTCTTTGCGTCCTTCGTGAACTGCTCCCAGGCCTTCGCCTTGTCGGCCTGCCCGTTCTCGAACGCCCGCAGGGCCGGCTCGAGCGCGTTCTCCTTCACCGCCTGGTGCTTCGGACCCAGGTGGATCGGCTGGATCTTGGCGACGCTCTCCCCGAAGATCTTGCCGGTCGGCGCGTTGCTGAAGTACTCGTTGGTGTAGCTGAGGAACGCGTCGTTCTTCAGCGCCTCCAGGTTGGTGGGCAGCGGGCCCTTGAGCTTGAAGGCGTCCACCTGGCTCTTCGCGTTGGTCAGGTACTCGGCGAGCTTCGCCGCCTCCTTCGGGTACTTGCTCTGCTCCGGAACCGCGAGCCACGAGCCGCCCCAGTTACCGCCGCCACCCGGCACGGCCGCGACATCCCACTTGCCCTTGTTGGCCGCACCGGAGTTGTCCGAGACGATGCCGAGCATCCAGGACGGGCAGAAGGTGGCCGCGAAGGTGCCCTGCTTGAAGCCACCCGACCACTCCGGCGACCAGGTCTGCGCCTTGGCGGAGATGTCCGCCATCGAGGTGGCGGTGTCCCAGGCGTTCTTCACCGCGGGGCTGGTGTCCGCGATGATGTTGTCGTCCTTGTCGTAGAACAGATCACCGTTGCCCTGGAAGAGCACGCCGTTGGAGACGGCGGTGATCGAGTCGATGAACGCCTTGCCGCCGCTGCCCTGCTTGTACTTCAGGCCGGCCTCGTGGAAGCCCTTCCAGTCCGTCCAGAGCGCCGACACCTGGTCGCGCTCGGTGGGCAGGCCGGCCGCCTGGAACAGGTCCTTGCGGTAGCAGACCGCGAGGCTGCCGACGTCGGTCGGCAGGCCGATCAGCCGGCCGTCCGATGCCTTGCCCAGCTCCCACTTCCAGGGCAGGTACTCCTTGGAGTGGTCGGCGACCAGCGGCGTGAGGTCGGCCCAGTTGCGCGGGTTGGGCTTGAACTCGTTGAGGATGCCCTCTTCCAGGGCGGTGACGTCCGCCGCGCCCTTGCCGGTGGCCAGGTAGCGGACCAGCTTCGGCCGGTACTCACCGAGCTGGGCGGTCTTGCGCAGCTCGACCTTGATTCCGGTGTCCTTCTCGTACTGCTTGACGATCTCGTCGTAGCCGAACTCGCCGAAGGTGTCGACGACCAGCTTGGCCGGCTTCTCGCCGGCCGCCGGCTCGTCGTCGTTGCCGCAGGCTGCGAGACCGCCGATTGCGGTGATCGCGGCCAGGGCAGCGGCCGCCAGGCGGGTACGCCGCGTGGTGACACTCATTCGCTGACCCCTCTTTCCGGTGGTGAGGCTGGGTGGTTTGTGGTGGGGGGTGCTTGCCGCGCCGGGTCGGCGCCGGCGGTGCCGGCGGCCGGATGGAGGAGCGTGGGTGACCCGCGCCACCTCCGGGAGCGCTCCCATGAGATTGCCGGCGGGTAACGGGGGTGTCAATAGGGCGATGGGAGCGTTCCCAGATCGTTACCGCCATCGACCCCGGTGGCAGGTCACCCGAAAACGCGAAAATCCCGGCACCTCGGCCGGCGACTCACCACGGTTGCCCACTGCGGCGGGCGACGCGGGGTCAGCAGAAGCGGCGCAGCAGAGTGCCGGCGCGGTCGACGTCGAAGCGGGCGGGGTCGAATGTGGAGCCCGCCCAGTCGAGCAGCAGGGCGTGCGCCGGGTCGGCGACGTCGGCCGGATCGCCCTGATCGCCCAGCGCCACCAGCAGCGCCCGGTAGCCCGACGGGCCGCCGATGCCCTCCGGCGGGCAGGCCCGCTCGCCGTCCAGGCAGACCGGGTACCGCTCCTCCGGGTCGGCGGTCAGCGCGTCCTCGACCACCAGGTCGTGCTCCCACCAGTCGCCGAAGTCGTAGGTGTAGGAGAACCGGCTGCCCTTGCCGAGCACCGCGTCGAGCCGCACGTCCAGCTCGTCGTGCAGCGCCAGCTCGCCGTCCGGGTCGGGCTCGCCGTACTGCACCGCGTCGATCTCGAACGAGTGCAGGTGGCAGTCCCGCCAACCCATCGCGTGCTGCACCACCCGGTGCAGCCGATCCAGCGTGTAGCCGGCCGGAACGAGCACCCGGCGCCAGACCGGCGGACGGACGCCGGCGAGGGACATCTTCAGCTGGAAGATCTGACGCGGCATGCTGTCCTGTCCTCCCGCGGCTTAGGCTGCCAGCATGATCTGCCGAGCGTGCCGGGCCCGGCGACACGACGACTGCCCGGGCCGGAACTGGTGCGACTGCCAGCACCGTACCGCCCGACCGACCCCTCCGGTCACCGGTCCGGCCAGCGAATGACCGTCGGAATCCCGATCCGGCGGCTCTGGCCCGAGCCGGCGGCGCAGCCGCTGGACGACGCCGCGCTCACCGCGCTCTACGGCCGCGCCGACCAGCCCCGCCTGCGAGTCAACTTCGTGGCCAGCCTGGACGGCGCGGTCACCGTGGACGGCTACTCCGCCGGGCTCTCCGGCGAGCCGGACAAGCGGGTGTTCGGCCTGCTGCGGATGCTCTGCGACGCGCTGGTGGTGGCCGCCGGCACACTGCGCCACGAGGGCTACCGGGCGGTCCGGCTCGACGAGCGCCGCCGCGCCTGGCGCCGCGAGCACGGGCTGGCCGAGTACCCGACGCTGGTCGTCGTCTCCGGTTCGCTCGACCTCGACCCGGCGCAGGCCGCGTTCGCCGACGCCCCGGTCCGCCCGGTGGTGCTCACCCACGCCGGCGCCGAACCGCAGCCCGGGCTGACCGACGTCGCCGACGTGCTGCGCTGCGGCACCGACCGGGTCGACCTGGCCGCCGGCCTCGACGAGCTGCACAAGCGTGGGCTGACCGAGCTGCTCTGTGAGGGCGGCCCGCAGCTGTTCGGCGCGCTCACCGCCGCCGACCTGGTGGACGAGCTGTGTCTCACCGTCGCGCCGTTGCTCGCCGGGCCGGGCCCGGGCCGGATCATCGCCGGCGACGCCGCGCCACCCCGGCAGCTGCCGCTGCGGCACGTGCTCGCCGCCGACGACGGCGTCCTCATGCTCCGCCACGCCCGCGAGTGAACCCCGGGTCGGCAACGGCCCGTCGCTGACCCGGCACCCAGCGTCGCGTGCCTGACTGGCGATGGTGTCGTCCGCCGCGTCGCGTGGCAACCTGTCGTACTCCTCGGGCAGGATGCACCTCATGCGCGCCGACCGTGATGCCCGACCGACCCGAGTCGCCCGATGACCGACGCCGGCCTCGACACCCCGGGCGAGCCGGTCGGCCGGGTGCTGGGCACCGCCGACGCCACCCCGTTGCAGTTCTGGACGGCCGTGGCCCCCGGCAGCTACCTCCAGCTCGACGACGTGGTGGTGACGCGGCGTGAGCTGCCCGACCGCGAGCCGGTGACGATCGCCGGGGTGGTCACCCAGGTCCGGGCCCGGCACGAGGGCGCCCAGTTCGACTCCGACGTCTTCGCCATCGCCGACGGCACGCTGCCCGCGCAGGTGCAGGAGGCGGCCGAGGTGACCACCACCCGGGTCGACCCGGAGTTCTACGTGCCGCCGACCCCGGGGGCGGTGGTGCACCGGGCCGAGGGCGACGCCCGCGCCCGGGCGCTGCACTTCGACCGGATGGAGCGGCGCATCCCGATGGGGATGGGTCGCGACGGGGTGCCGGTCTACCTCAACGCCGACTTCCTCGACGGCAGCCGGGGCGCGCACGTCTCCATCTCCGGCATCTCCGGCGTGGCCACCAAGACCAGCTTCGCCACCTTCCTGCTCTACTCGGTCTTCCGTTCCGGGGTGCTGGGCGGCGACGCGGTCAACGCCAAGGCGCTGATCTTCAACGTCAAGGGCGAGGACCTGCTCTTCCTCGACCATCCCAACACCCGGCTCGACGAGCCCACCCGCGCGGCGTACGCGAAGCTCGGGCTGACCGCCGGCGCGTTCCCCGACGTCCGGGTGTACGCCCCGCCCCGGGTCGGCGACTCGGCCGGCACTCCGGACGTGAGCAGCCGGCTCACCGGCGTCGACGCCTTCTACTGGACGCTGAGCGAGTTCTGCGCCGACCGGCTGCTGCCGTACGTCTTCGCCGACGCCGACGACGAGCGCCAGCAGTACACGATGGTGGTCCACTCGGTCACCGCGCACCTGGCCCGCTACGCCCAGCCCGCCGACGGCGGGGTGAGCATCGACGGGGTCCGGCTCGGCTCCTACGGCGACTTGGTCGACCACATCGTCGACCAGCTCAACGACGACGAGACCCGCTCCGACTGGGCTGGCAGCGCGGTCGGTCTGGGCACCGTCAACGCGTTCGCGAGGCGGTTGATCGGCAGCAAGAAGGACCTCGCCCGGCTGATCCGCGGCGACCTCGCCACCCGCCGCCCGCACTCGATCAACACGAGCGAGTCGGCGCAGGTCACCGTGGTCGACCTGCACAACCTTCCGGACCGCGCCCAGCGGTTCGTGGTCGGTGTGACGCTCAAGAGCGAGTTCGAGCGCAAGGAGAAGTCCGGAACCGCCAAGCCGCTGCTCTTCGTCGTCCTCGACGAGCTCAACAAGTACGCCCCCCGCGAGGGCTCCTCGCCGATCAAGGAGGTGCTGCTGGACATCGCCGAGCGGGGCCGCTCGCTCGGCGTGATCCTGATCGGCGCCCAGCAGACGGCGAGCGAGGTGGAGCGGCGGATCGTCACCAACTCGGCGATCCGGGTGGTCGGCCGGCTCGACCCGGCCGAGGCCTCCCGCCCGGAGTACGGTTTCCTGCCGCCGGCGCAGCGGCAACGGGCGCTGCTGGCCAAGCCGGGCACCATGTTCGTCAACCAGCCCGACATCCCCGTGCCGCTCTGTCTGGAGTTCCCGTTCCCGGCCTGGGCCACCCGGGTCTCCGAGGCGGGCCGCGCGCCATCGGAGACGCTGCGCTCGATCACCCAGTCCGCCGACCCGTTCGCCGTCGTGGGCTCCGGCGGCGGCACCGACGACGACATCCCGTTCTAGGGGGGCCAGCGCAGCCATGAAGATCCTGCACACCTCGGACTGGCACGTCGGCAAGGTGCTCAAGGGGCAGTCCCGGGCCGAGGAACACAAGGCCGTGCTGGCCGGGGTGATCGACATCGCGATAGCCGAGCAGCCGGATCTGGTCATCGTCGCCGGTGACCTCTACGACACGGCCGCGCCCACCTCCGAGGCCACCCGGCTGGTCACCCGGGCGCTGACCGCGCTGCGCCGCACCGGCGCGGACGTGGTCGCGATCGGCGGCAACCACGACAACGGCCCGGCGCTGGACGCGCTGCGGCCGTGGGCGGAGGCTGCCGGGATCACGCTGCGCGGCGGGGTACGGGAAAACCCGGACGAGCACGTGATCGACGGCACCACCGCCGGCGGCGAGCGGTGGCAGTTGGCCGCGCTGCCGTTCCTGTCCCAGCGGTACGCGGTGCGCGCGCTGGAGATGTACGAGCTGACCGCCGCCGAGGCCAACCAGACGTACGCCGACCACCTGGGACGGGTGCTGGGTCGACTCACGGAGGGCTTCACCGAGCCGGACCGGGTGCACCTGGTCACCGCGCACCTGACGGTGACCGGCGCGACCACCGGCGGCGGCGAGCGGGACGCGCACACCGTGCTCGGCTACGCCGTGCCGGCCACCGTCTTCCCGGCCACCGCGCACTACGTGGCGCTGGGCCACCTGCACCGGGCGCAGCGGGTCATCGGCCCCTGCCCGGTGCGCTACAGCGGCAGTCCGCTCGCGGTCGACTTCGGCGAGCAGGAGAACGTCCCCTCCGTGACCGTGGTCGAGGTGACGGCGAGCACCGCGGCCCGGGTCCGCGAGGTGCCGGTGACCGCGGCGAGCGCGCTGCGCACCGTGCGGGGCACCCTGGCCCAGCTCGCCGAGATCGAGGCGCCGGACGCCTGGCTACGGGTGTACGTGCGGGAGCAGCCCCGCGCCGGCCTCCGCGAAGAGGTCCAGGAGCTGCTTCCCCGTGCCCTGGAGATCCGGATCGACCCGGAGCTGCTCGCCGCGCCGGGCAGCGGCGCCCGCATCGCGCAACGCTCCGGGCGCTCGCCCCGGGAGCTGTTCGCCGACTATCTGGACAGCCGGGGGCACGCCGACGAGGGCGTCCGGG
Source organism: Micromonospora sp. NPDC005163 (assembly GCF_053599835.1). NCBI lineage: Bacteria > Bacillati > Actinomycetota > Actinomycetes > Micromonosporales > Micromonosporaceae > Micromonospora > Micromonospora sp. NPDC005163. Next base: position 77,819 of record NZ_JBSFYP010000008.1, read on the forward strand.
AGCTCTTCGACGAACTCTTCGAGGAGGTCGAGCACTGATGCGTCCGATGCGGCTGGACATGGCCGGTTTCACGGTCTTCCGGGACGAGACGACCGTCGACTTCACCGACGCCGACTTCTTCGCCCTGATCGGCCCGACCGGCTCGGGCAAGTCCACCGTGCTGGACGCCATCTGTTTCGCCCTCTACGGCACGGTGCCCCGCTGGGGCGGCACCCGGGGGCTGGCGAACGCGCTCGCGCCGTCGGCGACGGAGGCCCGGGTTCGGCTGGTCTTCGAGTCCGGCGGCGCCCGGTACGTGGCCACCCGGGTGGTGCGCCGGGACGGCCGGGGCAACGTCAAGACCGCGAACGCCGGGTTGCAGCTGATGCCGGCCGGCTTCGACGTGACCAAGCTGGACACCGGCCTGAGCCCGGAGGACCTCGGCGAGGTGGTGGCCGGCACCCCCGCCGAGATGGAGCAGGCGGTGCTGGAGGCGGTCGGGCTGCCGTACGAGCAGTTCACCAGCTGTGTGGTGCTGCCGCAGGGCCAGTTCGCCGACTTCCTGCACGCCAAGCCGGCGACCCGGCAGCAGATCCTGGTCAACCTGCTCGGCCTCGGCGTCTACGAGGACGTGCAGAAGCGGGCGACCGCGCGCGCGGCGCAGGCGGAGGCCCGACTGGACGCGGTCGACCAGGTGCTCGCCGGGCTCACCGGCGTGGACGACGAGGCGCTGGCCGAGGCCGACGCCCGGGTCGACCGGATGACCGAGCTGGCCGCCGCGGTGACCGCTGCTGTGCCGGAGCTGGCGGCGGCCCGGGCCGCGGCGCGCGAGGCGGCGGCGGCGCTGAGCGCCCTCGACGACGAGCTCACCGTGCTGACCGGGGTGCGCGCGCCGGGCGGCGTGGCCGAGGTGGCCCTCGCCGTGACCATGGCACGGGCCGACGCCGAGGCGGCGGCCACCGGCGTCTCGCTGGCCGAGGAGCGGGAGGAGAAGCTTCGCGGCGAGCTCGCCGGCGCCGGGGACGAAAGCGCGCTGCGGATGCTGCTGCGGGCGTACGACGACCGCGACCGGCTGACCGGCGAGGCCGAGACGGTCCGCGCGACGGTGACCGCGGCGAACGGCGAACACGCCGCGGCGGTAGCGTCGCTGGCAGCCGCCCGCGCCGACGCCGAGCGGGCCGAGGCCGAGCTGGAGGCGGCCTTCCGGGCGCACGAGGAGGCGAAGGCCACCGACCTGGCGGTCGGCCTGCGGGTGCACCTGCATCCCGGCGCCGCCTGCCCGGTCTGCGAGCAGCCGGTGGCCGAGGTGCCGGCGGTGCCGGCCGACTCGGCGGTGGCCGCCGCCACGGCGGCCGGCAAGGCGGCGCGGGCCGCAACGAAGGCCGCCCAGGCGGTCGTGCAGCAGCGGGACGCGGCGGCGCGTGACCTGGAACGGCTGCTGGTGCAGGCCCGGGCCCGGCAGGAGCAGCTGGACGCCCGGTTGGCCGAGCTGGCCGGGCAGCTCTCCGGGGCGGCCGAGCCGGCCGTGTTGCGCCGGGAGTTGGCCGAGCACGCCCGGCTGCGGCGCGCGCTGGAGGAGGCGGCGACCGCCGTTCGGGCCGGCCGGGACGCGGCCCGAACGGCCCGCGCCGGGGTGGACGCCGCCGAGGAGCGGCTGCGGGCGGCCTGGCGGGGCTTCGACACCATCCGGGACGGGCTGGCCCGGTTCGGCCCTCCCGCGACCGACCGGGACGACGTCTCCGCCGCGTGGGCGGCGCTGACCGGTTGGGCGGCCACCGAGGCGGACCGGCGCCGCGCCGACCGGGCCGGTCGGGCCGCCGTGGTCGCCGAGGCCGAGGGGGCGGCCGACGCGGTGCAGCGGAGCATCGCCGGCATCTTCGCCGCCGCGGACGTGCCGGTCGCGGACGATCCGGTGCACGCCGCGACCGTGGCGGTGGAGCGGGCCGAGGCCGACCGGCGTCGGCTTCGGGAACGCCGCGAGCAGGCCGGGACTCTGCGCGAGCAGCGCGCCGGTCACGAGCGGGAGGCTCAGGTGGCCCGCGCGCTGGCCGGGCATCTGCGGGCCAACAACTTCGAACGGTGGCTGCTGGCCGAGGCGTTGGACCTGCTGGTCGACGGTGCGTCGGGCATCCTGCGGGAGCTCTCCGGCGGGCAGTACGAGCTGGTGCACGACAAGGGTGAGTTCTTCGTGGTCGACCACCACGATGCCGGGCTGCGCCGGGGCGTGCGCACGCTCTCCGGCGGCGAGACGTTCCAGGCGTCGCTGGCGTTGGCGCTCGCGCTCTCCGAGCAGCTGGCCGGGATGTCGACCACGGCGGCGACCCTGGAGTCGATCGTCCTGGACGAGGGCTTCGGCACGCTGGACGCGGCCACCCTGGACACGGTGGCGGCCACCCTGGAAAACCTGGCCGCCCGGGGCGACCGGATGGTCGGCGTGGTCACCCACGTGCCGGCGCTGGCCGAACGGATCCCGGTCCGGTTCGAGGTGCGCAAGGATGCCCGCTCGGCGCGCGTGGAACGGACCGGCCGGTGAGCGCGAGGAGTGCAGCGCAGCGGAGCCCCGCAGTCGCGAACGAAGGCGCGACTCCGTGACCGACGCCGCGTTCTTCGTCGACTCGTGGGACCCGGCGTACGGTGCGTCGTTCGAGGCGTCCGCCGCCGGGCCGGCCACGCCGAGCAGCGCGCAGGTCGACGCGGACGTGGAGCTGCCGGCCGTGGACTGGCGGGCGATCGGGGTACGGCCGGGAGTGCGGGCGCCGGACGTGGTGCTGCTGGTTGACGGGGTACGCCGGATCGACGCGAGCATCTGGACGGCCGAGGCCGACGGGGGGTCGTTCCCCGGGTTGGCCGCCTCGTACGCGGCGGGGGTGGTCCGCTGCGACCTGGGCCGGGGTGCGGCGCAGCTGGCCGGCGCCCGGGTGGGCCGGGGCCTGTTCACCGCGAGCCCGTCGGCGCAGGACGTGGTGGCGGGGGCGATCCGCTACCCGGTGCACCGGGTGGGCGGCACCGGTGAGCTGGCCAAGTTGCCGGCTGCCGTGCAGGGCCCGCTGACCGCGCTGGAGGTGGCGGTCTCCGACGCCGCCCGGGTCGACGGCGATCTGCTGGTGGTGGACGGCCCGTTGCGCAGCCGGCGGCAGTTGCCGCGCACACTCGGTTACATCAAGACCCAGCACAGCCAGTACCTGGAAGCCCGGCTGACCGCGGTGGTGACCACCCTGGCGCCGGGTGAACGTTCGCCCGTGTTCCGGCTCGGCACGGCGTGGGGCGGCTGGTCGTGGTATCTGCGGCTGCCGGTGGCTGTCGGCGCGCCGTGGGCCGGCATCGTCCGGGTGGAGTGCTCCGCCGACCTGCCCGTCGAGGCGGCGATCGAGCTGGCCGACCTGTCGCTGGTCACCCTGCCCCGGTTCGCCTCCACCCCGTACAAGGACCCACGGGCCCCGCAGAACCTGATCCCGATCGCCGGCCTGGAGCGCCGGCTGCGGGCCCTGCTCGGCGACTCCCGGTTGTTGCACCGTGCGCTGACGGCCGCGGCCCGAGCGGGCCGCTGACCGCGGATACTGGTCGGGATGGGACGCAAGCGGGCGGGTGACCGGGTGGTCGAGCAGGTGGACACCGGGCAGGCCGAGCTGATCCCGGATCCGGACCGGCCCGGTTCGTGGACGCTGCTGCTGGACGGCGCCCCGCAGTCGCACGTCGACCTGAACGACCCCACCCACCTGGAGTTCGAGTACGTCCGGCGGCTGGCCGCGGCGATCGACCTGATCGCGCCCACCGGCGAGCCGCTGCGGGTGCTGCACCTCGGTGGTGGCGCGTTGACCCTGCCCCGGTACGTCTCCGCCACCCGGCCCGGCTCCACGCAGCGGGTGTCCGAGGTGGACGGCGCGTTGGTGGAGCTGGTCCGCCGGGCGCTGCCCTGGCCGGCCGATGCCCGGCTGCGGGTCCGGGTCGAGGACGCCCGCGCCGTGCTGGCCGCCACCCGGGACGCCAGCTACGACGTGGTGGTCGCCGACGTCTTCGCCGGCGCTCGCACCCCGGCTCACCTCACCTCGGTGGAGTACGCGGCCGAGGTGGCCCGGGTGCTCCGGCCGGCTGGCTGGTACCTGGCGAACCTCGCGGACGGCCCGCCGCTGCGGCACGCCCGCGGGCAGGTCGCCACGGTCCGCTCGGTGCTGCCCCGGGCCTGCCTGGTCGGGGACGCGGCCGTGCTGCGCGGCCGTCGGTACGGCAACCTCGTCCTGGTCGCCGGGCGGACCACGCCTCCGGTGGCCGAGCTGACGCGGCGGGCGGCCGGCGACTGGTTTCCCGGCCGGGTGGTGGCCGGCGACGAGCTGGACCGCTTCGCCGGTGGTGCTCCGGTGGTGCGGGACGCCGACGCCACCGGCTCCGACCCGCCACCGCCGGGCCTGTTCTCCGTCCGCCGCTGATCTGTCCGCCGAGCGGCAGCGCAGAACTTTTTTCGCGGTTTGTTGATCCGCTCGGGGCGGCGCTGCGTACCACCGGGCGGCCCGCCTGGTGGGCGGCGTTGGTCAACAGACACCCCGGAGGTCTGCATGCATGCGGTGGCGGCCGGTTGGCATGGCGACGCGATTCGCGTGGACTGGATGTCCGCACGTCCCTCGTCGCGGCCGACCTCGTCTGCCCGGGGGGTCGACGGACGACCGCCCGCTCGCCAGAATGGTCCGGTGACGCCGCGACCGGCGCCCGGGCGCCATCAGGCGACGTCAACCGAGGCGAGCCACTCCGACCAGTTGATCCGGCTGCTCTACGCGGAGCACGCCGGTCCGTTGCTGATGTTCGTCATGCGGCTCACCGGGGGGGACCGGCAGCGCGCGGAGGACATCGTCCAGGAGACGCTGCTGCGGGCCTGGCGCAACGCGCACCGCCTCGGCGCGCAGGGGCAGGGGTCGTTGCGGCCCTGGCTGGTCACCGTGGCCCGCCGTATCGCGATCGACGAGCATCGCAGCGAGCAGGCCCGGCCGCCGGAAACGTACGACCGGGACCTGACCGCGTTCGCCGAGGCGGACAGCACCGACCGGGTGCTGCGCACGATGACCGTGGCGGACGCCCTGCGTACGCTGAGTCAGTCGCACCGCGAGATCCTGATCTCGACGTACTTCCGGGGGCGGACGGTGCCGGAGGCCGCCGAGGAGTTGGGGCTTCCACTCGGCACCGCCAAGTCGCGGGTCTACTACGCGCTGCGCGCGCTTCGCACGGCTCTGCAGGAGCGGGGGGTGACAGAATGAGCCGGCCAGACCACATGGACGTCGCCGCGTACGCGTTGGGCGTCCTCGACGAGCAGGACACCGAGCGGTTCGAGGAGCATCTCGCCACCTGCTGGGCCTGCGCGGCCGAGCTGGAGACGATGGTGCCGGTCGTCGGGCTCCTCTCCGGCATCGACGGCGAGACGATGATGGCGCTGGAGCAGGCCGCGACCGACCCGGCGCTGCTGGACCGGACGCTGGTCGCGGTCCGCGCCGATCGACGACGCACCCGGTTCCGCCAGTTGCTCGCCACCGCCGCGGCGGTGGTGGTCTTCGGTGGCCTGACCGCGGTCGGTTTCGTGAGCGTCACCGACGACGAACCGCCGGGGGTGCTCGCCGAGCCGACGCTGAGCGCGCCGGGGAACGAGCCGCCGACGAGTGCGCCGACCGGGGCGCCTTCCGGCCCGGGGGTCGGCGGTAACGAGGAGGAGGGTGACCAGGTCGACGCCACCGACCCGACCACGGGTGTGCAGACGACGATGTTCCTGGTCACCAAGGACTACGGCACCCGGATCAACTTCAGCCTTCAGCGGTTGCCCGGCCCGCTCATCTGCCGACTGGTGGTGCAGCGGAAGAACTCGACCACGGAGGTCATCTCGACCTGGTCGGTGCCGCCTGGCGGCTACGGCACCAACACTCGCCCGCAGGGCCTCGAGTTGAGCGCTTCGACGTCGGCCCCGGTCGCCGACATCAAGCAGATCCAGGTGCAGTCGGTGAACGGTAACGGGGTGGCCAGTCCGCTGGTCACGGTGCCCATGTAGGTTCGCGTACCGCATCGGCGTCGGCCATTATGACAATGGCCGGCGCCGATGCGTCGTTGCATCGGAGCGGTCCGCGCTCGGGCACACGCACGGGCACCCGGATCGGTTCAATCAATTCACGTGAAATTGACCACTGTTACTCCTTCAACCTTGACAGCTCTCCTGCCGTACCTATGGGTGAACTGCCAAGAATGAGGAGGGCACGTGGCACAGATGAAGCGGACCGTCATCGTCGCGAGCGCGATGGTCGCACTAACGGCCTGCGCTCCTGCGGGTTACGACGGGGCGAACTCGAGCGCGGCCGAGCCGGTCGCCGTCGCCGCGGCCGAGCCCACCGCGGCGGCTGAACCCGAGGCCTCGGCGTCCGCGGAGGCTCCCGCCGACGCGCCGCCGCCCGCGGACGTCGACCTGACCGAGCAGTTGATCGGCAAGAAGGTCGCCCGGATGGGCAAGGTGGTCACCGATCAGGACGGCTGGATCCTGTACCGCTTCGACAAGGACACCGCCGACCCGCCCGCATCGAACTGCGTGGACAAGTGCGCGCAGGTGTGGCCGCCGGCGCTGACCGACGGCAACGCGCAGCTCACCGGCGTCTCCGACGACAAGGTCGGCAGCGTGACCCGGCAGGACGGCACCCGCCAGCTCACTGTCGGCGGCTGGCCGGTGTACCGCTACATCGGTGACAAGAAGCCCGGCCAGTGGAAGGGCCAGGCCGTCGGCGGCACCTGGTTCGTGGTCCAGCCGGACGGCAAGAAGAACCTCAGCTGCCTGCCCACCTCGACGCCGAAGGCGGTCGCCCCGCCAGCGGACAGCGGGTCGAACGACGCCGGCAGCTCGGGCTACTCGTACTGAGCCCGGGCGCCACGAGAGCGCGGTGGTCGGTCGCAGCCGGGGAGGGCGCGGCCGGCCACCGTCGTATCGAGGGGCTTCCGGGCTCAGCGGCATGACCCGTCCCGACGGCGGCGCCGACGCCCGGCAGGCAGGCAGGCAGGCAGGCAGTGGGTACCGCCCACCGGCCCTTGTTCCGGTAACCTTCCGGCCGCTGCCGCTCTGCGGTAACCACCGGGAGGTAAGAAATCTTGACCACACTCATCGCCCTCCTCGTGGCCGTCGTGCCTGGGGCGCTGCTCGGCTTCGCCCTTCCGCCGGGGCGCTACCGCTGGGTTGCCTGGGCGGCCGCCCCCGCCCTGACTCTGGGCCTGATCGCGCTGACGATGGCCTGGCTGCCCACGCTCGGGCTTCCCGACAGCGCCCTGGCGACGCTCGTCGTGGAGCTGCTCGTGGCCGGCGCCGCGGTCGCGCTCTCCCGGCTGCTGTGCCGGCGCACCGCCGACAACCAGCGGCCGACCGCCGAGCGCGGCGCCGAGCACACGAACGACGACCAGCGCCGCTCACTGGCGTCGCGCCTCCGGATTCGGCCCGTCCTGCCGCGTCGCGCCGACCTGATCGGGGTCGCCGTGCCGTCGGTGGTGAGCGTGGCGTACGGCTGGGCGATCGTGGGGCGACTCGTCGCCACTCCCGGCTGGGACGCGATGAACCACGGCTACATGGCGAGACGCATTCTCGACACCAACAGTGTCGACATCACCTCGGCGTGCAGTTCGGGTTCGACCGATACGGTCACCTCGTGCGAGTTCTATCCGCTGGCGGAGAACGTCGCCTGGGCGCAGGCGACCCACCTGTCCGGCGGGCTGATGAGCACGACGATGACCGCGTGGGCGATCGTCATCGGGCCGCTCGCCCTGGTCGCCGGCATCTACGCCGCCGTCCGGATCCTCCGCGGGGGACCGGTGATCGCGGCCGCCGCCGCCACCGCCCCGGTCTTCCTGGGCCCGATGTGGACCTCGCTGATCTCCGGCCGGGTCAACGAGCAGACCGCTCCCTGCCTGGCCGGTGGGGTCGCCCTGCTGCTCGCACTCGCTCTGCGCGGCCCACACCCGGTACGGCTCGGCCTGCTGGCCGGTCTCGGGGGCGCCGGCATCGTGATGACGCACTCGTACGACGTCCTCTTCGTTGGCGTTCTCGCGCTCGGTGTACTCCTGGTGGCGAGGGGGGCGCTGACCTGGCGCCGCAGCGCGGCGGGCGTCGGGGCGGCCGCCGTCGCGGGCCTCGTCTCGCTCGTGCCCCTGCTCGGCGTCATCCTGGGCGCCGGCGGTGAGCGGATCACCGAACCGCCCGACCTGCTCGGCCAGTGGGGCAAGGCGATCGAGTACTGGGTCACCGATGCGCAACGCTACGTGCTGTGGGCCTACCCGTTGCCGGACAGCTCCAAAGTCCAGATCCACGGGCTGGCCGTTCAGGTTGGCCTCTGGATCGCCATCGCCTGTCTGCTCGCGTCTCCCCTGTCGCTGGTGCTGCCGCAGGTGCGCTGGGCCCGCCCGTGGCTGCTGGCCGGCGTGCTGTTCACGCTCGTCGGGATCTGGACCGTCGCGTCGGGTTCGTCGGCCGCGCGGGCCCTGGCCAGCCTCTGGTACGGCGACAGCGAACGACCCCGTGCGATGATCTTCCCGGTCTACGGGGTGCTCACCGTGGCGGGCGCGATCGTCATCGGGTTGGGAGTCCAGTGGCTGCTCGTGCGGCTCGTCGCCCGCGCCGGGACGCTGCGCGGATCCGCCGCCCCCGCCGCCGTCGCGGCCTCGGTCGTGGTGCTGAGTTTGGCGTCGCTCGCCCTGGTGCCCGACACATGGCGTCCGCTGCGGAAGGCGATGGTGCAGCGGGCGCCGGTCGGGCAGGAGTACCCCCGGGCCTTCGAGTGGCTGGCCGAGCACACCCCGCCGGGCAAGGTGGTCGCGTACGACCGGCACCGGCAGTTCATGAGCTGGTCCTACGCCGACTACGGCACGCCCACCCTGTTCGGCATCCCGCCGCTCGAGAAGGTGGGCCGGGAGAACTACACCGACCGGTGGCGGGCCTTCAGTTGGCTGGTCAACAACAAGAAGGCGCCGAAGAACCAGGGCTGCACGGTACGCCGGTTCGCCATCGAGTACCTGGTGGTGGGCGGCCGCGACTACAAGGGTTGGCCGGCGAACTACGAGCAGGAGCGGCTCGACGACAGCGACCGGCTGACCCTGGTCCACCGGGAGGGCCACGTGCGGATCTACCAGGTCACCGAAGCTGGTCGGGCCTGCTCGTCCGGCCAGTGACGGTTCGCGACCGGCACCGACGGAACGTCATGGATCGCAAAGGCACCATTTGCCCGATGTAATCCGAACGGACAGTTACCCCGAGGTGAGGAGAGGGTGTTCGGGCGGAGATCGCACTGGTACCTTTCCGCTGCGCGACCGGCGTGGTGAGCCGGCCGCCCGTGCGGCATGCCCGCACAGGCGATGGGACGACGTCGACCGCTCACCGGTCGGCGACAGGAAACGGGGGCAAGGCGTGGGACGCAGGGTGATCGTTGCCCTTCCGTGGTCGGGACGGAGTGGCCCGGCCCGCCCGCGCCGCCGGATCGCGAATGACGCGCGTACGCGTCGGAACGGCGGTCGAGGATGATGCTGCGCCCACACCGTATGGTGCCGAAGGCGTACCGGGAGCGACTCATCCAGCTCGTGCCGCCCCAACGGCAGCTCTGGCTCGTCCGTCGGCTGACCCGGGTCACCGTCCGCCGATCCCGGACCGCGCCCGGTGAGGTGCGTCAGGTCCGGGATGTCGACGGCCTCCGGGTGGATGCTCGGGTCGTCGAGGAGGCGACGCCGCTGGCCCTCCGGCAGCGCAACCTCGACCTGGTGACCCGGGCGCTCGACGAGGCCGGGATCGACGGTTTCCACGTGCGTCACGCCGACGACCTGCGCAGCGCGATCGCCGTGTCGCGCAAACACAGGGCGACGGTGCTCAAGGTGCTCGGCCGGGCCACGTCGACCGACGGGGTCACCCTGCGCTTCATCGACGCGGGTCGCCGCGAGGTCGGCGCCAACCACCCCGATGCGATCGCACAGGTCTTCCACGCGGTCACCGACCCCTTCGGCCACACCGTTCTCGGCAGTGCCTTCGCCTGTGAGGTCGAGTTCTGGCGCACGGTGTCGCCGCAGGAGAAGCCCGAGGCGGACCTCGTCGCGCCGCGCGGCAACCAGGTCGCGGCGGCCGTGCCGGAGACGGGCGAGACGATCCGCGTCCCGGCGTCCCAGCTCAGCCGCTTCGTGCCGGCTGGCGGGCCGGCCACCTACCGCACCCGGGCCGAGTTCGCCGGCCTCGGCCACGAGCACATCACCTTCCCGATCGACGTCGTCTACACCTGGGTGGACGGTGACGACAGCGACTGGCAGGCACGGAAGAACGCGGCCCTGCGCGAGCACGGGCAGGCCGAGATCAATCTGGTCGGCGCGCACGCCTCCCGCTACGCCAGCCGCGACGAGCTGCGGTACTCGCTGCGCTCCGTGGTGTCGTTCGCGCCGTGGGTCCGGCAGATCTACCTGGTGACCGACGACCAGGTCCCGCCGTGGTTGGACGTCGAGCACCCGATGGTGCGGGTCGTGCGCCACCGCGAGATCTTCGGTGGCACCGGTCAGCTGCCGACCTTCAACTCGCACGCCATCGAGTCCCGGCTGCACCTCATCCCGGGCCTCAGCGAGCACTTCATCTACGTCAACGACGACATGTTCTTCGGGCGCCCGCTGCTCCCGACCACGTTCTTCCACGCCAACGGCATCGCGAAGTTCTTTCCGTCGCCGGCCCAGTTGGACGTCGGCCCGGCGACCGTCTACGACGCGCCGGTGACCGCAGCCGGCAAGAACAACCGCCAGCACCTCGAGGAACGGTTCGGGCGCACCATCACGCAGAAGATGCGGCACGTCCCGTACCCGCTGCGCAAGAGCGTGCTGGAGGACATCGAGCGACACCTGCCGGCCGAGGTGGTGGGCACCGCCGGGCATCAGTTCCGGCACCCGCAGGATCTCTCGATCCCGTCCTCGTTGCAGCACTACTGGTCGTTCTTCTCCGGCCAGGCGGTGCCCGGGTCGATCCGGTACACGTACGCCGACCTGGCCCACCCGTCTACCCCGGTGAAGCTGGCCAACCTGCTGGCACGGCGGCACTGCGACGTGTTCTGCCTCAACGACACCGACTCGGGCGAGGTCCTCCTCTCCGAGCAGGTCGCCATGCTGACCGACTTCCTTTCGGCGTACCTTCCGTTCCGGGCGCCGTTCGAGCTTCCGCCCGAGGTCGAGGCGGAGCGGGCGAGGATGACGGCGACGGCCCGGGCGGCGACGTACCTTCCGGAGGCCGCCGCGATTCCCAGCTGGCAGGCCCCCACGCCCGGCGGTGTCGACCCGGCGAGCGACGAACCCGGGTGGGTCCGATGAATCCGCCCAACCGGTTGGCACAGCCCCGACTGCTGCAGGCGGTACACGGTGCCCGTCGCCGCGCCGGTCTGGTCACCGACCGGCTCGTCGAGCGGGTCACCCGCCTGCGGCACGACCCGGTCGCCGGGCTGCCACCGGCCGACTGCGACTTCTTCGCCGTGCTCGACGGGCGCACGCTGCACGTGCACGCGGTGCTGCCGGCCGACACCGACCCGGCCGACCGGGCCGAGATCTTCTTCGTTCGCGAGGGCGACACGCTCCGCTGCCCGGCGACGGTCCGGCGGGAGGACGGTCGGCTCGCCGTGGAGGTGGTGGCCCGTCTCGGTGACTCCGCCGACGAGATCGCGCTGGGCAAGGGCACCTGGTCGGTGGGGCTCGCGGTGGACGCCGGCGCGGCAGGTGAGCGTCGCTTCTCCCTGACGGTCGACGAGACCCCGGAGCGGGACGGACCGACCGTGGGCAACCCGCCGCACCCGGTGTCCGGGTGGCTGTACCGGCCGGGGCGCAGCGGCGACGGGCTCGCCCAGCTCACGGTCACCGGCGCGCGCGCCCGGGCCGAGGTGGTCCAGCTCGCGACCGGCCACGCCGAGGCCCGGATCCGGGCCCGGTTCGTCGGCGTACGGCCGCAGGACGCTCCGGCGGTGGTCTTCACGCCGCGGGGCGGTGGCGCCGACGTGGTCGTGCCCATCGCACCGGTCGACGACGGCTTCGAGTTCGTCGTACCCCTCGCCGACCTGGCGCCGGACCGGCCGGGCGAGGAGGTCATCTGGGAGGCGTGGGTGCGCACCTCCGCGACCCGGGTGGTCCGGCTCGGCCGGTTCCTGCACGACCTCACCGACCCACGTACGGTCCTCCGCGTCAGCCGGGCCGTCCTGCCGCTGGACGGCGACCAGTTCGTTGGTTACCGCCCGTACTACACCGCAGCCGGCAATCTGGCGGTGGCCTGCCTCCGCTTCACACGTTTCACGGGGACACCGAGTTGAAGATCACCTTCCTCCTGCTGACCGCCGATGCCATGGGCGGCACGGAACGCGCCATCCTCACCCAGGCCGATCACCTCTCGCGGCGGCACACGGTCGAGGTGATCAGCGTCTACCGCACCAGCGACGAGGGCTTCTTCCAGGCCGACGAGCGGGTGCGGATGCGCTACCTCGTCGACCTGACCGGCCCGACGCCGCGACCGACCCGACCGTCGAGCGTCGACGACGAGACGTACGAGGCGCTGTACCGCAGCCGGAGCCGGTTGATGCCGGCTCGTTGGGAGAAGCAGGGCAGCCGCCTCGCCGACCTGGAGATCGACCGTGCGCTGCGGTCGCTCGACACCGACGTACTCGTCTCCTCCTCGCCGGCGCTGATGGCCATGGCCGTCACGCTCGCGCCGCCCTCCGTGGTCACGGTGCACCAGGAGCACCGGCCGTCGCAGTTGCGGGGCGGGACCGGCGAGCCGCTGTTCCAGTTCGCGCCGCGACTGGACGCGCTGGTGGTGCTGACCGATCGCACCCGGGACTGGTTCGTCGACACCTTCGCGACGTCCTGCCCGCGGATCGAGGTCATCCCGAACAGCATTCCCGACGGGTTCCGGCCCCGGTCCAGCCTCCGCAACCCGGTGGTGAGCGTGGCGGGTCGGATGGTGTCGGAGAAGCGCATCGACCACGCCATCCGCGCCTTCCGCACGGTCGCCGACAGGTATCCGGACTGGACGCTACGGGTCTTCGGCGGCGGTCCACTGCTCGCGGAGATGCGCAGCCTGGCCGCCGACCTCGGTCTGAGTGACAAAGTGCAGGTGCTCGGGCCGACCGGCCGGATGGTCGAGGAGTGGTCGAAGACCAGCATCGCGCTGCTGTCCTCGCGCGACGGTGAGGCGCTCCCGCTGGTGCTGCTGGAGGCGTTCGCGGCCGGCGTCCCCGCGGTGGCGTACGACATCGTGACCGGACCAGCGGAGATCATCACCCACGGCGAGAACGGCTTCCTGGTCAGCTCCGGCGACATCGACGGTCTGGCCGACGCGATGATGAGACTCATCGCGGACGAGCGGCTGCGGCAGGACTTCGGGGCCGGCGCGCTGCGCGCCGCCGAGGACTACCGCATCGAGCCGATCATGCGGCGCTGGGAGGAGCTCTTCGCGGAGCTGATCGCGGCGCGCGCTGACAACGAATCGGCCGGCGCCGACCGGCTCGCCGCGTGGGTCGGACGCACCGGCGGATCCGGCTTCGCTCCCGCAGCCTCCCTCCCCGGCCAGATCACCAGCGGGCCCGACGTGGCGACCATCGAGGGGCGTATCCAGGAGACGGTCGCGGGATTGGTCCGCTCCGGCGGCCGCCTCAGCGTCGTCCGGGACGACCTGACGCCCGCTGACGCCGCCCACGCCAACTTCACCGCGGTGACCGATCTCCTCTGGAGACAGGCCATTCCCTACTGGGTGCCGCGCGACCACGGCATCCGACACCGGGTGGTGGTCGCCCTGGAGCATCGCGACGCGGTGCTCGCCGCCCTCGCGGAGGAGTTCTCCGCCGCGCCCTTCTACGCCGAGACCCTCACCACCGACGCCAAGGTCACGGCCGTGACCCTCGCCGCGTGCCTGACCGCCGAGAGCCGGGCCGCCGAGGCCGTCGGCCTGCGGCTGTTCCGGCCGGTGGTGTCGTCGTCGCGGACCCTCCGGTACGGGCCCGCGCTCGGCTGTGACCTCGAGTTCTGGACCCCGTCGCAGGACGGCTCGGCGCTGGTCGCCACCCGCACCACACTGCTCGGCCCGAGCGTCCCGGTGGCGGCCATGACACCGGCCACCCTGACGGTGCGGGGGCGGCAGCATCCCACCATCGAGCCTTTCAACCACCGGCTGATCTCCGACCTGGACTTCCCGGTCGATGTCGTCTACACCTGGGTGGACGGGGACGACCCGCAGTGGCGCGCGGCCAAGGACCGCGTCCTCGCGGAGCTGGGGCGCGACCCGCTCGCGGCGGCGGACGGGTCGGCCCGTTTCCGGGATCGGGATGAGCTGCGATACTCGTTGCGCTCCATCGACATGTACGCCCCGTGGGTGCGCAACATCTACGTGGTGACGGCGGGGCAGACCCCGACCTGGCTCGACACCGACCACCCCCGGGTCAGCGTCGTGGATCACCGCGAGCTGTTCGGTGGACGCGGCATCCTGCCGACGTTCAACTCACACGCCATCGAGTCGCAACTGCACCACATCGACGGCCTCGCCGAGCACTTCATCTACTTCAACGACGACTTCTTCCTGGGCCGCCCGATCCGGCCGACGGTGTTCTTCGATCCGACCGGCCGGGCGAGGTTCTTCCTCTCGCCGACGCCGATTCCGATGCTCGACGTCGACGCGGAGGACGACTTCAACTTCAGCGCGGCCAAGAACAACCGCCAGCTGATCCGGAACGCGTTCGGTCGTACGCTGACCCATGGCCTGCTGCACGCGCCGTACGCGATGACCCGCAGCGTCGGCAACGAGCTGGATCGGCAGTTCGCCGACGAGGTGAAGCTCACCGCCGCGTCCCAGCTGCGGTCCCACTCCGACGTCTCGGTCGCGTCCTCGCTGCATCACTACGTCGGCTACCTGACCGGGCGGTCCGTGCCGGGCAGCATCCGGATGAGCTACGTCAACACCGGCGAGCCGTTGGAGCACCCGCAGCTGACCCAGATCATGACGACCCGGGGCTACGACTCGTTCTGCCTCAACGACACCCACCACGGTCAGCTCGACGCCGAGGAGCAGGGCCGGATCGTCATGACCTTCCTCGAGAGCTACTTCCCCGTGCCCAGTCAGTTCGAGCGGGGCAGCATCCGCAACCGGGCCCGCTGAGCGGGGACCGCGACACCGCCCCTAACGCGGCGGAAGGTCCGGTCCCCGACGGCGCTCCTCCGCCTGGTGGTCGGCAGGTCGGCCGGCAGCGATGCGGCCGGAGGGCAGGGTGGGCGCGTCCAGCCGGGGACCGACCCGGGGTTTGTGCACCACGGCCGCGTCCGCATGCCTGCCGACCCGGAGTGCGGGTGTCGTCGGCGCGTCCAGCTGCCTGCCGCGCCGGTCGGCACCGCGAGCCTGTCGCCACAGGTCGGTGGCCCCGATCTTCCGGCGTTCGGCGATCACGTCGTCGGGCAGCTCGAACGGGGCCGGGAAGGGCAGGTAGCGCGGCAGGAAATCGGCCAGCATGCTCTCCTGCTCCTGGAACGCGTTCGGGTCCGAGTCGGTGTCGTTGAGGCAGAAGACGTCGCGGTGCCGACGAGCGAGCAACTCGGTGAGGCGGGCGGGCGTCGAGGGGTGACCGAGGTCGGCGTACTCGTACTCGATGTCGCCGGGGACCGCCTGCGCGGTGAGGTACGCCCAGTACTGGTGCAACGACGACGGGATCGAGAGGTCGCCGTGGTGGCGGAAGCGGTGCTGCGCGGTGGCCGTCACGTCCGCCTGCAGGGTGACCTCGATCTGCCGCATGATGCTGCGCCGGAGCACGAATGGCGTGTGCTTCATCTTCTGCGTGATCGTGACGCCGAACTGCCGCTGGATGTGTCGGCGGTTGTTCTTGCCGGCAGCCTTCACCGGCGGGTCGCTCGGCTTCGCCTCGCCCAGCCCGAACTGCGCCGGTGACAGGAAGAACTTCGCGATCCCGTTGGCGTGGACGAAGTGCGTCGGCGGCAGCGGCCGACCGAGGAAGACGTCGTCGTTGAGGTAGAGGAAATGTTCGGCCAGACCGTCGATGCGGTGCAGCCGGGACTCGATGGCGTGCGAGTTGAACGACGACCGACCGCCGAGGTCGGCGAAGAGGTCGGTGTGCGACACGACGGTGACCATCGGGTGGCTCGGGTCGAGCCAGCTGGGCAACTGACTGTCGGTGATCAGGAAAATCCGGCGTAGCCACGGTGCGAAGCTGTGCAGCGAGCGCATCGAGTACCGCAGCTCGTCCCGGTTGTGGTAGCGCGACGTGTTTGCCGCGATCGCGTGCAGCGGGCCATCGGGGGTGCCGAGTGCGGCCATCTTCCGCTGCAACCACTCCGGGTCGGACCCGTCCACCCACGTGTAGACGGCGTCGATCGGGAAGCCCACCCGGTCCGGCGCCCGGACAGCCAGGTCGCGGCGGGTGCCGTAGCTGTGGTCGTCGGCCTCGGGGACGAAATGGCTCAGCAGTGCCGCGGCGACCCGGACCCGTTGCGCCTCGGCGGGCGCCTCGTCGACCACGCCGTTGCGCCGGGGCGCGCGGACCACGTCCCCGTGCCGGCTCCAAAACTCGATCTCGCACGCGAACTGGACGCCGAGGACCACGCCGGCGCGGAAGTCGGTCACCGGGAACCAGACCTGGAACACCTCGGTCGGCACGGCGTCCGGCTGGTCCCGGCCGGGCTTGACCTGCACCACCCGCACCTGGGCGCCCGACAGCGCCGGCGCGGAGCGGATCAGGCGTCGCACCGCCCCCCGCTGGTCGTCGAGGACGGCGACCGTGCTGCGCAGGTGGTCGTCGTTGCGGATGCAGTGGTATTCGATGCCAGCCGACTCCAGGGCGGTGGTGACGGCGGTGAGGTTGCGGTGCCACTGCCGCAAGGGGGTGGCCTTCGCGACCACCTCGGCGCGGGTACGGATGCCGCCGTCGGAGACCCGCACGTGGGCGCCCAGCGGATGCACGGTGTCGGCACCGCGCCGACGGGAGAACGTGCGCACGAGGCCCATCCGCCGGTGCGCGGGCAGCATGCCTAGCAGGGCGCGGCGTACGGGCTGGGGCATCAGGCGGTAGATGCGCAGGGCGATCATGCTTCGGGCCGTCCCGCCGGGGTGGCCACGTCGTTCGCGGCCACCGTCAGCGCTGCTGCGGGACCGTGGCGTCGACCGCCACCCATTCGGACCGGACCAGTACGTACGCAGCCATCACCGCATGCCTTTCCACAGCTCCCCCGTTACGCCGCGCGACGAGTCGACGCGGTAAGGGGACGCTGTGATCAGCAGCGTACGACCCGCAACCGCACCCGCCTCGCTGGCCAGCCAACCCCGCTCCGGTATCGGGACGGAGGGGCCGCGCAGGTGGCCCCGAGCAGCATATTCACCTGCGTGCCATCAAAGAAGCACAGGACGGATACATGGCATACAAGCGATAGTCGCATAAGAATGATTTGCGCCGATCCGCCCGACTAATCCTGGCCGTTCAGCGGGTACGCCGACACCGGGACGGCCGACTGAACGTGCCGTCATGCTTCTCCCCGCGCGGACACGTAGCCGGTATGGCGGTCCGCGGCGGCGATCCGTCACCTGGCAGAGTGGCGGAGTGACCGAGACCGAGCCCGCCGCGACCCGGGTGCTGCACCCGCCGGCCGGCTACCGGCTCGCCGCGTCGGTCCGGTCGCTCACCTTCAGCCCGTACGACCCGTGCGCGCGCATCGCCGCCGGCACCTTCTGGTGGGCAACCCGCACTCCGGACGGGCCGGCAACGCTGGCCCTGCGGCCGGCCGGCGGCGAACTGGTCGCCGAGGGCTACGGGCCGGGCACCGGGCACGTGCTGGCCCGGGCCGACTCGATCGCCGGGCTCCGCGACAACCTCACCGGCTTCGCCGAGCTGGCCGCGGCGCACCCGCTGGTCGCCCGGTTGGCCCGGGAGCACCGCGGCCTGCGGATGCCGGCCACCGGGCAGCTCTTTCCCCGCCTGCTGCGCGCGGTCTTCGAGCAGAAGGTCACCGGCAAGGAGGCGTACCGGGCGTACGCGGCGACCGTGCGGCACTTCCGCGAGCCGGCGCCCGGTCCACTGCAACCGCTGCTGCTGCCACCCGAGGCCGCCGCGGTGGCCGCCACCCCGTACTGGGTGTTCCACCCGTTCGGGGTGGAGCAGCGCCGGGCCGACACGCTGCGCCGGGTCGCCGCGGTCGCCGACCGGTTGGAGCGCTGCGCCGACGCGACCGAGGCCACCCGCCGGCTGACCGCCGTCGCGGGTATCGGCCCGTGGACCGCCGCCGAGGTGATCCGCACCGCCTACGGCGACCCGGACGCGGTCAGCGTCGGCGACTACCACATACCGAACACGGTGGCCTGGGCGCTCGCCGGCGAGGCACGGGGCGACGACGCCCGGATGCTGGCGCTGCTGGAGCCTTTCCGGGGCCACCGGGGCCGGGTCTGTCTGCTGCTGGAGGCCGCCGGCATCCGGGCACCGAAGTACGGCCCCCGCGCGCCGATCCGCTCGTTCGCCCGGTTCTGACCGGCGGCGCTCAGCGGCCGGCGCAGAGCCGGCGCAGGGTGCGGCCGAGCCACCAGGCGTACCCGTGCTGCACCGCCCGGACGGCTGGGCCGGCGGCGAGCGTGAACCAGCGGTCCGGGCGGCTGAACGCGCGTACCTCGAACCAGACCGCGCCGGTGTCGTCGCGGCCGACCACGAACGCCTCCTCACCGCGCTCCGGGTGCCCCGCCAGGGTGCCGTAGCCGAAGCCGGCGAGCCGGGGCGAGTCCTCGCTCCAGATCACCCGGCAGGGTCCCCAGATGCGGGCCGGACCGATGCCCAGACCGGCGCTCACCACGACTCCCTCGGTGGCCCGCGGGGCGTCGGTGCGCATCCGCACCCCGGCTTCGCGGTGCAGCCGCCAGCTCAGCACGGCCTCGGCCGCCGCCTCGAAACAGCCGGCCGGTAGCGCGAACCGGTGGCGCAGGTGGTGGTATCCGCCGGGCAGCGGCCCGTGCCGCGTGCGTCCCACCTCCGGGTACGTCAGCTCGGCCACCACTCCCCCTCGTCCTCGTCTCGGACAGGGGCCAGGGTACGGCCGGCGCGGGCGGGCCGCCGGTCGAGGACGGCGGCGGCTGTGGTGTGCTGCCCGGATGAGCGTCGAGGCGAGCATCGTCCCGGCCGGTGTCGCGGACGCCGGCGAGATCCTCACCGTGCAGCGCGCCGCGTACCTGACCGAGGCGCAGCACTACACCGACCCGTTCCTGCCGCCGTTGACCGAGACACTGGACGAGATCGCCGCGGTGCTGGCCGGTCCCATCACCGTCCTCGCCGCCCGGGTGGGGCAGCGGCTGGTCGGCTCGGTGCGGGCCCACCTGGACGGCGACACCGCGCACGTCGGGCGGCTCTCGGTCGCCCCGGACCAGCAGGGCCAGGGTGTCGGCGGACGGCTGCTCACCGCGATCGAGGCGGCCTGCGCCGGCCGGGTGGCCCGGCTCACCCTGTTCACCGGCGCGGACAGCGCCCGCAACCTGCGGCTGTACCAGCGGCACGGCTATCGGATCGTGGCGCACCGGCCGGACCCGAACGGCATCCGGCTGGCGGTGCTGGAGAAGCCGGCGGTCAGCCCTGTTCGCACCGACGCCTGAGCCCGTCGGCCTCCAGCCGCAGATAGCGGCGCAGCAGACCGCCGTAGAGCCAGCCGACCGGCATGGCGAGCGGCCCGGACTGGGTGATGGCCAGCTCGACCCGGGTGGGCCTGCCGGGCAGCGGCAGCAGTCGGTGCTCCGCGCGGGTGCGCACCCCGGGCGTGTCGGAGATCCAGGTGAAGGCATGGTCCTCGGTCAGCTCGGTTACCCGCCAGACCGCCGGCCGCAGCTTCGGCTGGTCCAACCGGACGGTCGCGCCGACGGTGAGCGGCCCCGGCTCCCCCCGCTGGGCCTGGCGTACCGAAGCCGTCCACTCGGGCCACCGCTGCACGTCGACCAGGACCGCCCAGACCCGCTGGGGGTCGGCGGCGATCTCCGTGCCGGCTTCAAACCGCATCGCGTCTCCTCCCCGGCGACGCCGCCCGGCGCCGCCGCGCTATGGAGACGAGGCTGCCCGTGGATCGTGACGGTGGCAACCGCCGGCCGGCCCGTGGGGGCGGCGCCGCCGGGAGTCAGGCGGCTTCGTGCAGGTCGGCCAGGCTCAGCGGGGTACGCCGGCGCAACAGTTCCTCCAGCTCGGGCACCGAGCCGACCTCGCCGAGCACGTTCCGGCCGCCGCCGAACCGCTCGGGGTAGCGCCGGGTCAGCCGGTACCGGTAGCGGCCCCGGATCAGCTCCACGCTCACCCGCCACCGCCCGCAGCAGTCACAGACCCACTCGGACATCCCGTGAAACTAGCTCTGACCTGCGGTTATCTGATTCGCCCGGACAGGACGAGCGGCGCGGGGGCGGACACGCCACCCCGCCGCCCACGGTGATCTGCCTCACGACTGTCGGCACCGTCTGATTGACTGGTCGCCGTGGACCTGCCGATCAACCCCCCGGTCGAGCCGATGCTGGCCAAGAGCGTCCCCAAGCTGCCCACCGCGCCCGGGGTGACGTACGAGCCCAAGTGGGACGGGTTCCGGTGCATCGTGTTCCGTGACGGCGACGAGGTGGAGCTGTCCAGCCGGGGCGGCAAGTCGATGACCCGCTACTTCCCGGAGGTGGTCGAGCAGGCCCTCCGGCAGTTGCCCGAGCGGTGCGCGGTCGACGGGGAGCTGATCGTGATCCGGCGGGACGGCCCGGACGGCCAGCCCCGGCTGGATTTCGAGCTGCTGGCCCAGCGCATCCACCCGGCCGCGTCCCGGGTGAAGCTGCTGGCCGAGACCACCCCGGCCGACTTCGTCGCGTTCGACCTGCTGGCCATCGGCGACGAGGCGCTGCTCGACCAGCCCTATCCGCGCCGCCGGGAGCGGCTGGTCGATGCGCTGGCCGGGGTCCGTCCGCCGGTGCACGTCACCCAGGTCACCACCGATCCGGAGACCGCGCGCCGCTGGTTCGACGTCTTCGAGGGCGCCGGGCTGGACGGGTTGATCGTCAAGCCGGCCGACCTTCCGTACGAGCCGGGCAAGCGGCTGATGGCCAAGGTCAAGCACGCCCGCACCGCGGACGCGGTGGTGGCCGGCTTCCGCTGGCACAAGTCCGGTCCGGTGGTCGGCTCGCTGCTGCTCGGCCTCTATGACGACGCGGGGGTGCTGCACCACGTGGGGGTGAGCGCGTCGTTCAGCATGGCTCGGCGGGCCGAGCTTCTCGACGAGCTGGCGCCCTACCGGGACATTGGCGGCGAGCACCCGTGGGTGCACGGCGACCACGAGCGCGGCCAGCGCATCCCGGGCGGGGTGAGCCGGTGGACCGGCACGAAGAACCTGGAGTGGGAGCCGCTGCGCCCGGAGCTGGTGGTCGAGGTGGGCTACGACGCGATGGAGGGCGACCGGTTCCGGCACACCGCACAGTTCGTCCGGTGGCGACCGGACCGCGACCCCCGCTCCTGCCGCTACGACCAGCTCGACCGCCCGATCCGCTTCGACGTGGACCAGGTGCTGCGCGGCGATCCGGCGGCCACCGTGGACCGGGCCGCCACCGGCCCGGCGTAGCCTGGCCGTCGACCCGATCCCGGAGGACCACGTGATCCGCACCGCCGACCAGCCTCGGATGGCGACCAGTCGCCGGGTCCGTCGTCGTCTCGCCGCCTTCGCCGTGGCCGCGCTGCTCACCGCCGGCTGCACCCTGCCGGCCTTCGCGCCGCGTACCGAAGTGGAGGGCGAGGCGGCGCCGGCCGGCGGGACGCCGACCTGGCGGGCCTGCCCGGAGGTCGCCGACGAGTTGGTCGGGCGGGGCGCCCCGAACATGCGCTACGAGTGCGCCCGGATTGCGGTGCCGCGCGACTGGGGCACCGGCGGCGGGGCGACCGCCGGGCCGGGCGCGGGGCAGACCTTCGAGATAGCTCTGCTGCGGGCCCGGTCCACGAAGCAGCGGGCCCGGGTCGGCTCGCTGGTAATCAACCCGGGCGGCCCCGGTGGCTCCGGCGTCGACACCGCCGTCTACCTCTCCTTCGGCACCCAGTTCGGCGGGTTGCCCACCACGATCACCGAGCGCTTCGACATCGTCGGCTTCGACCCGCGCGGGGTGAGCCGGTCCAGCCCGGTCAAGTGCATCTCCGACGCCAACCTGGACGCCAGCTTCGGCTACGACCCCGATCCGACCAGCCAGTCCGCGTTCGACGGCTTCGTGGGGCTCAGCCAGCGGATCGGGCGCGGCTGCGGCGACCGGTACGGCGACCAGTTGCCGCTCTACGGCAGCGAGCAGGCCGCCCGGGACATGGACGCGGTCCGCGCCGCCGTGGGCGACGAGAAGCTCACCTACCTGGGCTACTCCTACGGCACGCTGCTCGGCGCCATCTACGCCCAGCTCTACCCGCAGCGGGTGCGGGCGCTGGTCCTGGACGGCGCGGTCGACCCGCGGCAGCGGCTGGTGGCCGGGTCGGAGAGCCAGGCCCGCGGCTTCGAGCGGGCCTTCGGCAACTTCGCCCGCTGGTGCTCCGCCAACGCCGCCCGCTGCCCGATCGCCCCGGACGCGCGCGCCGCCGTCACCACGGCGATCGACAAGGCCCGCGTCTCGCCGGTGCGCGGCGACGACGGGCGGGAGGCCACCGCCGGCTGGGTCTTCTACGCGGTCATCTCCTCGCTCTACACCGAGTCCGGCTGGCAGGAGCTGGCCCGGGCGATCGACCGGCTGGCCGAGGGCGACCCGAAGGACGTGTTCCGGCTCGCCGACGCGTACGCCGGCCGGGGCGACGACGGGCACTACTCGAACCTGTTCGACGCCAACCTCGCCATCAACTGCGCGGACGAGACGGAAAAGCCGAGCCGGGAGCAGATCCGCCAGTTGCAGTCGCAGTGGCGCACGAAGTATCCGCTATTCGGGCCGGCGCTCGCGGTCGGCATGCTGAGCTGCGTCGAGTGGCCGGGCGGGAGGGACGCGTACCCGACCGGCCAGGCGGCCGGCGCGCCGCCGATCGTGGTGGTCGGCACCACCGGCGACCCGGCGACGCCCTATGAGCAGACCGGTCGGCTCGCCTCGATGCTCGGCGTCGGCCGGGTGCTCACCTGGGAGGGTGAGGGGCACACCGCCTACCCGCAGACCTCCTGCATCACCGCCGCGGTCGACGCCTACCTGATCGACCTGACCGTTCCCAGGGAGGGGCTGCGCTGCCCGGCCCGGTGACCGTCCCGGTCCGCGGCAGCGGCGGCAGCTCGATGCCCTGCCGGGCGGCCAACTCCTCCAGCAGCGCCCGCATCCGGCGTACGTCGGCCTTGAGCTGCTCCTGCTCCTCGTGCTCGAAGGCGTCGTCGTCGACGATGAGCCGGCTGGCGAAGTGCGCGGTGATCAGCGGGATGACCAGCAGGACCATGGTCGAGATGAGCAGCGCGGCGAGCGTGCGGCCCGCCCAACTGGTCGGCGAGATGTCGCCGTACCCGACGGTGGACGCGGTCACCACCGCCCACCAGACGGCGTCGGCGGGGCTGCGCTGCTCGACCTCGCCATAGATCACCCCGGCCACCACGATCATCAGCAGGTACGACGTGATCAGGGTGCGCGGCGAGTTCGCGAACCACACCAACGCCCGGTAGATCCAGCGGAACGGCAGCAGCAGGGCTTCCATGCCGCCCATGCTGCCCCGCACCGGCAAGCGGCACCGACCCATCCGCCGATGTCGTTGTGCCAGGCTCACCGGCATGACCGATGTGATCTACCGCGAGGCCATCCGGGCCGACCTGCCCGCCGTCATCACCCTGCTCGCCGACGACGTCCTGGGCAAGGCCCGCGACTTCACCGAGGTCGACGAGGCGTACGAGCGGGCGTTCGCGGACATCAGCGCCGACCCCCGTAACCAGCTGATCGTCGCCGAGCAGGGCGGCGAGCTGGTCGGGTGCCTTCAGATCACCTACATCCCGGGGCTCGGCCGGCACGGAGCCGAGCGCTCCCTGATCGAGTCGGTCCGGGTCCGCTCCGACCGACGCGGCCAGGGCCTGGGCCGCGATCTGATGACCTGGGCCGTCGACCAGGCCCGGCAGCGCGGCTGTGCCCTGGTGCAGCTCACCACAGACAAGAGCCGCCAGGACGCGCACCGCTTCTACCTGGGCCTTGGCTTCGTGTCCAGCCACGAGGGCATGAAGCTCGCGCTCTGAGGTCCCGACGGTGGTGTCCCGCGCGACGTCAGCCCTCACCCCACGAGGCCACCACCGCCCGGATCACGCCTGGACCAGCTGACCGTCGCGCAGGTTGAGCACCCGGTCGGCGAGGTCGATCAGGGCCGGGTCGTGCGTGGCCACCAGGGCCGTCATGCCACGGGCGTGCACCACCGCGCGAAGCAGGTCCATGATCGACCGACCGGTCTCCGAGTCGAGCTGACCGGTCGGCTCGTCGGCGATCAGCAGGTCCGGCTCGTTGGCCAGCGCGCGGGCCACCGCCACCCGCTGCTGCTGCCCGCCGGAGAGTTCGTACGGTCGCTGCGCCGCATGCCCGCCCAGGCCCACCAGCTCCAGCAGCACCGCGACCCGCTGCTCCCGCTCGGCCGCCGGCACCTGGGCCAGCCGCAGCGGCACGCCCACGTTCTCGGCGGCGGAGAGGATCGGCACCAGCCCGAAGGTCTGGAACACAAAACCGACGGTGCCCCGGCGCAGCTGCAACAGCTCCGCCTCACCCGCCGCGGTCACCTCGTGCCCGGCCACCACCACCTGACCGCTGTCGGGCCGGTCCAGCCCGCCGATGAGGTTCAGCAGCGTGGTCTTGCCGGCGCCGGAGCGGCCCCGGATGGCGACCAGCTCGCCACGGTGGGCGCTGAACGAGACGTCCCGCACCGCGTGCACGGCGTGCTCGCCCCGGCCGAAGGTCCGGCTCACGCCGCTGACCCGGACCACCTCGCCGGGCGCGGACCCGGTCCGCCCGTCGGCCCCGGCCGCACCACCGGGCCAGGCCGCTCCCGCCACCACCATGTTCCGACGGCTCACGCCCGTGCCTCCTGCCCACCCGTGGCCCGGTCACCGGGCCGTACCTGCACATGGTCCGGCTCCAGGTCGAGCCGAACCCGCTCCCGCAGCGCCAACGCGTCGACGAAGGCGGCCGGCAGCTGCATCCGGCCGTTCCGGTCCAGCACCGCGTACTCCTCGCTGACCAGCTCGGTGCTGCCGTCCGCGCCGACGCGCGCGGTCCGGCGTACCTCTGAGGCGGTCCGGCCGTCGCGGATCGCGACGGTCCGGCGGACCTGCGTGGCCACGGCGTGGTCGTGGGTGACCACCACGATGGTCACGCCCAGCTCGGCGTTGATGGTGCGCAGCGCCCCGAAGACCTCGGCGCCGGTCGCCTCGTCCAGCTCTCCGGTCGGCTCGTCGGCGAAGAGCACCTCCGGGTCGTTGGCCACCGCCACCGCCACCGCGCACCGTTGCTGCTCGCCGCCGCTGAGCTGCCCCGGTCGCCGGTCCGCGCAGTACCCCACCCCGACCATGTCGAGAAGCTCCCGGGCTCGTTGCCGCCGGGCCCGCCCGGAGCGCTTGCCCGCGAGCTGCATCGGCAGCTCGACATTCTCCAGCGCGGTCAGGTACGGCAGCAGGTTGC
Source organism: Micromonospora sp. NPDC005163 (assembly GCF_053599835.1). Taxonomy (NCBI): domain Bacteria; kingdom Bacillati; phylum Actinomycetota; class Actinomycetes; order Micromonosporales; family Micromonosporaceae; genus Micromonospora; species Micromonospora sp. NPDC005163. Next base: position 103,401 of record NZ_JBSFYP010000008.1, read on the forward strand.
GGCCGGTCTGCTGCCAGACGAACCCGACCAGCTCCCGCCGGTAGCTGAGCCGCCGCTTGGCCGACAGCGCGAGCAGGTCGTAGTCGGCCACCCGGGCGATACCGGCGGTCGGGGTGTCCAGGCCGGACAGGATGTTGAGCAGCGTCGACTTGCCCGAGCCGGAGGCACCGACGATCGCCACCAGCTCACCCCGGTCGATGACCAGGTCGAGCCCCTGCAGGGCGACCACCTCCACCCCCTCGGTCTTGAAGATGCGCACCAGGCCGTCGCAGACGATGTGCCCACGGAGCCGGTCCTGGCCGCCGGCCCGCTCAGCGGCGCGTTGCGCGGCCCGCTGTTGCAGGGCGGCCAGGTCGGGCACCAGTGGAGTCTGGGCGGTAGCGGTCATCTCAGCTCTCCTCTCCGAGCCGAAGCACCTCACCGAGGCGCAACCGGCGGTTGTTCAGGGCTTCGACGGCGACCGCGAAGCCGAGGGCGACCGCCCCGAGCACGAGCACCGCGGCGACCAGGCTGGGTTCGAAGGCCACCCGGACCGGCATACCACTGGTGAACGCGGACAGGCCGAGCACCGGGTTGAGCAGCAGGGGCAGCACCGCGCCGACCAGCGCGCCGGTCAGCACCGACACCGCGACCAGCGGGGTCAATTCGACCAGCAGCAGCCCCCGCCACTGCCGGCGGGACAGGCCGAGGGTACGCAGCCGGGACAGCACCTGGCCCCGGGCTCGCGCACCGGCCAGCACGGTGAACGCGATGGCCAGCAACCCGAGGACGGTGCCGCCGACGGCGCCGGCCACGAACCCGAAGGCCAGTACGCCGTTCGCGCCACCGTTACCGAGATCCCGCCGGACGCCCGCCCGGGTGTCGACGGTGACCCCGATCGGCCGGTCCTTGCCGGTCACCGCCCCGGTGCGCTGGTACCGCTCCTGTCCCTGGTCACCGGCCTGGCGCAGCGCCTCCGGGTCCAACCGGTCGCCGGCGACCAGCAGGCTGGTCGGGACGGGCGTGGTGTTCCGCGCCGGCAGCGCCTGCCAGGGCAGGATGACGAACCGGCCGCTGTTCGACGACAGCAGCGGGAAACTCTCCTCGGTGCCGGCCACCCGGAACTCGTACCGCTCGCCCTGCACCAGGATGAACGCGGAGTGGTCCAGCTTGGCCTTGGCCAGGTCGGCCGCGACCGCCGGGGAGACGATCGCCGGCAGCGGCCCCGGTCCGGGCCGAGCGGTGCGCAGCGCGGCCGGGACCGACAGGTCCACATCGGATTCTCGGGCCACCGTGTCCAGTCCCAAGCCGTCGACCAGCAGCACGGTCGTCTGCGCGACCCGCGCGTCGGTGCCGAGTTCGTCCACCGCAAGTCGCTCATCGGACTCGAACAGCACCCGCGTGACGGCTCGCACCCCCGGCAGACGGCCCAGCTCGTCGACGGTGTCGGGTGCGAAGCGCTCCCCGCGGATCACCGCGTCGGCGGGCACCACCTGCTCGGCGGCCCGTTCCCGGCTCGCGCCGACGCCGGCGGCGACCACCGCGCAGAACGCCGCGGTGCCGATCGCCAGCACCACGACGACCAGCGGGGCGGCGACGGCCGACCGGCCGGCCCGCGCCGTGCCGAGGAAGGCCACGCTGCCCCGGGTCCGCGCGGCCAGCCGGCTGACCAGCAGCAACGGCCAGGGGTACGCCCGCAGCGCGAGCACCGCCGCCGCGACCGCGAGCAGCACCGGCACCGACACCAGCAGCGGGTCCACCTCGCCGAGGGTGAGGCCGCGCCGGCGCAGCAGCACCGCGGCGAGCCCGGCGAGCAGCAGCAGGGAGACCTCGACGGTGAGCCGGCGGGCCGACGGGCGTACCCGGATCAGGTCACGACGGGCCGCCCCACCGGCCGGTACCGCCAGTGTCGCCAGCGGCAGCGCCAGGGTGACCAGGACGGTCGCCGCGGCGGCGTACGGCGCGGTCGGGTCCGGAACGCCGGGGAACAGGGTGCCCAGCCACCAGCCCACCGCGGCGGCTATCGGCACCACCAGCAGTGACTCGGCCAGGCTGCGGCGGGCACCGGCGGTGGCGGCGCCACCGCGGGCCCGCAGCAGAACGAACTCCGAGCGACGCCGCCGGGTGGCGAGGGTGGCCGCGAGCACGATCAGCCCGGCCAGGGTGGCCAGCACGCCGGCCGCGATCACCGCGAGCAGGGTACGGGCGGCGTTGACCTGGGCGGCGAACGCGCGCAGCGGAACATCGACACCCTGGGTCAACGTGAGGCTCGACGGTTTGCTGCGCTGCGTCTCCTGCAGGCCGTCGATCAGCTCATCCACGTGGCGCGCGTCGATCCGGTCGACGCCCAGCCGGTACCGCCAGTCGGACCGCACCGACCAACCGGCCGCAGCCCGCTTGTTGAGGGCCGACTCGGCGATCACACCCACGACGATCAACGGCTGGCCGTCCCCGATCGGTTCGATGATCCGCTGTAGCGGTGGCAGCCCGTCCCAGATGCCGTTCGCAGGGTCGACGGGACGGAACAGCCCGACCACCACCACCGGGGCCGCGTCGGTGAGACCGGTTTGGGTGGCGTTACCGATGCGCAGTTGGCTGCCGGTCCGCAGGTTGAGCTTGCGGGCCACGTCGACGTGGAGCGCCACCTCGATCGGCCGACCGGGGACGTACGTCTCGTTCGGCCACGCCCCCTCGACGAGGGTGCCGGCCTGCTGGATGCCGGGGACGGAACGCAGACTCAGGTCGACCAGCAGTTTGCGGGCTGCCAGGTCGGGGCCGACCAGTCGGGCCGGCGCGACGTCCACGCTGAACCACTGCTCCTCCACCGCCGAGCGCACCGGCGGCGGCATCTGCTCGGCCAAGGCCTCGGACCGTCCACGGGCGTCGGCCATGACCGAATCCACCGGAGAGGCGGTCAGGAACTCGGAGGTGTACGAGAGGTCCCGGCGGGCGGCCGGCTCGCTGTTCAGCTGGGCGCGCAGCCCCTGTTCGGCGAGCCGGTTGACCAGCCGGGGCACCCCGCTGATGAGCAGCGTGACCACCAGGGTCAGCACCGCCAGGAGCAGGAACTGCCCACCGTACGCCCGGACCCGCCGGACGGCCGCGCCGACGCTCATCGTTCTCCCCCGATTCGCAGCTGCACCGCCGCCACCCGCTGTCGGATGCCGGTGGCTATGAACGCGCTGAAGGCGAGCGCCGCCAGCAGCAGACCGACCGCGGTCACGCCGATCGGCACCCAGGGCAGCGCGAACGTCGCCGGGGGAACCGGCCGGCCGGCGGCCGGGGTGAGGATGACCAGCGGGGCCATGGTGGCCCCGACCGCGGCGCCGAGCAGCAGCCCGACCCCCACGCCGATGCCGGCGAGGAAGGTCTGTTCGGCCAGCAGCGCCCGGGCCAGCAGCCGAGGCGTGGCGCCGAGGGTGTGCAGCACCGCGAACTCGCTCAGCCGGCGCCGCGCGGTGGCCCACACGTCCACCATGAGGCCGACCAGGGCGAGGAGCACCGCGCCGAGCGCCGCGGCGAGCATCCCGGTCCGGGACCCGCGCCAGTACGGGTCGTCGGCGGCCGACTCGATGACCGCCTCCCGGTTGAGCACGGTGACGCCCGGCAGCTCGCTGGCCGCTCGGTCGGCGGCCGTCGGGTCGTCGGCGCCGACCCACCACTCCGGTACGGGTCGCACCGCGCCGCCCCGAATCAGCGTGTCGACCGCCGCGGGCAGGTCGAGCAGCACCCCCTCCCCGGTGGTGGCCGGCACGGCGGTCAGCTCACCGACCAGGCGGACCCGGAGCGTCGCCCCGGAGAGCGTCAGGTCGACGGTGTCGCCGACGCTCAGGCTCAGTGCGTCGCGTACCCCGGGGGTCATCAGCACCGGCACGGGCGTGCTGTCGTCGGCCGGCACGACGGCGAACCGGGTGGGCGGCTGGTACGCGAACTCCCCGCCCGGAATCACTTCCACCGCGTTGACCGCGGCGAACCCGGTGGCGGTGGTCACCACCGGCGAGGACTTCTTGCCGGGGACCGTCATCACCCAGTCACCCGTCAGCCCGGCGGGCCGGGTCGTGCCGTCAGTGACGACCACCGTCAACCCGTCCACCTGGAGCCCGTAGGAGTTGCCGGCCGCCCGCCCGCCGTCGGCTTCGAACCCGGCCAGCCGCAGCCGCGCCCCGCCCACGTCGGGCAGTCGCACGGTGAACCGGGTGGCCGCGCCAGCACTGTCGGAGTCGGCTACCGGCAGCCGCAGGGCGAGCCCGTTGGAGCTGGTGACCAGCAGCGACACCGCGACCCGGAGCGGCTGTTCGGCCCTGCTCACCGGGGTGCGGACCGTGCCGGTGATCGCGCGGGCGTCGGCGGGCAACTCGATGCCCGCGGGCTCCCCCCGCGCCCCGACCATCCGCTTGTACTGGTCCGACACCGGTTCGTCGCTCAGCCGGTCGGCGAGTCGGACGACGCCGGGGGCGCTGGCGGGGTCAACGCCGATCACGGTGACCGGCAGGTCCTCCCGGCCGACCCGCGTCTCGTCCCGCCACGCCGGCAACACCCGGTCCACGCCCGGCAGCGCGGAGAGTTGACCGGCGCGGCTCGGCGGGGCTGACCCGGTCCGTTCGGTCACCCGCAGGTCGGCGCCGACCGTGTGACTGGCCTGCTCAACCTGGGACCGTTCCCCCGTGCTGATCAGGGACCAGGCCAAAGTGCTGCCGCCGACGGCGAGGGCGAGGAGCAGCACCGGGCCGGCGTGTGGACGCCGACCGGCCTGCCACATGCCGAACATGGTGGCCGTCCAGGGCCGTCGGTCGACGAACCGCTCGGCGAACCGCGTGAGCGGCGGGAGCACCCGCAACGCCAGCACGGCGCCGGCCAGCACGCCGAGCGTGGGGGCGGCGATCAACAGCGGGTCGAGCCCGAGCCGGCCACCCGAGCCGGCCAGCGGGGAGGCGTACCGGCGCAGCTGCACCCAGGCGAGCACGGCGAGCGCAACCAGCACCAGGTCGACGCTGGCCCGCTGGACGCTCGCGGCCCGGTTCGGCCGCGACCGGGCGGCCATGTCCGCCACGTACGTGCCGGCGCTGCGCAGCGCCGGAAGAACCATGGCGACCAGGCAGCCGGCCGCGGCGGCCGCGGCGGCCGCCCAGACCAGGGTGGTGTTACCGCCGGCGGTGGAGAGTTCCGCCGACCCGCCGGGCCGGATGTACCGCAGCGCCTCACCGGCGATCAGCGGGCCGAGCACGGCGGCCGGGGCGACCACCAGGGTCGCCTCGCGGGCGGCCAGGCCGGCCAACTGCCGGCGAGCGGCGCCACGGGCGCGCAGCAGCGCGGTCTGCGAGCGGCGATCCTCGTGCAGCAGGGCCGCGACCAGCACCAGCGCGTACCCGCCGAGCACCAGGATGAGCAGCAGCGGGGTGGCGAGCGATGAGCGGCCCACCAGGTCGGCGCGGGCGATCCGGTCCAGCAGCAGTTCCATCTTGGTCACCGCCTGCCCGGAGCTGCCCAGTTGAGCGGCCTCGGGCACCGCCGTGGTGGCCTCGGTGAGGGCTTTCCGCATGGCCGGCAGGTCGGCGGCGTCGACGCCGCCGAGGTCCGGTTCGGCCAGCCAGGACGCCGACACCGAGCCCGGGAAGGTGGCCGCGAAGTCAGCCGGGTCGAGCGCGAACGGCCCGTACGAGGTGGTGGATCCGACGCCGCCCTCCCCCACTCCGGGGGCCAGGAGCCAGTACGCGTCTGTCGGGTCGCGGGGCCGCCAGGTGCCGGCGACCACGAGTTCGCCGCGCTGTTCGGTCGACCGGTCGCGCACCGGGACGCGTTCGCCGACACTCAGGCCCAGCTGGCCGGCGACCCGCTCGGGGAGGCTCACCTGGATCGGGTTCGCCCCGGGCCGGGGCCACGCCCCGCTGGTCAGCTCCGCGTGCCCGGCCAGGTCGTCGAACGTGGCCACATTCGCGAAGATGGGCTCGTCGTCGGTGCGGGGCACGGGTCCGAGGTCGCCGGTCAACTCCCGGCCGGTGCCGTACCGGGCCGCGGCGACGGTGACCGGGACGCCGGCGAACCCGCCGTCGAATCCGGCCCGCACGGCCTCGTCCCGGGCGGCGAACTCGGCGGCGTCGCGCCCACCGGAGCCGCTGACCAGCAGGCCGCGCTCCTCGGCCGGCGAGGCTGCCACCAGCGCCCGCTGCCCGGCGTCCACCGCGCGGCGGTTGTAGTCGGAAAGGCCGGTGACCAACACGACGGCGACCAGGGCGGCGATCACCGCGGCAACCAGCAGACCGCGCGCCTCGCGGGCCCGCCTCCACACCAACTTCATCCGACGCCTCCCCTGGCCCTGGCGGGCCGACGACCATCAAGACAGGTCATCTACCGGGAAAGGTTCGCGCCCGTTACTTGATCGTTACTCGGGAGCGTCAGGTGAGCTCGGCCCGCACGCCAGGACGGCTAGCTGCCGCCCCGAACGTTCCGTATTCCGAACGCAACCGCGCCGATCACCAGCACGACGCCCAGGAACTGGAGGCCCGGCGAGTCGTCGGCCTCGCCGTGCACGATGGCGGCGACGCCGAGCGCGGTCGCGAGAATGGCCGCGACGGTCAGGACGTACCTCATGAGGTCTCCTCTTCAACCCACTCGAGCAGGTCGCCGGGCTGGCATTCGAGCACCCGACACATCGCTTCCAGCGTGCTGAAGCGGACGGCCTTGGCACGGCCGTTCTTCAGCACCGCCACGTTGGCTGGCGTGAGCCCGACACGTTCGGCGAACTCACCGACGCTCATCTTGCGCTTGGCCAACTCGACGTCGATGCGGACGACGATGGGCATCAGATCACCGCTTCCATGTCGGTCCGCAGCGTGGTTGCCTGCCGCAGCAGCGCACGCATCACCACCATCAGGAGCCCCAGCACGGTGACGCCCACCGTCAGGAGGAACAGCAGGAGTGGCACTCCCGGGTCATCCGCGTTGAACCCGACGTAGAGAAAGACACCCACGAGCACCACCCACGCGGCGGCGATGGCCCACACGATCGCGTCCACCCACTTCAGGGACGCCTCGGTGAAGATGCGGTCGTCCTTGACCAGGCTGAGCAACTTCCACGTCGAGACGATGACCACCTGGACGCACAGCACCCAGAACACCGCCACGGCAGTCGCCGGCCACCGAAGGTAGGCGTCGTCCGGCGACTCCTGGGCCATGTGCGCGAACTGCCCCGGCAGCGAGAAGGTCTGGAACAGGACCAGGACCCCGAACAGCACCACGAGAAAGACCCGGAGAGCGGCAACCGCTCGATGTTCTGTCACCATGCATCGAGCTTCGCTCGCTATCTATCGAAAGTCAATCGGTATGTTGTTTCCTGTACTGAGTGAGCCGGCAGGTCTGCCGCGAGCAACGCCTGATATTGACCCTGGCGGTATCGGCTCCTCACGTGCGCCGGTGGTATTGGTTGCGACGCGGAAGCTGCTCGGGATCCAGCCAGGCCGGCGGCACGAACTCCGGGTGGCCGTCGCCAGCGAGTTGGACCGCCCAGTCGGTCTGGTGGACGTGTCAGTGGTGGTGGCCGCAGAGCAGCACCGCATTGTCGAGGCTGGTCGGACCGCCGTCGGCCCAGTGGTCGATGTGATGGGCGGCGCACCAGCGGGGTGGTCGGTCGCAGCCCGGGAAGGCACAGCCGCCGTCCCGCAGCACCAGTGCCCGCCGCAGCGGGCCGGTGACAAGGCGACGTTGTCGGCCCACGTCGAGAACCTGGCCGGCACCGCCGAGCACCGCGGGCAGGATGGCGGCATCGCAGGCGAGCCGGCGCACCGTGTCGGGGGTGAGCTGCAGGCCGATGTCGAGGGCGCCGGCGTGCAACTGCCGCGTCAGTCCGTCGTAGCTGGTGGTGACGACAACCTGGGCGCTCTCGCCGCCGTGCTCCGGCAGCCCACCGGTGCGCAGCGCGAGCCGACACACGTCGGCGAGAGCGTCATGGCGGCGCTGCCCGGCGGAGCGGGTGTCGTCGGGCCCGGAGGGTGCGCTGAGCGGGTCGATGACGGCGCGCAGCAGCGCGGCGCCCTCCGCGTCGAGGGTGCCGGTGAGCCGTAGCCGCTCGCCGGCCTGCTCGGAGATGGTGACGTGCCGGTCGCGCGCAGCCCGGGCGGCCTCGGCGGCGAGGGCCGCCGCGGCGCCGTCGTCGGCGAGGTCGTCGGCGAGGTCGGGAGCGACATGGTCGAGAATCCGGGCACCCATCCGGCGCAGCAGCGACGGGTCGAACTGCTCGGCCCACTCGACCAGCAGGCCAACGGCCTTGTCGGCCACCTCGGCGCCCGCCGAGGCCGACACCACGGCGGCCGTGCCGGCGATGACCCGGGCCTGCTCCACAGTGACCGCCCCGCTCGCCAGAGCGTCGCGCACGCCGGACGGAGCCGCCTCGACTGAGGCGGCGAGGCCGACCAGCCGACGGGCGGCGGAGACGTCGAGTCGCAGGCGGTGGCGCAGCCACACCGCCGACGAGGACGCGCCCTGCGCGACCAAGGTGCCCCGACCGTGCAACTGCCGAACAACCGCCAACTGCGCTGCCGCCAGCCGCTGCTGAAGCCGGTGCGTGGCATCGAGCGCCGCGATCAGATCGTGCTCGGAGAGCGCCCAGACGGCGGCGTCGACGCAGGCCGCCACCGCAATCTCCGCCCGCGCCAACTCATCGATCACACCCAAATTTTAGAACAGGTGTACGACAGTTCCCGGCCGCGCCGAGGGCCCTTCTCAGCCTTCGGCCAACTCCGGCCGATGCTCCCTGATCCAGGCCATCACATCCGACTTCCGCCAGACCTTTCCCTGCACCAGGTCCGCCACCGGATCCGGGAAGTTCCGGTGACTGGTGATCACGTACACCCGCTGCTTGCTGATACCGCCGAGCATCACGCGAATCTCCGCAGCGCCCACCAGCTCCATACGGCGGACCGTAAACAGTTGACCAGACTCCTTGACCCGAGGCAACGCCTCGGTCACCGTAAAGGGTATGCCCGCGCCGAACACCTCACCCGCCGATTACCGCGGTCCACTGAGAAACCTTCATCCCGTGCACCAGCACCTGCCGCGCCGACCCCTGTGGCTCTGCCGGGTGTGCGCTGCCCCCTGGCCGTGCGCCTCCGCCCGGATGCTGATGCGGGTGGAGTACCGGGCAGACCGGGTGGCATTGTCGATCTACATGGCCGGTCAGCTGTTCGACGCCACGGCCGACCTGTACAGGCTCAACCCCAACCCCGCACCCGACCCGCAGGAGTTGTTCAACCGGTTTCTGGCATGGACGGCCCAGCCGCCGCCATGAGGCAGGGGTCGGTCAGGCGCTGTCGTCGCCAGGGGTGCGCTTGGCGCGGCTGGGCTGGACCCGCTTGGGCTCGCCGGGCATCTTCGGGTGGTCCGGCGGGTACGGCAGGTCGCCCTGGCCGGCGGCGGCGTCCCGCTCGGCCCACTCCAGCAGCGGGGTGATGTCCCACGGGGTGTCGTCGATGCCGGCGTGCGGGTCGGCCCGCTCCTTGAGCCGGGCCGGGACGGTGCGCAGGTCGAAGTCGTCGGGGTCGACGTCGGGCAGCTCGTCCCAGGTGACCGGGGTGGAAACGGTGGCACGCGCGTTGGCCCGCAGCGAGTACGCGCAGGCGATCGTCCGGTCCCGGGCCATCTGGTTGAAGTCGACGAAGACCCGGCTGCCCCGCTCCTCCTTCCACCAGGCGGTGGTGACCAGCTCGGGGCAGCGGCGCTCCACCTCCCGGGCGAGCGCGATGGTCGCCCGGCGCACCTCGGTGAACGTCCAACGTGGGGCGATGCGCAGGTAGACGTGCACGCCCCGACCGCCGGAGGTCTTCGGCCAGCCGGTGGCGCCCAGCTCGTCGAGCACCGCGCGGACCTCCCCGGCGGCCCGCGCCGCGTCGGCGAAGTCGGTGCCGGGCTGCGGGTCCAGGTCGATGCGCAGCTCGTCGGGGCGGTCCACGTCGGCGGCGCGCACCGGCCACGGGTGGAACACGATCGTGCCCATCTGTGCCGCCCAGGCCACGTGGGCCAGATCGGCCGGGCAGAGCTCAGCCGCGCTCCGGCCGCTCGGGAAGGTGATCTCCGCGGTCGTCACCCAGGGCGGGACACCCCGGGTCGGCACCCGCTTCTGGAAGAACATCTCGCCCTCGACGCCCTCGGGGAAGCGTTGCAGCGTGGTGGGCCGGTCCCGCAGGGCGCGCATGATCCCGTCGCCGACCGCGAGGTAGTAGTGGAAGACGTCCGCCTTGGTGAAGCCCCGCTGCGGGAAGATCACCCGGTCGGGACTGCTCAGTCGGACGGTGTGCCCGGCCACCTCGACCTCGGCGACCGCTGCCTTGGTGCCACCCATCCCGCGACCTTATGCCACGCCCCCGACGTTCGACGTACGGTTGGGGCGTGAGTCTTGACGACAACGAACTGCCCCAGACCGATGACGAGTGGCGGGTCCGGCTGACCCCCGAGGAGTTCCACGTGCTCCGGGAGGCCGGCACCGAACGCCCGTGGACCGGTGAGTACGTGGACACCAAGACCGCTGGCGTCTACAACTGCCGCGCCTGCGGGCTGGAACTCTTCTCCAGCGACACGAAGTTCGACTCGCACTGCGGGTGGCCGAGCTTCGACGACGCCATCCCGGGTCGGGTCAAGGAGATCGAGGACCGCAGCCTCGGCGCGGTCCGTACGGAGATCCGTTGCGCCCGCTGCAACAGCCACCTCGGGCACGTCTTCCACGGCGAGGGCTTCACGCCGAAGGACACCCGGCACTGCGTCAACTCGGTCTCCATCCGGCTGGAATCGCGCTGAGCTGAGCAGCCACCGCGCGGCGGGGCGTCAGCGGCGTACCCCGGTCACCGCCGCGCGGCCGGCGGCCCCGGTCAGCAGCTCGACCTCGGCGGTGCGGGACTGCTCGATCCGCCGGGCCAGGTCGCGAACCTGCTCGCTGCGGCCCACGTCGACCTGGGCCCGGGCCAGGTCGGCCGCCGCCCGCTGGTGGTCGGCGAGCACCTCGCGCAGCACCCGGTCGACGTCGGCGTCCGATGCGGCCCGTAGCCGGTCGAGCGCGGCGTCGTCGCCGTGTCCGGCGTGGTGGTGCGCGCCCGCGCTGGCACTCGGGCCCGCCGTGAGCAACCAGCCGCGCATGGCGGCCAGCTCATCCGCCTCGGTCGCGTCGATGGCGGCGGCCAGGGTGCGCAGCGAGCCGTCCCGCACCCGGTCCCGAGCCAGCCGGACGATCTCCAGGGTGCGTTCGCTGTGCCCGACCATCGTGGTCAGGAAGACCACGTCGATGCCGCTCAGCGCGTCCCCGGCCGCTGCCGACCCGGCCGGGGACGTGGGCGCCGGTTGAGGCACGGCCGACGGGGTCGACGCGGGCGGTCCGGCGCAGGCGGCGGTGAGCAGCAGCACGGCGAGCAGGGGCGCCAGCGGGGTTCGGCGGGTCATGCCGGGTTGCTCCGATCACGCGAGGACGGCGACACGGGTGCGACCGGGGCCGCACCCGTGCGGTCAGACCTGACTCCAGAGCGCCGGCACGTTCGGCGGCTCCCACCCGGCGATGGCGGTGTGCGCCTGCCGGCAGCGGTACGTCGACCCGCCGTAGGTGGCCTGGTCACCGACCTGATACGCCCGACCGGCCGCCCAGGTGCCGCCCGCAGGCGGGTTGGTCGGCGTCGGGGTGGGGGTCGGCCGCGGGGTCGGAGTCGGGGTGGGGGTCGGTGTGGGGCTGGGCCCCGGGCCGCCACCGCCGCCGATCTGCACGTCGATGCAGGAGTAGAAGGCGTTCGCGGTGTCGGCGATGTTCCACACCGCGAGGATCTTCTGCCGGCCGGAGAAGCCACCGAGGTTGACATTGTGCGAGACGGTGGCGCCCGGCTGTTGGCCGTTGCCGTTGACCGAGGCGACCCGGGTGTTGCCGATCCAGTACTCCCAGTTGCTGGTCGCGTGCCGGGCGGTGTTCACCCACGTGAAGGTCAGCGAGCTGCCGACCGACGTCGCCGGCCAGCCCCGGCTGTCGTCGTTGAGGACGGCGAAGTGGGCGATGCCGGCGTGGCAGCTGCGGAGGCCCTTGGGCCCCTCGACGCTCTGCGGCTCGTACTTGATCTGCCCACAGTCGGGCACCCGGCCCTGGGCGCAGAGCGCCTGCCGGCTCGGTGGGGCGGACACGTAGCCGTGCGCCTGGGCGGGCGCGGCGACGGTGAGGGTGGCGGCGACGGCGCCCGCCGCCACCAGCGGGACGGTGATTCTTCGACGCATCGGGGCAGCTCCTTCTCCAGGTCCGGTGAGTGCCCCTCAACGTAATTTAAACTTTGTTAACAGTAAAGACCCCCATCGATAAATACATCGATGGTGACGAGTTTTCTGTCAGAGCCGGAGCAGGCCACCCCGCTCGTCGACCTGGTCGGCCGACTCGTCGTCCAACCAGACCCCACCGCTGGCGAGGTAGCGGAACCGGTACTCGCCCGGCCCGAGCCGCACGGTCACCGTCCGGGTGCCGTCGCGGCGGCTCACCAGCTCGTGCCGACCGGGCTCCCAACCGTTGAAGCAGCCCACCACGCTCACCGGGCCGGACGGGATGTCCCGGGGCAGGCAGAAGGTGACCCGGGTCTGGTTGCCGAAGAGTTTGTTGCGCTTGATCATTGCGATCCCTCCCGGTGCTGCGGCGGTTCACTCGGCCTAACGGACGACACGCCGGAGCCGACACGCCGCTGAGGTCGTCCGGGTAGCGGCATTCCGCCCGGTACCGCCACACGGCGAGGCATTCTGAAGACACATGTCCTGATACGGGGGTTTCTATGGCTACGTGCGAGGTCTGCGGCAACGACTACTGGATGGCGTTCGAGGTGCGCACGGTCAGCGGCGACGTGCACACCTTCGACTCGTTCGAGTGCGCGATCCACCGACTGGCACCGATCTGTGAGCACTGCGAAATCAAGATCGTCGGGCACGGCGTGGAGGTCAACGGCCGGTTCTTCTGCTGCGGGCACTGCGCCCGCGCGGTCGAGGGCGCCGAGGGCGCCGAGATCCGCGACGCCGTCGGGGCACGCCCCGCCTGATCCCGCCCCTGCGGTACGGTCGTGGAATGCGGCCGTTCCTGGGCGTCCTGCCCCCGCCGCGCTCCTGACCGGAGCGCCACGCCTCTCGCCGAGCGGTCACTGACCCGACTCGGCCACCTCGCCGTACGCGCTCCGTCGACGTCGTCCCGTCAACGGCTCACCCTTTCGGAGCGCACCCGTGTCCACCTCCCGTACCGCGCCGCCGGCCGCCCCGGCCCCGGCCGTCACCCAGGCCCGCACCGGCCTGATCCAGATCACCGTCACCGGAGTGCTGTGGGGCACCACCGGCGTAGCGGTGCAACTGTTGCGCGAGAGCACCGGGCTCAGCCCGGTGAGCATCGGTTTCCACCGCCTGGCCATCGCCGCGCTCGTCCTGCTGGCGTGCACCGCCGGTCGGCTCGGCGCGATCCTGGCCGCCCTGCGCGCGGCGCCGGTGCCGCTGCTGCTCACCGGCGTGGGCCTCGGCCTCTACCAGGCGCTCTACTTCGCCGCCGTGGCCCTGGCCGGAGTCGGCGTGGCCACCGTGGTCAGCCTCGGCCTCGCCCCGGTGCTCGCCGCGGCGTGGGAATCGGTGCGGGCCCGCCGGATGCCCGGCCCGCTGCGGCTCGGGACGCTGGGTGCCGCCGTGGCCGGCCTCGCCCTGATCACCGGTGCCACCGCGGAGCCCACCACGGCGGCGCCCGCCCCGCTGCTCGGCCTGCTCGCGGCGGCCGGATCCGGCCTCGGCTACGCCGTGACCACCCTGATCACCCGGCAGGTGTCGCAGCGCACCGCGCCGATGACGCTGACCACCATCTCCACCGTGATCGGTGCGCTGACCCTGGCCCCGCTGGCGCTGGTCGCCGGGGTCGGCGTACCGGTACGCGTCGACACCGTGGCGCTGCTGCTGCACCTGGGCGTGATCACCACCGCGGTGGCGTACGCGCTGTTCTACGCCGGGCTGCGCACCACCGCGGGCAGCGTCGCCGCTGTACTGACCCTGCTCGAACCACTCACCGCGGCGGCGCTGGCCGTGGCGTTGCTGCACGAGCCGCTCCCGCTGCCGGTGATCGTCGGCGGCGCGCTGCTGCTCACCGCCGTGGCCGCCACCTACCTCGCCCCCACCCGGGCGGACGTACCGTGACCATCGGCAGGACGCCTCGGGCCCCGCCCGACCGGACGGCCTACCATCGGTGGGTGCCCCAGCAGACCATCGAGGTCCGGACGGCGTCCTTCGCCGACCTGAACGCCCACACCTTCCACGACCTGCTCAAGCTGCGCATCGACGTGTTCGTGGTCGAGCAGCACTGCCCGTACCCGGAGCTCGACGGACGGGACGTGGAACCCGGCACCCGGCACCTCTGGCTGACCGACGGCGGCGCGCCGCTGGCGTACCTGCGGATCCTGGCCGACCCGGACGGCGTCGCCCGGATCGGCCGGGTGGTGGTGGCCCCCGCCGCGCGCGGCGGCGGGCACGCCGGCCGGCTGATGACCGCGGCGCTGGAGGTGGTGGGCAACCGGCCCTGCGTGCTGGACGCCCAGTCGCACCTGGTCGCCTTCTACACCCGGCACGGCTTCACGGTCAGCGGCCCCGAGTACGTCGAGGACGGCATCCCGCACACCCCGATGCGTCGCGACGGCATTGACGGCTGACGATCTGCCTGGCATCGTGCCGGGTAGAGCCATCGCGGGAGCCTGCGAGTAGGCACGGGAGCGGGCATCTCCCGGCGGTCCGGGTGTCGTCGTCCGACCTCATCCCCCCGGGGGCTCCATGTCCACTCTCGTCCGATCACCACGCGTGCTCTGGCTGCTCGCCAGCGCGGCGGCCGCCACGCTCCTGCTCACCACCGCGCTGACCACCGCACTGGTCCGGCCCGCCTCGGCGCACGGCTCGGTCGTTGACCCGGCCTCGCGCAACTACAGCTGCTGGCAACGCTGGGGCAGCGACTTCCAGAACCCTCGGATGGCCACCGAGGACCCGATGTGCTGGCAGGCCTGGCAGGCCGACCCGAACGCCATGTGGAACTGGAACGGCCTGTTCCGCGAGGGCGTGGCCGGCAACCACCAGGGCGCCATTCCCAACGGTCAACTGTGCAGCGGCGGGCGCACCCAGAGCGGTCGGTACAACGCCCTGGACACCGTCGGCGCCTGGAAGGCCACCCCGGTGTCGAGCAACTTCCGGGTCCGCTTCTTCGACCAGGCCAGCCACGGCGCCGACTACATCCGGGTGTACGTGACCCGACAGGGCTTCAACCCGCTGACCGAAACGCTCGGCTGGGACGACCTGGTGCTGTCCGGCCAGATCGGCAACACCCCGGCCTCGCAGTGGAAGCAGGAGACCGGCGGCGTCTCCATCGAGATCCCGGTGAACGCGTCGGGCCGCACCGGCCGGCACATCGTCTACACCATCTGGCAGGCCAGCCACCTGGACCAGTCGTACTACCTGTGCAGTGACGTGGACTTCTCCGGCGGACCGGGCACCCCGCCGCCCACCACGCCTCCGCCGACCACTCCCCCGCCCACCACGCCGCCACCGACCACGCCGCCACCCACCACTCCCCCGCCGACCACGCCGCCGCCGGCCGGCGCCTGCACGGCGACGTACGCGGTCACCGGCCAGTGGCCCGGCGGCTTCCAGGCCGAGGTGCGGGTGACCGCCGGCGGCTCACCCACCAGGGGCTGGTCGGTGAGCTGGAACTACGCCAACGGCCAGCAGGTCACCTCGGCGTGGAACGCCGCCGTCGCCAGCAACGGCACGCTGGTCACCGCGCGCAACGTCAGCCACAACGGCAGCCTCGCCGCCGGAGCGAGCACCACGTTCGGTTTCCTCGGCTCGTGGAACGGCAGCAACCAGGTTCCGCTGGTCTCCTGCACGACGACCAGTTGATCCCCGGTCGGCGCCGCACCCGGGCGGGGGTGCGGCGCCGGCCGGCGGGGAAATCCGGTGGTGCGCCCCCGCCGGTCACCGGCATCATCCCGACATGATCGAGATGACCGTGCTCACCCCCGACGACTGGCCCACCTGGCGCGAGCTGCGGCTCGCCGCCCTCACCGAGGCACCGGAGGCGTTCGGCTCCCGGCTGGCCGACTGGCAGGGCGACGGCGACCGCGAGCAGCGCTGGCGCGACCGGCTGAGCATCCCCGGCTCGCACAACCTGCTGGCCAGCCTGAACGGGCGGCCGGTCGGGATGGCCAGCGGCGTACCCACGCCGGACCCGCTCGTCGCGGAGCTGATCTCGATGTGGGTGCACCCCGAGGGGCGCGGCCGCAAGGTCGGCCACCAACTGATCGACGCGGTGGCGAACTGGGCCCGCGAGAGCGGCGCCGACCGGCTGCGCCTCAGTGTGATGCCGGACAACGCGGCGGCGAAGGCCCTCTACCAGCGCGCCGGCTTCAGCCGCACCGACGAGCTCGGCGACCTCCTGCCCGACGGCGTACGCCGCGAACAGGTCATGCTCCGCCCGCTCTGAGCCGCGCCCCCGGGCTCAGACCAGGCAGTTGACGATCTCGGCGACCGAGCGGCGGCGACCGGTGTAGAAGGGAACCTCTTCCCGGACGTGCCGGCGGGCGCCGGAGGCACGCAGGTCACGCATCAGGTCGACGATGCGGTGCAGCTCGTCGGCCTCGAACGCGAGCATCCACTCGTAGTCGCCCAGCGCGAACGAGGCCACGGTGTTGGCCCGCACGTCCGGGTAGCCACGGGCCTGCCGGCCGTGCTCGGCCAGCATCTCGCGCCGCTCGGCGTCGGGCAGCAGGTACCACTCGTACGAGCGGACGAACGGGTAGACGCAGAGGTACGGGCGGGCCTCCTCCCCGGCCAGGAACGCCGGGATGTGGCTCTTGTTGAACTCCGCCGGCCGGTGCAGCGCCATCTGCGACCAGACCGGGGTCATCGCCCGCCCCAGCGTGGTGCGGCGGAACCGCAGGTACGCGTCCTGGAGCGCGTCACTGGAGGCGGAGTGCCACCAGATCAACATGTCCGCGTCGGCGCGCAGCCCGGATACGTCGTACACGCCGCGGATCACGACGTCCTTGCCGGCCAGCTCCTCGAAGAGGGACTCGACCTCACCGGTGACGTTGTCCCGCAGCGACGGCAGCGGGGCGCTGGCCCGGAACACCGACCACATGGTGTAGCGGATGCTGTCGTTCAGCTCCCGCATTCGGGCCGCGTTGGTCTGCTCGGTCATCTCGCCGATCCTCCCAGTGCTGTGATGATCTCGTCGGCCGCCGTCTCGCCGGAGCGGACGCAGACCGGAATGCCGACGCCGTCGTAGCCGGCGCCGGCAAGGACCAGGGTGGGGTGCGCGGCCCGCAACGCCGTCCGCGCGGCGGCGACCCGGTCGGCGTGCCCGGGGGTGTACTGGGGCAGAGCCCCTCCCCATCGCTGCACGTGCCCGTCGACCGGGGCGGGCAGCGGCGCGCCGAGTACCGCCGACAACTCCCGGTGCACGGTGGCCGCCAGATCCGCGTCCGGGCGCTGGAGCTGCGCTTCCTCGCCGTACCGACCCACCGAGGCGCGGACCAGCGCCAGCCCGTCGGGCCGGCGCAGGTGCCCCCACTTGGTGGTGAAGAAGGTGGACGCCTTGATCAGCAGCCCCTCGGTGCTCGGCACCAGGAAGCCGGACAGCTCGGGCAGCTCCGGCTGCGGCAGCGCCAGGGTGACCAGCGCGACGCTGGCGTAGTCCAGCGCACCGACGCCCGCGGCGGCCGCCGGGGCCGGGCCGGCGAGCAGCCGGGCCGCCGGGCGGGCCGGCACGGCCAGCACCACGGCGTCCACCTCGACCAGCTCAGGGTCCCGGGTCGGGCCGACCGTGAGCCGCCAACCCGTGTCGGTCGGGGTCAGTTCCCGGACCGCGGCGTCGCGCCGCACCGTCGCGCCGCTGGCCGTCACCGCCGCCTCGACCAGCGTGCTCAGCCCGCCGGCCAGGGTGCCGAAGACCGGAGTGCCGGGAGCGCGCGGCGCGGCGGCCTGCGCCGCCCGGACCGCGCCGGTCAGGGTGTGCTCCACCCGGGCCGCCCGGGCCAGCGCCGGCATGGTGGTGACCAGGGAGAGATCGTCGGCGCGGCCCGCGTACACGCCGCCCAGCATCGGGTCGACCAACCGGTCGACCACCTCGTCACCGAAGCGGGACCGGACCAGCGCGCCCACCGAGACGTCCGCGTCGGGCCCGACCAGCGGCCGGCCACCGTCGGTGTCGGCGTCCGCGACCGGGCGGGCGACCGTTCGCACCCGATCCAGATCCCCGGGTACGCCCACCAGGGTGCCGCCCGGGATGGGGCGCAGCCCCCCGTCGACCACCAGGGCGGCCTGCCCGACGGTGGGGTGCACGATCTCGTCGGCCAGCCCGAGCCGGCGGGCCAGCGCCACCGCGGCGGACTCGGCGCCCGTCGGGTCGCGCATCAGGAACGACTCGGCGCCGAACTCCACCGGCTGCCCGGCCAGCTCCCCGGTGCGCAGCTTGCCGCCCAGCGCGCCGGACTGCTCGTACACCGTGATCTCGGTGCCCGCCGGTGTGCGGTCGCGCAACCGGACCGCGGCCGCCAGCCCGGCGATCCCGCCGCCGACCACCGCCACCCGCCAGGGCTGCCGCATCGCGTGTCAGCCCTGGTCGGCCCGGCGGCTGGAAAGCTCGTGCACCAGCGCGACCACCCGGGTCAGCACGTCCGGGTCGGTCTCCGGCAGCACCCCGTGGCCGAGGTTGAACACGTGCCCGTGTGTGGCCCTGCCCTGGTCCAGGATCCGGCGCACCTCGGCCTCCACCACCGGCCAGGGCGCGAGCAGCACGCACGGGTCCAGGTTGCCCTGCACCGCCTTGTCCGGGCCGATCCGGCCGGTGGCGACGTCCAGCGGGGTCCGCCAGTCGACGCCGACCACGTCCGCGCCGGCCTCGCCCATCGCGCCGAGCAGCTCGGCGGTGCCCACCCCGAAGTGGATCCGCGGGATCCCGGCGTCGACCAGCCCGCTCAGCACGGCGGTCGAGTGCGGCAACACGTAGCGGCGGTAGTCGGCCTCGGAGAGCGCGCCGGCCCACGAGTCGAACAGCTGCACGGCGGATACCCCGGCCTCGACCTGCACCCGGAGGAAGGCGAGCGTCACCTCGGCCAGCCGGCCGCAGAGCGCGTGCCACAGCTCCGGATCGCCGTACATCAGGGCCTTGGTCTTCGCGTGGGTCCGCGACGGGCCCCCCTCGACCAGGTAGCTGGCCAGGGTGAACGGCGCGCCGGCGAACCCGATCAGCGGGGTGTCGCCCAGCTCGACCACCAGCTGCCGGACCGCCTCGTCCACGTACCAGACGTCGTCGCGGTTGATCGGGCGGATCCGCTCCACGTCGGCGGCGGTGCGGATCGGCTCGGCGACCACCGGGCCGGTGCCCGGCACGATGTCCAGGTCGACCCCGGCCGCGGCGACCGGCACCACGATGTCGCTGAACAGGATCGCCGCGTCCACTCCGTGCCGGCGCACCGGCTGGAGCGTGATCTCGGTGACCAGCTCCGGGCGACGGCAGGACTCCAGCATCGGCACGCTCGCCCGGATCTCCCGGTACTCCGGCAGTGAGCGGCCAGCCTGCCGCATGAACCAGACCGGGGTGTGCGGGCCTGGCCGGCGCCGGCATGCCCGGATGAAGGGCGAGTCGGCCGGCCCTCCGGGGCGCTGTTCTCCGTCTCGGGCGGCAGTGCCCGTGGTCTCCGTGCTCATCGCCGCAATCGTGCCACGGCACCCACCCCCTCCCCGCCCGGGGTGAAAGGAAGAACACCTTCCCGCCGCCGAACGGGGCGTCGGCGCGCCGTCGAAGCCGGGGGACCGACGGCGGCATAGGCTGCCTGCATGGCCCCCCCGATCGCGCTCCCGGAGACCTTCGCCCGCGCGGTCACCGGGCTGCGGTCGGCGGCGCCCCGGCCGGAGATCACGCTGGAGGAGGTCGGTGCCCCCCAGCGGCTGGCCCCGTACGCGTTCGCGCTCTCCGCGACGGTGCTGCGCGACGGCGACGAGGTGACCACCGGCCGGCTGATCCTGCTGCACGACCCGGTCGGGCACGAGGCATGGCAGGGCACCCTGCGGCTGGTCACCTACGTGACCGCCGAGCTGGAGGTCGACCTGGCCGCCGACCCGCTGCTGCCCGGGGTCGGCTGGACCTGGCTGACCGACGCGCTGGACGCCCACGACGCCGGTCACCGCGCCATCGGGGGGACGGTCACCCAGACCATGTCCACCCGGTTCGGCGACCTGGCCGGCCCACCCACCGCCGGTGACATCGAGATCCGCGCCTCGTGGACCCCGGTCGACGACGACCTGACCCCGCACCTGCTCGGCTGGTGCGCGCTGCTCTCCTCCACGGCGGGCCTGCCTCCACCCGGGGTGACCGCCCTGTCCGACCGCCGCCCCGCCGGCGCCACCTGACCCGTCGACCACCCTCGACCGGCATCCAAAGGCCACCTTGCGGACACCCGACCGACACACGCCGGACCGGCTGCACCCGCCGGATCACCGCGCGCACTAGGGTTGGCAGGTGACCGACGAACCACCCCTGCGCCGTCGGCCCGCCGAAGAGCTCCAGGGCACCGCACCCCAGCACCCGCCGTCGGCCCAGCCGCAGCCGGCGGGCGACGGGGTCGACCCGACCGACGGTGGGCCCGTTCCGCTGACCGCCCCGCGTGACGGCACCCCCGATCCGGTGGCCACTCCGACCGAGCTGGCCGAGGTCGTGGCGCGTTTCGCCGCGGGCACCGGCCCGGTCGCCCTGGACGCCGAGCGGGCCTCCGGCTACCGCTACAGCCAGCGCGCCTACCTGGTGCAGCTGCGCCGGGCCGGTGCCGGCACAGTGCTGATCGACCCGCTGCCGCTGCCCGACCTCAGCGCGCTGGACGCCGTGATCGGTGAGGCCGAGTGGGTGCTCCACGCGGCGAGCCAGGATCTGCCCTGCCTGGCCGAGGTGGGGCTGCGCCCGCGCCGGCTGTTCGACACCGAACTGGCCGCCCGGCTGGCCGGGTTCGAGCGGGTCGGCCTGGCCGCGCTGACCGAGCAGTTGCTCGGGTTCACCCTGGAAAAGCACCACTCGGCGGCCGACTGGTCGAGCCGACCACTGCCCGAGTCGTGGCTCACCTACGCCGCCCTGGACGTGGAGATGCTCACCGACCTGCGTGACGCGCTGGACGCCGAGCTGGCCCGGCAGGGCAAGTCGGCCTGGGCCGCGGAGGAGTTCGCCGCCCTGGTCCGGACCGGGGCCCGCCCACCCCGGGTCCGCGCGGAGCCCTGGCGGCGTACCTCCGGCATCCACCGGGTGCGCGGGGCGCGGGCCCAGGCCCGGGTCCGCTCGATGTGGTACGCGCGGGACCAGATCGCGGCCCGGCGGGACGCCGCGCCCGGCCGGGTGCTGCCCGACTCGGCGATCATCGCCGCTGCCGAGTTGGACCCGAAGGACGAGAAGACCCTGCTGACGCTGCCCGGCTTCGGCGGTCGGTCGGTGCGCCGGCTGGCCCGCACCTGGCTGGCCGCGCTCGACGACGCCCGGCAACTGCCGGATGACGCACTGCCGGTCACGCCCGCGGTGGAGGGCCCGCCTCCGCCACACCGGTGGGCCGAGCGGGACCCGGTGGCGGCCGGTCGGCTGGCCCGCTCCCGGGAGGTGGTGGTCCGCATCGCCAGCAAGCACAACCTGCCCCCGGAGAATCTGATCACCCCGGACTCGGTGCGCCGGTTGGCCTGGACCCCACCGGAGGAGCTCACCGAGGACACCGTGGCGGAGACCCTGCGGGGCTTCAACGCCCGCGAGTGGCAGATCGCCCTCCTCACCCCCCACCTCACGCCCGCCCTCAACCCGGACCCTCCCACCCCCGAACTCCCCTGACCCACCCCCACCCCGACCGCGGTTGGTGATGAAGTAATTGCCGTCCGGCCCGACGGGTGTGGGGTGGGCCACAGTGGGGGGTGGGGACGAGTTTGGTTACTGGCGAGTAGCATCCGGGGGACCTGCCCGTGTCGGCGACCCTCGTTCAGTCCGGAGTGCCGTCTGTCGGCGCGAAGGCCGGATCATGGTCGAAAAGGAGGCTCAAGTGCCCCGTGAAGTTCGGGATGTCGTCTTCGTCGACGGCGTCCGTACCCCGTTCGGCAAGGCGGGCGGCATGTACGCCAACACCCGCGCCGACGACCTGGTGATCCGCTGCATCCGTGAACTGCTGCGCCGCAACCCGCAGCTGCCGCCGGAGCGGGTCGAGGAGGTCGCCATCGCGGCCACCACCCAGATCGGCGACCAGGGCCTCACCATCGGGCGGACCGCCGCCCTGCTGGCCGGTCTGCCCAAGACCGTTCCCGGCTTCGCCATCGACCGGATGTGCGCCGGCGCGATGACCGCGGTGACCACCGTCGCCGGTGGCATCGCCATGGGCGCGTACGACATCGCCATCGCCGGCGGCGTCGAGCACATGGGCCGCCACCCGA
Organism: Micromonospora sp. NPDC005163; assembly: GCF_053599835.1. Classification (NCBI taxonomy): domain Bacteria; kingdom Bacillati; phylum Actinomycetota; class Actinomycetes; order Micromonosporales; family Micromonosporaceae; genus Micromonospora; species Micromonospora sp. NPDC005163. The sequence continues at coordinate 125,822 of NZ_JBSFYP010000008.1, forward strand.
TGGGTGAGGGCGTCGACCCCAACCCGCGCATCATCGCGGAGAAGCTGGTCGACCCGTCCGCGCTGGTCATGGGCGCCACCGCGGAGAACCTGCACGACCTGGTCCCGCACATCACCAAGGCGCGCACCGACGCGTTCGCGCTCGCCTCGCAGCAGAAGACCGCGAAGGCGTACGCGAACGGCAAGCTCCAGGACGACCTGGTGTCGATGTCCATCCGTGACGCGGAGGGCGGCTGGGGTCTGGCCACCGTCGACGAGGCTCCCCGGGACACCTCGCTGGAGAAGCTCGGCACCCTGAAGACCCCGTTCCGCCCACACGGCAAGGTCACCGCGGGCAACGCGGCCGGCCTGAACGACGGCGCCACCGCGAGCCTGCTCGCCGACGAGGCCACCGCCCGCGAGCTGGGCCTGCCGGTCGCCATGCGCCTGGTGTCGTTCGGTTTCGTCGGCGTCGAGCCGGAGGTGATGGGCGTCGGCCCGATCCCGTCGACGGAGAAGGCGCTGCGCATCGCCGGGCTCAGCATCGACGACATCGGCCTGTTCGAGCTGAACGAGGCCTTCGCCGTCCAGGTGCTCGCCTTCCTCGACCACTTCGGCATCACCGACGACGACCCGCGGGTCAACCCGTGGGGCGGCGCGATCGCGATCGGTCACCCGCTGGCCTCCTCGGGCGTGCGGCTGATGACCCAGCTGGCCCGCCAGTTCGCCGAGCACCCCGAGGTCCGCTACGGCGTGACCGCCATGTGCATCGGCATCGGCATGGGCGGCACCGTGATCTGGGAGAACCCGCACTGGACGGAGGGCAACAAGTGAGCGCGCTCGCCGCACCGAACGAGGTCGTCACCAGGGCGCTGCTGCGTCAGGTGAACGTACCGGGGCTGGACCGACCCGCCGCCCTGATCACGCTGGACAACGGCTTCGACCACACCAAGCCGAACACCTTCGGCCCGGGTGGGCTGGCCAGCCTGGACGAGGCGATCACCGCCGCGCTCGCCGCCGACCCGGCATTCATCGCGGTCACCGGCAAGCCGTACATCTTCTGCGTGGGCGCGGACATCGTCGGCCTGCCGCAGCTCGCCGACCGCGCGCAGGCGCTGGAGATCGGCCGGCTCGGCCACCGGGTCTTCGCCCGGCTGAAGGACAGCACCGTGCCCACGTTCGCGTTCGTCAACGGCGCGGCGATGGGTGGCGGCCTGGAGCTGGCACTGCACTGCCACTACCGGACGCTCTCCGGCGGCGCCGCGGCCCTCGCGCTGCCCGAGGTCTCCCTCGGTCTGGTGCCCGGGTGGGGCGGCACCCAGCTGCTGCCGAACCTGATCGGCATCCCCGCCGCCACCCAGGTGATCATCCAGAACCCGCTCATGCAGAACAAGATGCTCAAGCCGAAGCAGGCCGCCGAGCTGGGCATCGCTGATGTGCTGCTGGAGCCGGCCGACTTCCTGGAGCGGTCTCTGGAGTGGGCGGCCGGCGTGGTGCGTGGCCAGGTAACCGTGACCCGGCCCGAGGTCGACAAGGACATGTGGGCGGGCGTGCTCTACTTCGCCCGGCAGACCCTCGACCAGCGACTGCACGGCGCGGTTCCGGCCGCGTACAAGGCGCTCGACCTGCTGGAGACGGCGAAGGACGGCGACTTCGCCGCCGGTACCGCCGCCGAGGACGAGGCCCTCGCGGACCTGGTCTTCTCCGAGGAACTGCGCAGCGGCCTGTACGCGTTCGACCTGGTGCAGCGGCGGGCCAAGCGGCCAGCCGGCGCGCCGGACAAGGGCCTCGCCCGGCCGGTCACCAAGGTCGGCATCGTCGGCGCCGGCCTGATGGCCAGCCAGCTGGCGTTGCTGTTCGCCCGCCGCCTCCAGGTGCCGGTCGTGATGACCGACCTGGACCAGTCCCGGGTGGACAAGGGCGTCGGCTACGTGCACACCCAGATCGAGAAGGCCGTCACCAAGGGCCGGATGGACAAGGGCACCGCCGCCAAGCTGTACGGCCTGGTCAGCGGCACGGTCGACAAGAGCGCCTTCGCCGACGCCGACTTCGTCATCGAGGCGGTCTTCGAGGACCTGGGCGTCAAGAAGCAGGTCTGGGCCGAGCTGGAGAAGATCGTCTCGCCGGAGGCGGTGCTGGCCACCAACACCAGCTCGCTCTCCATCACCGAGATGGCCGCGGAGCTGGAGCACCCCGAGCGGGTGGTCGGCTTCCACTTCTTCAACCCGGTGGCGGTGCTGCCGCTGCTGGAGATCGTCCGGGGTGAGCGGACCGACGACGCCACCCTCGCGACCGCGTTCGCGGTGAGCAAGCAGCTCAAGAAGTCCTCGGTGCTGGTCAAGGACGCCCCGGCGTTCGTGGTGAACCGGCTGCTCACCCGCTTCCTGGGCACCGTCTTCGCCGCCGTCGACGCCGGCACCCCGCTGGACGTGGCGAACAGCGCACTGGACCCGCTGGGCCTGCCGATGCGCCCGCTCGCCCTGCTCCAGCTGGTCGGGCCGGCCGTCGCGCACCACGTGGGCGGCACCCTGCACGCGGCGTACCCGGACAGGTTCGGCGTCAGCGAGAACCTCAAGCGGATCGCCGACTCGGGCCAGCCCATCGTGGTCGACGACAAGGTCAACGAGGAGGTCGCCAAGCTGCTCGTCGTGGGTGACCAGCCGCTGACCGCCGAGCAGGTACAGCAGAACGCGCTCGACGCGCTGGCCCAGGAGACCCGGCTGATGCTGGACGAGGGCGTGGTCGCCGAGGCGCAGGACATCGACCTGTGCATGATCCTCGGCGCCGGCTGGCCGTTCCACCTGGGCGGCGTCACGCCGTACCTGGACCGGACCGGCACCAGCGAGCGCGTCACCGGCCAGCGGTTCCTGCCGCGCGGGGCCGCGAGCCTGCCCGCCTGACCGTTCGCGGCACCACCATCGCGGTGGTCGGGCCGTCCCTCGTGGACGGGCCGGCCACCGCGATCGCGTCTGCCCCGGCGTACCGAGGACGGGAGCACCGGCCGCGGGCAGCGCGCGGACTCGTCACCGGGTTAAAATCACCCGCTTTGCTATCCGATCTTGGAGCTGACTGATGTCCCAGCCGCCGGCCGACCCCTACGGACCGCCCCACGGTTCCTATCCCCCGCCGCAGCAGCCCGGCCAGCCGGTGCCGCCGCAGCCCGGCGGCCAGCCCGGCTTCCCGCCCGCACCGCAGGGCTTCCCGCCCGCACCGCAGGGCTTCCCACCCGCGCAGCAGGGCTTCCCGCCGCCGCCGCAGGGCTTCCCGCCCGCTCAGCAGGGTCAGCCGTGGGGCGACCCGAGCATGGTTGGCGGCCCGCCACCCGCGAAGAAGTCGAAGGTCGGCCGCATCGTGCTGATCGTGCTGGCCGTGGTGCTGGTGCTCTGCCTCGGCGGCGCGGCGATCACCTGGTTCGCGGTCAAGGACGAGGTGGGCGAGGTCGTCGACGCCACCAACACGCGGGTGGTCGCGCCGACCACCCTCGCCGGCCGGCCGAAGATCGACGACCCGGAGCTGCAGAGGCTCTCCGACGATCTGGTCGCCGAGATGAAGTCGACGGTGCAGAACGAGACCAGCGCCGTCGGCGCCTTCTACGGCAACCCCGCCGAGGAGGACCTCGTCATGATCGCCGGCACGTCCGGCCTGATGTCGGACCCGAAGAAGGAGTTGGACACCGCGGTGACCGGGCTCTCCACCGAGCTCGGGGTGGCCACGATGGCGGCCGTCGAGCCCGGTCCGCTCGGTGGCGAGGCGCGCTGCGGCGACGGCACGACCGACGGTGTGCCGCTGGGCGTCTGCGTCTGGGCCGACAAGGGCAGCGTGGGTCTGGTGGTGATGTTCTTCAAGTCCGGCGCGGAGGCGAAGGCCGAGTTCGTCACCATCCGGGGTCAGGTCGAGCAGCGCTCCTGAGCCGTACGGACCGAACGGGCCCCGGCCACCCTCGGGTGGCCGGGGCCCGACGCCGTACGCCGGCGGTCAGGCCTGTTCGCCGTCTTCCGCGGCGGCCCGCGCCGCCGCCGCTGACGCCTCCCGTTCGGGCGCGCTGCGCAGCACGCAGAACTCGTTGCCCTCCGGGTCGGCGAGCACAACCCAGCCGGAACCGTCCGGCTTGATCTGGTCGTCGACGCGCGTCGCGCCGATGGCGAGCAGTCGCTCGACCTCCTCGTCCCGGGTTCGGTCGGCGGGCTGCAGGTCCAGGTGCAGCCGGTTCTTCACCGCCTTGCCCTCCGGCACGGCGATGAACAGCACCTCCGGTCCACCCGGAGGCAGGAGCATCGCCTCCGGGTCACCGGGAAAGTCGTCCGGCTGCCGGGGGCAGTCGAAGACCTGCGACCAAAAGCCGGCCAGCGCGTACGTGTCGTGGCAGTCGATGCTGATGTTGTGAATCGTCGAACTCACGCTTGGTCCTTCACAGTGGTGGTGGGGACACGCTCCCCGGCGCTGCGTACCACGCAGAACTCGTTGCCCTCCGGGTCGGCGAGCACCGCCCAGCCCGTACCGTCGGCGTTCCGTCGGTCGGCGACCATGGTGGCTCCGAGGCCGAGCACCCGCTCGATCTCCTCGTCCCTGGTCCGTTCGACGGGTTCCAGGCAGATGTGCAGCCGATTCTTGGTCACCTTGTCCTCCGGCACCGCCTGGAAGAACAGGTCCGGGGTCGCCTCGTCCGGTGGCAGCAGCGCCGCCTCCGGATCACCCGGGACGTCCTCGGGATGCCGGGCGTACCCGAGCACCGCCGACCAGAAGCCGGCCAGGGCGTACGTGTCGTGACAGTCGAAACTGATGTTGCGGATCCGTGGATACACGGGTGTTCCCTCCGTACTGGATGGGGACGCTCCGCCTCCGGGGGTCAGCCGACGCAGACCCGGGGCGCGGAGCCTGACATGGTGGACATCGACGCACCCCCTCTCGATCTCGAGCTGACACGTGATCGTGCCATCGGATCCGCGCCGCCCGCAACCCCGCCGAGCCGGGTCAGCCGGCGGTGGGCACCGGGCCGGTCACCGCCGGGGCGTCCGCCGACGGCAGGGTGACCGTCACCTCCAGGCCCCCACCGGGCTGCGCGATCACCCGCACCGTGCCGCCGTGCGCGTCGCAGACCGCCCGGACGATGGACAGCCCCAGGCCGGAACCACGGGCCCCGGTGCGTTCCCGGCCACCGCGCCGGAACGGCTCGAACAGGCCCGGCACGTCGGCCTGGTCCACCTCGAAACCGGTGTTGCCCACCACCAGCCAGGAGCGCTCGCGGTCGGTGCCGGTGCGCACCCAGAGCCGGCCGTGCAGGTGGTTGTAGCGAACGGCGTTCTCGATCAGATTGCCGGCCAGCCGGTCCAGCAGCCCCGGGTCGCCGACCACCGGCGCGGACTCCAGCGACGTCTGCACCCGCAGGCCGATCCGCTCCACCTCCCGGCGCATCGCCGACAGCGCGTTGGCCGTGCCGGCGGCGAGGTCACACTCGGTGCGGCGGCCCAGCCGCCGCCCGGCCTGCGCCTCGCTGCGCGCCAGCACCAGCAGCGCGTCGACCAGGCCGTTGGCCCGCTCCGAGGCGTCCCGGACCACCGTCGCCATCCGGCGGTACTCGGCGGCGTCCGCATCGTCGTCGCTGAGCGTCACGTCGATCTCGGTCCGCATCACGGCGAGCGGGGTACGCAGCTCGTGCGAGGCGTTGGCCACGAAACGTTTCTGCGCCTCGAACGCGGACGCGATCCGGTCCAGCATGGCGTCGAAGGTCTTGGCCAGCTCGGCCACCTCGTCGTCGGCGCCCGAGTAGCCGATCCGCTGGTCCAGGGTCGCCTCACCGAGCCGCTGCGCGGTCGCGGTGACCTGGTGCAGTGGCCGCAGAGCCCGGCCGGCCACCGCGTACGCGCCGGCCACCCCGACCACGCTGATCGCCAGCAACGCGACCAGTCCCTTGGCCAGCAACTCCCCGGAGGCGGCGTCGACCAACTGGCGCTGCCACTGGGCGGCCTCGAGCACCCGGCCGTCGGACAGCACCACGGTCGTGCCCGGCAGCAGCTCGTCGGTCGGTCGCAACGCGTCACGAACGAGCAGCCAGGCCAGCAGCACCAGGATCGCTCCCGCGCCGATCAGCAGCACGCCGTTGAGCAGGGTCAGCCGCAACCGCAGGGTGGGCCGCAGACGGCGGCTCATGCGCCCACCCCGGCGGTGCGGTAACCCGCGCCGACCACCGTCTCGATCAGCGGTGGGTCGCCGAGCTTCTTACGCAGGGTCATCACGGTGACCCGGACGATCGTGGTGAACGGGTCCGTGTTGGCGTCCCAGACCCGTTCCAGCAGCTCCTCGCTGGACACCACGGCGCCGCGCGCCTTGAGCAGCTCGCTGAGCACCCCGAACTCCTTGTTGGTCAGGTCGACCGGCACGCCCGCCCGGGTGGCGACCCGGCGGGCCGGGTCGAGCACCAGATCGGCCAGTTCGAGCACCGGCGGCGCGGCCGGGGTGGCCCGCCGGCCCAGCGCCTGCACCCGGGCGACCAGCTCGTCGAAGGCGAACGGCTTGGGCAGGTAGTCGTCGGCGCCGAGCTGCAACCCCTCCACCCGGTCGGCCACCGTGCCACTCGCGGTCAGCATCAGCACCCGGGTCAGCGCGCCGGAGGCGGCCAGGTCGGCGCAGATCTGGTCGCCGTGCACGCCGGGCAGGTCGCGGTCCAGCACGACGACGTCGTACCGGGTGACGAACGCCGCCTCGTGCCCGGCGTCACCGTCGTAGGCCACGTCGACCGCCATGCCCCGCTTGCGCAACCCGCGCGCGATCGCGTCGGCGAGGTTGCGCTCGTCCTCCACCACCAGTACCCGCATCCCGGCCTCCTCGCTGCTGACCACCGACAACCTAGTGCCGGCCGGCAACCATCGTCCCTCGCCGCCCGCGCGGGCCGGCGTTGCGGACCATCGCGGCGTACGCGATGCTTCCGGCACCGAGCGACGGACGGACCTGTCATGACCATCGCGGCACCACCCGCCCTGCGGGACATCGCCTACCGGGGCTTCCGCCTGCCAACGGACCGGACGGCCGGCACCGGTGACGGCCCGCGCGCCGACGACCGGGGGCTGACCCCGGTCGACGCGGACCCGTCGGTGGCCCGGGGCAGCTGGACGTCGCCGCCGGTCCGGGTTGGTTTCCCGGTCGCCGAGGTGGTGCCGTCCTGGACCGCCGACACCCCCGACGGCTGCTGGATCGAGGTCGAGCTGCGCGGCTGGCACGGGGACGGGCCCAGCACCGGTTGGTACCTGCTGGCCCGCTGGGCGGCCGACGACCACGCGGTGCGGCGCACCTCGGTGCCCGGGCAGCGCGACGCCGACGCCCGGGTGGACACCGACACGCTGATCGTGACCGGGGCGGTGGTCACCGGCTGGCAGGCCCGGGTGACCCTGTGCCGGCCGGCGGGCAGCCCGGCCGGCCCGGTGCTGCGCAGCATCGGCGCGGTCGCCACCGGCCACCCACCGACCGACCCGGCCGGCGAGCCGGGGGGCGCGGTCGACCGGGCACCCGCCGCCGGTCCGGTCCCCGAGCTGCCGGCCGGCGCCGGCCGCGGGAGGGTGCTGGACGTTCCGCGCTACTCGCAGCGGCTGCACACCGGCCAGCACCCGCAGTGGGGTGGCGGCGGCGACTCCTGGTGCAGCCCCACCTGCACCTCGATGGTGCTCGCCTACTGGGGCGCCGAGCCGGCGCCGGAGCGCTACGCCTGGGTGGAGCCGCCCGGCCCGCGCCCGATGGTGGTGCACGCCGCCCGGCACTGCTACGACCACGGGTACGCCGGGGCCGGCAACTGGCCGTTCAACACCGCGTACGCCGGGCTGCACGGGGTGGACGCGTTCGTCACCCGGCTGCGGTCGCTGGCCGAGGCGGAGGAGTTCATCGCCGTCGGCATCCCGTTGATCGTCTCCGCCGCCTTCCGGGCCAGCGAGGTGCCGGGGCTGGCGTACGACACCAGGGGGCACCTGATGGTGCTGGTCGGCTTCACCGCCGACGGTGACCCCGTGCTCAACGACCCGTACGCACCGGACGACGACGCGGTACGCCGTACCGTGCCCCGGCAGCGGTTCGAGGTGGCCTGGCAACGGGGCAGCGGCGGTGTGGCATACGTGCTGCGACCGGCGTCGGTGCCGCTGCCCCCGCCGCCCGCCCAGGCCAACTGGTGATCAGTCGGGTAACCGCCACAGCCCGAACGAGCCGTCGACCCGCCGGCACAGCAGCCGACCCGGGCTCGCCTGGCACTCCCCGGTCGCGTCCGGCAGCACGTCCAGCATCCGCACCGCGCCCACACGGACGTCCAGCTCGGCGACGAGCAGCCCGCCGCCGGGATGCCGGCGTAGCCCGATCATCGGACCCCCGAGATCGGACCCGGCCAGCTCCCAACGGCCCAGCTCGGCCAGCACCCGGCCGGTCGCCGGATCGAGCACGACCAGTTCCTCCGCTCCGGGACCGGCGCTGCTCAACGTGGTGGCCACCAGCCGGCCGGCGACCGGCCAGACCCACCCCCAGCGATCGCTGCTCCAGAACTCCCGGCCGGTCGCGGGATCGACCGCCCGCAGCCGACCGGCCCGGGTCAGCAGGCAGACGACGGGGCCGCATTCCGTCGCGTACAGCGAGCCGTCGGCGGTGGTGCTCCAGCGCTGGTCCAGCCGGTCCAGCTCGTAGGCGGTGACCGTGGCCCGAGCCCCGCCGACGGTGAGCAGGAGGCCGTCCACCACCTGCATGGTCTCGTACGCCCCGCCGCGCGCCCGCAGGTCGCGCCGGGCCAGCATTCTGCCGGTGGCCGCGTCGCGCACCTCGACCGACCCGTCCGCGTTGCTGAGCAGCACCCGGTCCACCGCGTACCCGACCGTCCGGTAGTTGATCTCACCCGGGGCGGTGGTCTGCTGCCAGCGCACGGTGCCGCAGCACGGGTCGACCGCGCGCAGGCTGCCCGGCTCGTCACCGCCGCCGGACTGCAGCAGCAGGTTGCCGTCGGTCAGCGGAATGGCGTTGCCCGGCTGCTGCCACCGATACGCCCCGGTCGCCCGGTCCAGCACCACGGTCAGCGTGCCCCGGCCGTCCGAGCCGATCTCGTGCCCGGTGACCAGCAGCATCCCGGCCAGCGGCATGACTCCCCAGTACCGGCCCTCCGCGGGCAACGGCGCCTGCCAGACCGGCTCGCCGCCGGGCAGCCGGAAGGCGGCCAGCCGCCGCTGCGGCGTCTCGGGGGTGATCGGGTCGATGACCAGGAACAGGTCACCCGTGACCACCACATTGGCCCCGAGCCGGGCCGGCAGCGGCACCACGGCCCGCCCGGACACCGGCCCGGCGGCGACGAGGGTGGCCAGCACGAAGAGCAGGACCAGCGCGCAGCGCAGCGGCCGATTGTTGGCGCGGGGCGGGCGGGGCAGCGTGTCGGGCTCCGGCTCGTGCCGCAGCTCACCGAGCTCGATCACGGGGCCGGTCACCGCGGGAACCGCCACAGCGCGGTCGACCCGTCGAGGCGACGGCAGAGCAGGACCGGTGGGGCCGGTGTCGCGGCGGTCAGGACGGCCGGCACCGGCAGCGGCACCGCCGCGCCCAGCTCGATGATCGACGACACCGACCGTCCTTCCATCCCCGACTCCGGCTGGCCGGCGCACGGGCCCCGCAAACCTGCCGTTGGGCGTACCGGCCTGGCAAAAGCGACGCATCCTCGCCTGTACGATGGCGCGTCGTGGCCGTGCCGGTGGTAGACCCTTCGCTGAATTTCAGGACCGACGCCGACCCGGCCGAGGTCGAGCCGACACGACGGCCTCGACGCCGCCCGGCCCGTGCCGACCTGTTGGCCCTCGGAGCCTATGTGCTGCTGGGCATCTTCGTCTGCCTCAATTACTGGGGGGACGTGCAGGCTCGGGTGTCCTCGCACCTGCCCACCGACCACAGCTGGTTCGAGTGGCTGTTCGCGCATGGCGCGTACTCGCTGCGGCACCTGGAGAACCCGCTGTTCACGGCGCGGCAGAACGCCCCGGACGGGGTGAACATGATGGCCAACACCTCGCTGCTCGGGGTGACCCTGCCGCTGGCCCCGCTGACCATGCTGCTCGGCCCGCAGGTGATGTACGCGCTCTACCTCGGCGGAGCGTTGGCGGCCACCGCCGGCACCGGGTACTGGGTGCTGTCCCGACACCTGGTGCGCTCCCGGGCGGCGGCCTTCGTCGGTGGCGCCTTCCTCGGCTTCGCGCCGGGGATCATCCACCACGCCAACGGCCAACCCAACTTCGTGTCCAACTTCCTGCTGCCGCTGATCGTGCTGCGGGTGCTGCGGCTGGGCGAGCCGGGCCGGTGGCGGCACAACGGGCTGGTGCTCGGGGTGCTGGTGGCGTACCAGATCTTCATCAACGAGGAGATGCTGCTGCTCACCGCGCTGGCCTGCCTGGTCGTCGTGCTGGCGTACACCGTGCAGCGGCCGTCCGCGGCGCGCGCCGCGGCGGGCCCGTTCCTGGCCGGACTGGGCGTCGCCGGCGGGCTGGCGCTGGTGCTCGCCGCGTACCCGATCTGGTTCCAGTTCAGCGGCCCGCAGTCCTACCGCGGCCTGCAGGGCGGCGTCTTCCACAACTGGGGCGAGGACCTGGTCGCCTTCGTCACCTTCGCCCGGGACACCTGGGCCGGTGACCCGGCGGTGGAGCAGACGATCGGGCTGACCGAGCAGAACACCTGGTTCGGCTGGCCGCTGGTGCTGCTCTCGGTGGTGGCCCTGGTGCTGCTCGTGCGCCGGTCGTTGGCCGCCCGGATCGTCGCGGTGCTCATCGTGGCCTTCACCGTGGCCTCGATCGGGCCGCGGGTGCGCTTCAACGGCGTGGAGACCGGGATTCGCGGACCGTGGTCGTACGTGTCGGACGACCTGCCGCTGGTCGAGATGATGATGCCGACCCGGCTGAGCCTGGTGGTCACCGCCGCCGTGGGCGTGCTGCTCGCACTGACCTGGGACGCGGCGTCCCGCCAGGGCCGCTCGGCGGCCGACCGAGCCCGGGTGCCGGCCCCGCGTGCCGGCGAGCCGGACCCGGCGACGCCCGGCGACGCAGCGGCACCGGCCGCGTCGCGCCGGCGGTGGTTGCGTCCGGTGGGGTACGCGGCGGTCGCCCTCGCCGTGCTGCCGCTCCTCCCCCGCCCGCTGCCGGCCCAGCCGATGGACCCGCCGCCACACTTCATCACCGCGGGCGGCTGGCGGCCGTACGTGCCGGTGGGCCGCACGTTGGTGCCGGTGCCGATCCCGAGCAACGTGCACGGTCTGCCGACGCTGCGCTGGAGTGCGCTGACCAGGCAGGAGTTCCCCATCCCGGGCGGCTACTTCATTGGCCCGAACGAGGTGGGCGAGGGAGTCTTCGGCGCACCGAACCGGCCAACCAGCAGCCTCATCTACTCCACCATGGACGCTGGCGCGGTCCCCGCGCTCACCGACGAGAATCGCCGCCAGGCGGTCGAGGATCTGCGGTTCTGGCGGGCGTCGGTGGTGGTGCTCGGAGCGCATCCGCGCGAGGCGGTGCTGCGCGAGCTGGTCACCGCCCTGATCGGGCCGCCGCAGCGGGTCGACGACGTCTGGGTCTGGGACGTCCGCGCGCTGGTGGGCTAGTCAGCCGACGAGGCCTCGGACGTCCCACACCCACCCGCCGTCGACGGGCTGGCCCGGCCCGAGCAGCTCCTCGACGGTCCGGCGGACCGGTTCGCCGTGCGCCAGTCGGCCGAGCACCACCAGCGCGGCCCGCCAGTGCCGCAGATCCTCGACCGCCTGACGGCGGTCGGCGTCGGTGAGCACCGGCACCGCGCCGGTCTCGGCCACCCGGCGCAGCAGCACGGCGGTGGGCCGGTCCGGCGCACCCCAGCGCGCCGCCGGGTCGTCGGGACCGGTCGGGCCGATGAAGTACCCGCCGGGCGCGCGGAAGGCCAACCCGGTGCGGGCGGACCAGAGCATCACCGGGCTCAGCGCGGCACCGGTGACCGGGGGCACCGCGACCACGGTCCGGCCGGGCGGCACCAGCGGGCGCCACCCGCCGCCAGCGACGAACTCCGGCACGGGCGCGACCGGTACGGCCCGGATCGGCGTCGGGACCAGGGGCAGCAGCGCGGCGGCCACCGCACCGGTCCACAGCAGCCGCACCGGTAGGCCCGGCGCGGTCCTCGGCCGACATGCCGCCCGGACCCGGTCCAGGGAGAGCGCCATCAGCACGCCCAGCACCGGCACGCAGACCAGCGCGAACCGCGCCGGGACCGCGAGGTCGAGCAACGGCAGCTCGGCGACCAGCCGGTACGGCCCGGGAATGCCGGTGGCCGTGCCGTCCACCCGCAGCTCGGTGCCGAGCGAGAGCAGAGCGAAGACCAGCCCGCAGCCGGCCAGCGCGCGGACCAGCGGCCGTCGCCACAGCCAGATCACGACCACCACGGCGAGCACCAGCAGCCCGGGACCGAAGAACGAGTTCTCCTCGGTGGGATTCGGCGAGAGTAGCCCCGGCAGCCAGTCGTCACCGAGCACGGTCTGCCGGGCCGACGCGGTGAACGACGCCGCGTCCAGTTGGAAGCCATGCGTGGCGAAGGCCATCCCGGAGTAGTGCTGCGGGCCGTGGAACTGGAACCAGATCGGGTACGCCAGCAGCACCGCCGCCACGACGGCGGCCACCCCGAGCCGGCCGAGCAGGGCCGGCGCGAGCCGCCGGGCCGACACCCGGTCGGTGAGCGCGTAGCCCAGCGCGAACACCCCGGCGGCGAGCGCCAGGAAGACCAGCACCTCCTCGCCGATGAAGACCTGCCAGACGAGCAGCAGCCCGAGGCCCACACCGGGCCGCCACACCCCGCCCGGTCCGGGCCGGAACACCAGGGCGAGGATCGCGGGCACCAGGAACTGGGCGGCCATGTGCAGGTGCGCGCCCGCCTGAGCGATCATGCCGGGGGCGAAGCCGCAGATCAGCCCGCCGACCGCCGCCGCGGACCGGGCGGTGACCATCCGGCGGCGCAGCAGCGCGTACCAGGCCGTGGCGGTGCCGGCGAGGCAGCAGACGACCGCCACGCAGAACGCCGCCTGCGAGCCGAAGAGCAGGGTGACCGGGGTCAGCGGGACACCCAGGCCGAGCACCGAGGTGTTCGCCATCAGGTTGACGCCGTCCGGCGCGTTCAACGCGGTGCTGTAGAGCGGGTTCTCCCCCTCCACCACGGCACGGGCCGCGTGGGCCAGCATCCACTCGAACAGGACCTGGTCGCCCGCCTGGTGGAAGAGCCGCCCGGGGTGGCGCCACTGCCCGCTGGTCAGCAGCACGGCCAACCCCAGGTAGCCGACCACCACCAGGGCGTCCGGGAGCCAGGCGGGCCGGGACCGGCGTGCCGGCGCCGAAACCGCCGGCGCCGGGTCCGCGGTCGCCGTGGACGCCGTCCCGGCGGTCATCAGACTGAGCGGTCGGTCAGCGTCCGGACGTCCCACACCCAGACGTCCAGCTCCTGACGGCCGGGACCGACCAACTCCTCGACGGTACGCCGCAGCGGTTCGACGTTCTGCTGCCGGACCGGCAGCACCAGGATCGCCGCCCGCCAGTGCCGCAGCTCGTCCGTGAAGCGGCGGCGCTGCCGGTCGTCCAGCTTCGGTGTCCGGCCGGTGGTCGCCACCTCCTCCAGCAGCTGACCCACTCCGCTCGGTCGACCACCGAACCGGCCCGGGTCACCCGTGTTGCCGTTGCGGGGCGCGAGGAAGTAGCCGCCGGGAATCTTGAAGTCGAGGTTGGTGGCCGCCGCCCAGCGCATGCCGTGCGTGTTGCCCATGCTGGGCACCGGGACCGGCACCAGCGTCTCGTCCGGGCCGACGTACGCCCGCCAGCGGTCGGCGGTGATGAACTCCGGCACCGGCGGCCGGGACACCATCCGCAGCGGCATCGGGGCGACCGGCAGCAGCGCGAACGCCAGGCCTGCGACGACGAGCTTCCGCACGGTGCGCCGGTCGGCCGGACGCAGCGCCCAGGCCCGTTCGACCGCGAGCGCGATCAGCAGACCGACCACCACGCTGGTGATCAGACCGAACCGGGTCGGCACCACCGCGTCCAGCAGCGGCAGGTGGACGAGCCACTGCCAGGGCCCGGTGACCAGCTCCCGGTCCCACCAGGAGATCCGTTCGCCGAGGGAGAGCACGGCGAAGAACCCGCCGGTCACCGCGAGCGCCCGCACGATCAGGTCCCGCCGCAGCCACACCACGACACCGACGGCGAGCAACGACAGGCTCCAGCCGAAGAAGGCGTTCTCCTCCGAGTAGTTCGGCGCCAGGTTGATGTTGGCCCGCTGGTTGCCGCCGAGGGTGGGCGAGCCGGGGGCGAAGAAGGCGGCGACATCGTTGCCGTAGTCCTGCACCGCGTCGCTCAGCCCGTGGTACGCCATCGGCCCGGCGAACTGCACGTACAGCGGGTACGCCAGCAGCGCCCCGGCCAGCAGCGCGCAGGCGGCCAAACCGGCGCCCAGCGGTCGCCACACCGCCGACCAGCGGGCCGGCTCCTGGGCGAGCACCGCCAGCAGGAAGACCCCGCAGGCCATCGCGGTGAAGAGCAGGATCTCCTCGTTGATGAACGCCTGCGCGGTGACCAACAACGCCAGCAGCACCCCGTCGCGCACCGGCCGGTGGGACCGGGTGAGCACGAGGAGCCGCCAGACGATGAACGGCAGCAGGAACTGGCTGATGATGTTCGGATGCCAGCTGGCGTGCGAGAGCATCGCCGGGGAGAACCCGCAGAACCAGCCGCCGACGGCCGCGGCGAGCGGCGTGCGCACCAGGTGCCGGGAGAGCACCGTGTACCAGGCCATGGCGGTGCCGGCGAGGCCGAGCGTCACCAGCACCACGAAGGACACCGCCGGTCCGAAGAGCAGGGTCACCGGCACCATCGGGATGCCCAGCGCCAGCACCGCCGTGTTGGCCATCAGGTTGACGCCATCGGGGTAGTTGAACTGCTCGGTGTAGAACGGGAACTCGCCGTGCAGCACCACACGTACCGAGTGGGCGAGGAAGAACTGCACCTGGGCCGGGTCGCCGGTGTAGAGCGAGGCCACCCGGCCGGAGGGGTCCAGCCAGAGCCGACTGGTCACCCAGAGCGCAGCGAGCAGGAACAGCGCACCCACGGCCAGGTCCTGCCGCCGCCGGGTCCAGCCGATCCACCAAGGTCGCCGTGTCCGGCCCGGGGCCTCCACTGCGGATTCCGCTTCCTCGTCCGCCCCGGCCGCGGCGGGCGCGGACGTCGGCGCCGCGGGCGGCCCCGCGAGCACGGATTCGGCGACGCGGGGAACCCTGGCGGGCGCGACGGGAGCGGCGGCCGAAGTGTGGTGGCTCACTGTCTCGTCGGAGCGGGCCTCCGCCTCCCGGTGCGGCGCGGACAGGGCGCGGGACTCGGCAGGCGTCACAGTCGGCGGAGTCTACCCGAGCGACGAAAGGGTACTTAAACCCCGGTGTCGTCCAATGTGGTGGATGGACCGACCGCCACCGGAGGCGTCGCGTCGGACATCTCGTACTATGGCGCTTTCCCACAGCGACGACGAGGCGATCGGGAGGGCGGATCAGGTGACTCCAGACCGCCGGCACGGCAGGGCGCTCACCGTCCTGCTGGCCGCCCTGCTGGCCGCCACGGCATGCGGCCCGGTCGCCGACCGCAAGCCGAAGGATCTGCGGGTCGGGTACGACAGCCTGGACGGCACGCTGACGGTGTGGCCGCCCCGGGGCGACCTGTCCGGCGACGCCACCACGACGGCGGCGGTCACCGACGCGGTACGCGCCTGGCGGTCACCCGCCGACGATCGGGCGCACCTGCCCTCGTCCGGCATCCTCTTCTCCGGACGCGTCGAGGGCGCCCCGGTGGCGCTGGTCGCCACGGACGTGCCCGGCGAGAGCGCCTCCTGGCTGCTGCAACTCACCCGCGACGGCGACCGGTACGCGGTCACCCGCGCCACCGAGTACACCGACCCCGGCTACCTGGTCTACTCCGACGTGCTGCCGGTGCAGGCCCCCGGCGGCCGGCGCTACCTGGTCTCCGCCCGGGTGCAGCGGCTGCTCGGGCCGCAGGGCCGGGCGCTGACCGTCGCCGACGGCCTCAGCGCGCCGGTCGACGTGCCGGCCTGCGCGGCGGTCCCGGTGACCGCGACCCTGCGGGCCACCGAGTCGCTGCCCCGGGGGCGGGCCGCCGACCGGCTCCTCGACCTGGGCACCGGCACCGCCGATCCGCGTTATCCGCTGGTACGCGACGAGTCCGGCACGGGCCGGCGGGCGCTCACCGGCCTGGACACCTGCGTGCTGGCCGACGACCGGGGCCCCTTCGGCAGCATCCCCCGCCGGATCGGCGACCGCGACGCGCCGCGGTCGGTGCCGACGTCCTGGCCGATGGCGAAGCTCACGATCCGCTCGCTCGGCGAGGTCGCTCTCGGCGGCGGCGAGCCGGCCGAGTTGCAGCAGCTCAGCTGGGCCACCGACGCCGGCACGATGACCGCGGTGGTCTACCGACCGGCGGACGGGAGCGCGCCGGTGGTCTCACCGGCCGACCGGGCCACACCGTTGCAGACGTACCAACTGCCGGTGCCCGGCCAGCCGCTGGTGGTGCTCAGCTGGCGGGCCACCCGGGACAACTCGCTCTCCGTCCCGCCGGGCACCCCGCTGCTGGTCGAACGCCCCGGCCTGGTGGTCATCCCCGAACCGTCACGCCCCCAGACCTTCAGCCTCGCCGGCACCGACAAGACCCACTACCGCTCGGTCAGCCCCCGCTGACCCACCCCGTCGTCCCGGGGCGCACGGAAACGACGGGCGGGCCCGGAGGGGCCGCCCGCCGTCGTGTGCCGTGGGTCAGTTCTGGGCGGTGGCGTCGGTGGGGGTGAGGCGGTCCGGGGTGGCGTCCAGACCGGAAATCCAACCGGTGACGTTCCGGGCCACGTCCTGCGCGGTCAGGCCCAGGTCGGCGAGGATCTGGGCGCGGGTGCCGTGCGGGTGCCAGTCGGCCGGTACGCCCAGGTCCTTCAGCGGCACCCGGACGTCGGCGTCACGCATCGCCTGACCGAGCGCGTCGCCCACGCCGCCGACCCGCACGCCGTCCTCGACGCTGACCACGAGTCGGTGGCCGGCGGCCAGCTCGACCAGCTCGGCCGGGACCGGGCGGACCCATCGGGGGTCGACCACGGTGACGCCGTAGCCCTGCTCGGCGACCCGGGCGGCCACCTCCATGCCCAGCTGCCCGAAGGAGCCGACGGCGACCAGCAGCACGTCGGTGCGGGCCGACTCGGCCAGCACGTCGACCGGGCCGACCCGGCGCAGCGCCGGCAGGTCCGCGGCGACCGCACCGGTCGGGAAGCGCACGACTGTCGGGCCGTCGTTGACGGCCAGCGCCTCGCGCAACTCCTCGCGCAGGGTGGCGGCGTCCCGGGGGGCGGCGATCCGCAGCCCGGGCACCACCCCGAAGACCGACATGTCCCAGATGCCGTAGTGGCTGGGGCCGTCCGGGCCGGTGATGCCGGCGCGGTCCAGCACGAAGGTCACCGGCAGCTTGTGCATCGCCACGTCGAGCAGGACCTGGTCGAAGGCACGGTTGAGGAAGGTGGCGTAGACCGCGACCACCGGGTGCAGGCCGCCCAGCGCCAGCCCGGCCGCCGAGGTGGCCGCGTGCTGCTCGGCGATGCCCACGTCGTACACCCGCTCGGGGTACTTGCGGGCCAGCTTGGCGATGCCGGTCGGCTCCGCCATCGCGGCGGTGATGCCCACCACGTCCGGCCGCTCGTCCGCGACGGCCAGCAGCTCGTCGGCGAAGACGTGGGTCCACTTCACCGAGGGGGCGGCCAGCAGGGCGCCGGTCTCCACGTCGAAGGCGCTGCCGGGGCCGTGCAGGCAGTCCGCCTCGTCCTCCTCGGCCGGGCGGTAGCCGTAGCCCTTGCGGGTGACCGCGTGCACGATCACCGGGCCGCCGAAGTTCTTCGCCGCGCGCAGCGCCGACTCGACCGCCGCCACGTCGTGCCCGTCCACCGGGCCGACGTACTTGATGCCGAGGTCCTCGAACATGGCCTGCGGGGCGACGGCGTCCTTGATGCCCTTCTTGACCGCGTGCAGCACCTCGTACATCGGCCGGCCGACGAGCGGCGTGGAGCCGAGGGCGTCCTTGACCGTGTCGAGGACCTTCTCGTAGCCGGGGTTGAGCCGCAGCGAGGAGAGGTGGTCGGCCAGCCCGCCGATGGTGGGCGAGTAGGACCGACCGTTGTCGTTGACCACGATGACCAGGGAGTTGCCGGCGGTGGCGATGTTGTTCAGCGCCTCCCAGCACATGCCGCCGGTGAGCGCGCCGTCGCCGACCACGGCCACGACGCTGCGCGCCTCGCCCCGCAGGGCGTACGCCTTGGCCAGGCCGTCGGCGTAGGAGAGCGCGGTGGAGGCGTGCGAGTTCTCGATCAGGTCGTGCTCGCTCTCGGCCTGGCTGGGGTAGCCGGAGAGGCCACCGCGCTGGCGGAGCTTGTCGAAGCCGGCCTGGCGCCCGGTGAGGATCTTGTGCACGTACGACTGGTGACCGGTGTCGAACAGGAGCCGGTCGCGGGGGGAGTCGAAGACGCGGTGCATGGCCAGCGTCAGCTCGACCACACCGAGGTTGGGCCCGACGTGCCCGCCGGTGCGGGAGACCTTGGCGATCAGGAAGTCCCGGATTTCGGCGGCGAGGACGTCCAGCTCCTCGCCGGACATCCGCTTGACGTCCTGCGGACCGCGCACCGTCCCCAGCAGCCGACCGTGGTTGGCCCTGTCCTCTTCAACGCTCATGACCGCAGAGTCTATCGGCCCTCCGGTACTCCGCAGCCCGGCCCGAGCACCGCACGCTCGGACCCGGTCCGCACCCGCCGGCTGAGCGTTCGGTCAGACACGGTTCGGCCGGGTCACCCGGCGGGTGGGCGCGTGCCTGGTCAGGACCGGATCCGCAGCCGGCGCGGCGGGTCGGCCGGCGTTCCGGGGTACGCCGGCCCGGCCGGGGTCCAGGAGCCGAGCACCGCGCCCCGGGTGGCGCCGGTCACCGACGGGAGCGACCCGGGCAGGCCGTGCCAGGACAGCCACCCGAGCAGCGCGAAGGCGTACGCCTCCTTGGCCTGCGCGGGCACGCCCAGCTCGTCGGTGCCGCGCAACCGCCACCGGCCGGCGCCCAGCGCGGCGAGCCGGCCCAGCAGGGTGGGATTGCGCACACCGCCGCCCGCGGCGACCACCTCGACCACGTCGTGCCGGTCGCACTCGGCGGCCACCACCCGGGCGGTCAGCTCGGTCAGCGTCGCCAGCAGGTCGTCCACCGGCACCGGCGCGCCGAGCGCGGCCAGGTGGCGGTCCAGGTAGCCGGCGTGGAACAGCTCCTTGCCGGTGGACTTCGGCGGCGGCGCCGCGTAGTACGGCTCGGCCAGCAGCTCGGCGAGCAGCCCCGGGTGCACCCGGCCGGCTGCCGCCCGGGCGCCGTCGAGGTCGCACGGCCGATCCAGGAAGCGCCGGGCCGCCGCGTCCAGCAGGGCGTTGGCCGGGCCCACGTCGTACCCGAGCACCGGTGCCCCCGGCGCGACCACGGTGAGGTTGGCGATGCCGCCGAGGTTCAGCGCCGCGCGCGGCGCCGCGGCGCCGTCTGCCGGGTCCAGCAGCAGCGCGTCGAAGGCCGGCACCAGCGGCGCGCCCTGCCCGCCGAGGGCGATGTCCGCCGAGCGGAGGTCGCTGAGCACAGGTACGCCGACCCGGGCGGCCACCCGGGCCACCGCGCCCAGTTGCAGGGTGCCGAGGGCCACCCCGTCGGCGACCCAGTGGAAGACCGTCTGCCCGGGCGAGACCACCGCGTCGGCCCGCCCGCCGGCCAGCTCCACGCCGACCGCCGCCGCCTCGGCGAAGACCTCTCCGAGGCGGTTGTCGAGCCGGCAGACCGCCTCGATGGTGGTGGCCGCCGGTGGCAGCAGCGCGGCGATCTCGGCGCGCAGCCGCTCGTCGTAGTCGAGGCCGCGGTGCCCCAGCGGGCGCAGCCACAGGGTGTCCCCCTCGGCGGTGAACTCCGCCGCCACGACGTCCACCCCGTCGTACGACGTCCCCGACATCAACCCGACGATCCGCATGAAGGAAGGGCCCCCTGTTAACGCCTCGTGTATAGGAAGGGTCCCCTGCTAACGCGCAGCGGGCGGGAGCAGCAGCCCGACCAGCTCGACGTGCTGGGTCATCGGGAACAGGTCGAAACCGCGCACTGCCTCCAGCCGCCAGCCCAGCTCGGCGAAGGTGCGCACGTCCCGGGCGAAGGCGGCCGGGTCGCAGGCCACGTACGCCACCGCGCGCGGACCGGCGGCGGCCAGCGCGCGCACCACCGGGGCGCCCGCCCCGGAGCGCGGCGGATCGAGGACCACCACGTCGACCGGGCCGGTGATCCGTCGGCGGGCCAGCGCCGTCTCGACCCGGGCCGACACCACCTCGACCCGGGGCAGGTCGGCCAGGTTCTCCCGGGCGGCGGCGACGCCCTGGGCGGATGCCTCCACCAGGGTCACCCGGCCGGTCGCACCGACCCGGGCGGCCAGCCCGGCGGCGAACAGTCCAGCACCGCCGTAGAGGTCCCAGGCCACCTCGCCCGGTCGCGGGTCGAGCAGTTCCAGCACAGCCGTGGACAACGTGTCCGCAGCCGCCGGATGCACCTGCCAGAAGGCGGACGCGGGCAGCTCCCAGTCCCGCCCGGCGGCCACCTCGCGGACCGTCGTCGGCCCGCTCACCGGGGTTGCCGCACCGTCGCGGACCTCCGCGACGGTCACGTCCCCGCCGGTGCTGGCGACGGTCTCCACCGCCTCGGCGGCCGGCCAGCGCGCGCCGGTCGGGGTGAGTACCGGCAGCTGCTGGATGGCCGGGTGGGCGATCCGGCAGCGGTCGATCGGCACCACCTCGTGCGAGCGGTGCTTGAGCAGGCCGGCCCGGTCGGCGGCGTCCACCGCGTAGCGGACCCGGGAGCGCCAGCCCAGCAGCCCGCCGGGCAGCGCCTCGACCCGGACTCCGAGCCGGTCCAGCTCGGCGTCGGTCAGCCCACCGAGGCGGACCAACTGCTCACGCACCACGGCGGCCTTCCAGGCCAGCTGCGCGTCGGGTGCGACGTGTTGCAGGTCGCAGCCACCACAGGCGCCCGGCTTCGCGTACGGGCAGGGCGGCTCGACCCGGTCCGGCGAGGGTTCCAGCACGGTCACCGCGTCGGCGCGGACGAACCCCCGGTGCACCTCGGTGACCTCGGCGATCACCCGCTCGCCGGGCAGCGCGTGCCGGACGAAGACCACCTGGCCGTCCACCCGGGCCACGCAGTGCCCGCCGGGGGCGACCGCGTCGACGGTCAGCTCGACCAGCTCCGCCTCGGCCAGCCCGCGCTCCGGCGGCGGTGGTGTCTCGGCCCGCCGTACTCCCGGCTCAGTCACGGCCGGTCCCGACCGGGCCGCCGTCGACCGGGCCGCTCTCGCCGGACGGCGCGCTGACGACCGGCGGCGGGGTGCCGGGCGGGGCCACCCGCGGGCCGCGCGCCGGGGTCCGGGACAGCGTGGCGTCCAGCCGGTCCAGGTTCTTGCTCGCGGTCGAGGCGAGCTGCCACGGAACGCTGACCACCATCACCCCAGGTTCGAAGAGCAGCCGCCCCTTGAGGCGCAGCGCACTCTGGTTGTGCAGCAGGTTCTCCCACCAGCGCCCGACCACGTACTCCGGGATGAAGACGGTGACCACGTCCCGGGGCGACTTACGGCGGGTGGAGGCGACGAAGTCCAGGATCGGCCGGGTGATCTCCCGGTACGGCGAGTCGATCACGGTGAGCGGGATGGCCATCTCCCGCCGTTCCCACTCGACCTGCAGGTCCCGGGTGTCCTTGTCGTCCACGTTGACCGTCACCGCCGTCAGCGTGTCCGGCCGGGTGGCCCGGGCGTACGCGATGGCCCGCAGGGTCGGCTGGTGCAGCTTGCTGACCAGCACGATCGCGTGGTTGCGGGCGGGTAGCACGGCGCGGCCCTCGTCCGGCGGGGTCAACTCCCGGGCGACCCGGTCGTAGTGCCCACGGATGGCCAGCATCAACAGGTAGATCACCGCCATCGCCGCGATCGCGATCCAGGCGCCGAGCAGGAACTTGGTGATCAGCACGATCACCAGCACCGTACCGGTCAGGCCCGCGCCGAACGTGTTGATGGCCCGGGACCGTTGCATCCGGCGACGCGCCTCCGGATCCCGCTCGGTGCGCAGGCGCCGGTTCCAGTGCCGGATCATGCCGACCTGGGAGACGGTGAACGAGACGAAGACCCCGACGATGTAGAGCTGGATGAGCCGGGTCACCTCCGCCTGGAAGCCGACGATCAGCACGATCGCGAAGAGGGCGAGGAAGACGATGCCGTTGGAGAAGGCCAGCCGATCGCCCCGGGTGTGAAACTGCCGGGGCAGGTAACGGTCCTGCGCGAGGATCGAGCCGAGCACCGGAAAGCCGTTGAACGCGGTGTTCGCGGCCAGGAACAGGATCAGGGCGGTCACGCCGGCCACCACGTAGAGCAGGATCGACCCGGACCCGAAGACCGTCTCGCCGAGCTGGGTGGTGACGGTCTTCTGCACGTACCCCTCGGGACCGGAGACGATCTGCAGGGCCGGGTCCTCGACGAACTGCAGGTGGGTCAACCGGGCCAGCCAGATGATCCCGACCAGCATGCTCACCGAGATGGTGCCGAGCAGCAGCAGCGTGGTGGCGGCGTTGCGGCTCTTCGGCGCCTTGAACGCCGGCACCCCGTTGGAGATCGCCTCGACTCCGGTGAGCGCGGCGGCGCCCGAGCTGAACGTCCGCAGCAGCAGGAAGATCAGTGCGAAACCGGTCACGCTGTGCTCGGCCTGGATCACCAGATCGGCGCTCGGCGCGCGGAGTTCGTCGCCCAGCACGAAGACCCGGACCAGCCCGGTGAGCAGCATCCCGCCCATCACGATCACGAAGCCGTAGGTGGGGATGGCGAACGCGGTGCCCGACTCACGCAGGCCGCGCAGGTTCACCGCGCTCAGCAGCACCACCGCCGCCACCGCGATCATGACCTTGTGGGTGGCCACGAAGGGCAGCACCGAACCGAGGTTCGCCACCCCGGAGGAGACTGACACCGCCACCGTGAGCACGTAGTCGACCAGCAGGGCGCTGGCCACGCCGACGCCGAACTTCGGGCCCAGGTTGACCGTGGCCACCTCGTAGTCGCCGCCCCCGGAGGGGTAGGCGTGCACGTTCTGCCGGTAGCTGGCCACCACCGTCAGCATCACCACGACCACCGCCAGCGCGATCCACGGCGAGAAGACGTACGCCGACGCGCCGGCGATGGAGAGGGTTAGCAGGATCTCGTCAGGCGCGTACGCGACGCTGGACAGCGCGTCGGAAGCGAACACGGGCAGCGCGATGCGCTTCGGCAGGAGGGTGTGCTGCAGCCGGTCGGACCGGAACGGTCGACCGAGGAGCAGCCGCTTCAGCAGCGAGGTGGGACTGGCCACGAACGCCAAGAGTACGACCACCACGGCGGGGGCGCGGGGGTGGGCGATCACGGCTGGCTGGAGCGGCGGGGTACGGTCGGTCCCCGCTTCCGACCGGGACGTGGCAGGCTCGCACTCGGAGGCCACCGGCAGCGGGAGCGGTACGCACCTTGGGAGGGACAGCGTGCACGTCGTGATCATGGGTTGTGGCCGGGTCGGGTCGACCCTCGCGCACAGCCTGGAGTCCCGGGGGCACTCGGTGGCGGTGATCGATCAGGACGCCGACGCCTTCCGCCGGCTCGGCCCCGACTTCGCCGGGATAACGGTGACCGGGGCGGGCTTCGACGGCGAGGTGCTGCGGCAGGCCGGCATCGAGCGGGCGGACGCCTTCGCCGCCGTCTCCAGCGGCGACAACTCCAACATCATCTCCGCCCGGCTGGCCCGGGAGACGTTCGGCGTGTCCCGGGTCGCGGCCCGGATCTACGACCAGCGCCGGGCGCAGGTCTACGAGCGGCTGGGCATCCCCACCGTGGCGACCGTGCGCTGGACGGCGGACCGGATGCTGCGGCACCTGGTGCCGGAGGGCAACGTGGAGATCTTCCGCGACCCGACGAGCACCGTGTCGATCGTCGAGGTCCCGGTGCACAAGGACTGGATCGGCCGGTCGGTGCGCGCGCTGGAGGAGGCGACCGGGGCACGGGTGGCCTATCTGATCCGCTTCGGCATCGGCACGCTGCCCACCGCCTCGACCGTCGTACAGGAGGGTGACCAGGTCTTCATGCTGGTCAGTGACGACATCGTGGCGACGGTCACGTCGGTGGCGGCGACGCCGCCGGAAGGGGGACAGTGAGCCATGCGGATCGCCATCGCGGGCGCCGGCAACGTGGGCCGCTCGATCGCCCAGGAGCTGATCGACAACGGTCACCAGGTGATGTTGATCGAGCGCCAACCGAAGATGCTGCGCCCGGACCGGGTGCCGGCCGCCGAGTGGGTGCTGGCCGACGCCTGTGAGCTGGCCAGCCTGGAGGAGGCCAACGTCGCCGGCTGCGACGTGGTGGTCGCGGCGACCGGCGACGACAAGGTCAACCTGGTGGTGTCGCTGCTGGCCAAGACCGAGTTCGCGGTGTCCCGCGTGGTCGCCCGGGTCAACCGGGCCGAAAACGAGTGGCTGTTCACCGAGCAGTGGGGCGTGGACGTCGCGGTGAGCAAGCCGCGGGTGATGGCGGCGCTGGTCGAGGAGGCGGTGACCGTCGGCGACCTGGTCCGGCTGATGACCTTCCGGCAGGGCGAGGCGAACCTGGTCGAGATCACGCTGCCGCCGACCGCGCCGTACGTCGGTCAGCCGATCCACGCCGTGCCGCTGCCCCGCGACTCCGCTCTGGTGGCGATCCTGCGCGGCAAGCGGGTCCTGGTGCCCAGCCCGGACGACCCGATCGAGGCCGGCGACGAGTTGGTCTTCGTCTGCACCGCCGAGGTGGAGGACCAGGTCCGGGCGGTGATCCTCGGCCCGGACAGCGTCGAGCGGACCCGCAGCTCCCGCTGAGCCGTCGCCCGGCGGCCCGGCGCTGCGCTCAGGCGCCGGGCAGCGGGGTCGGTTGCGACTCCCGAGTGACCCGGCGCACCGTCCAGACCGTGATCAGCAGCAGCAGCGCGTACGGCGGGTAGCCCAGCGCCAGCCGGGCCACGCCCAGCGCGGTGTCCTGGTGCGCCAGGTAGAGCCCCGCCTGCACGCCCACCTTGGCCAGCCAGACCACGCCCCAGAGCACGGTCAGCTGGGTGAAGGTGCGCACCAGCTTCGGGTCGTCCCGCCACTCCGCACGACCCTTGGCCACCAGCACCGACCAGATCCAGCCCACCAGCGGCTGCCGGATGGCCGCCGAGACCAGCAGGGCGATGCCGTAGCCGATGCCGTAGAGGATGCCGGGGAGGTAGAAGTCGCGCTCGTCGCCGGTACGCCAGGCGATGGCCGCACCGATGCCGACGCCGAACAGCCCGTTGACCGCGTGCCGGATCGGCCGGCGTTGGACCAGCCGCAGCCCGGCGATCAGCAGCGCGACAGCCACCGAGGCGATCACCGCGGGCCGCAGCTCGCCGATGATGTTGGCGATGACGAAGACCACCACCGGGATGCTGGACTCGACCAGCCCCCGCCAGCCGCCGAGCTGGTCGGCCATCTGCTCGGCGATCGTCGGCAGCCGCTCGTCGTCCTGAGGACCGGTCTCCGGCTGCGCCGCCCGGTGCTGTCCCGTCGTCATCGCCGGCCTTCCGTCCGCAACGCCGTCACTTCGGCGAGTCCAGCTCGTAGTAGGGGTTGTAGATGACCTTGCGGTCGTCCCGCACCGCGACCCGGCCGCGCGCGGTCAGGTGCCGCCCCGGCTCGATCCCGGCGATGTGCCGCCGACCCAGCCAGACCAGGGTGACCACGTCGCTGCCGTCGTACAGGTCGGCCTCGAGGGTGGGCAGGTTGGTCCGCGGCGTGTAGACCACCGTGCGCAGTCGACCGGCGACCGAGACCACCTGGCCCCGGGAACACTGCTGGGCCGGGACACCGCCGCACTCGGCGCTCTCCCGACGCAGCTCCTGCGCGTCGATCTCGGCCTCGCTGGCGGTGAGCCGTTGCAGGATGCGCCGCAGCGACACCCGGCTCTCGTCGGTCGTCATGACCTCCGCGTCACCCTCTCCACGATCACCGGCCCCGGCCGGCACTGGCCCGGCCGCCGGCGACGCCGGAACCGTGCCGCCAGCGTACGCCGACGGGGGCGGTTCCGGCGGGCCGGTGCGCGTGGGTCAGACCTGGCGCGGTTCAGCGGCGGACGCGTCCCCGGCCTCGGCGTCGGCGTCGGCCTGGTCGGCGACCTCCTTGGGCAGCCGCAGCGGCAGCGGCTCGCGGACCGGCTTCGCCTCCTGCCCCCGGTCGACCACCAGGCCGTCCAGGCACTCGGCGAGCGGCCCGGCGGTGGCCGGGTCGAGGGCCACCGGGCCCTGGAACACGCCGCGGACCATCCAGCGCGGCCCGTCGACGCCGACGAACCGCAGATTGGTCGGGCCGTCCGGGGTGTTCACCTGGGCGTGCAGCTCAGGGCCGTACTCGCCGTCGACCTCCTGGGCGGTGGCGCCGTCGCGGAGCAGCGACTGGCGGATCTCCTCGCGCACCTCGTCCCAGATCCCCTCGGACCGGGGGGCGGCGAAGACACCGAGCTGCAGCGCGTTCTCCCCGTGCACCAGCACCACCTGCTGGATCACGCCCTGCGGGTCGGCCTGCACCCGCACCTCCACCTCGGCGACCGCCGGGATGTGCAGGCTGCCGAGGTCGAGCCGCTGCACGTCGTCGTTGACCTCGGAGATGTCGTACGGGCCGCGCTCCAACGTCGGCGTCGACTCCTCGGTGCTCTGGCCGCCGACCTCGGTGGTCCGCTCGTCACGGGTGTGCCGCCCGGCATCGGCCCGCTTTCGGGAGAAGATCACTGCGCCCACCCTCCGCTGTTCACACTCACCCTGCCACCTCTTCCGTCTGCCCGCGGCTCGGCTCGTCCCGCTGCTCGACCAGGCCCGCCGGCGACGGCACCAGCCCGGCGTGCCCGCCGGTGGAGCCGTGCCCACCGGTCCCGCGCTGGGACCCGGGCAGCTCGGCCACCGGCTCGAACCGCGCCCGCGCGACCCGCTGGACCACGAGCTGCGCGATCCGGTCGCCGCGGGAGATCTTCGCCGGCGTTTCCCGATCATGGTTGATCAGGTTGACCAGGATCTCACCCCGGTAGCCGGCGTCGACCGTACCGGGCGCGTTGAGCACCGTCACGCCGAGCCTGGCCGCCAGGCCGGAGCGGGGATGGACCAGGCCCACGTACCCCTGGGGCAGCGCGATGGCAACGCCGGTGGGCACCAGGGCCCGGCCGCCGGGCGGCAACTCCACGTCCGCGGCCGCCACCAGGTCGGCCCCGGCGTCGCCGGGATGGGCGTACGCGGGCAGCGGCAGCTCGGCATCGAGCAGCCGTACGGGCACGGGTACGACGTCGGTCACGGGTCTCTCTTCCATCCGGTGGATCGGGGTGACCCTGCCATCCTGCCGGTTACCCGGGCCGTCGTGCGCCGTACCCTCGCAGGAGTGAGCATGTCGCCCTCTCCGTCCGCCGGTCAGCCACCGGTCGTGGCCCGCACGGCGTACGCCGAACGGCTGGATCTGCCCTGGTGGTTGTGGCTGGCCGGGCTGGCAAGCGCCGCGCTGCTGGCCGTCGAGATCTGGATGGGCGCCGACGGCGTCCGCACCTGGCTGCCGTTCGCGGTGCTGCTGCCGGCCACCGCGGCCGGGCTGTGGTGGCTGGGCCGGATCCGGGTCGCGGTCGCCGACGGTGAGCTGCGGGTGGACGACGCCCGGCTGCCGGTGCGCTTCGTGGCGGACGTGGTGCCGCTGGACGCGGCCGGCCGCCGTGAGGTGCTCGGGGTAGGCGCGGACCCGCTCGCCTTCGTCGTCCAGCGGCCGTGGATCGGCGGGGCCGTGCAGGTGGTGCTCGACGACCCGGCCGACCCGACCCCGTTCTGGGTGGTGAGCACCCGGCATCCGGTCGAGCTGGCCGAGGCGCTGCTGACCGCCCGGGACGCCCGCGCCCGCGTCGACCGCACGGCAGGCGAGCCGGGCTGACCGCGGCGGCGCCGCGTGTCGGCCCGCTCAGGTGCCGGTCGGCGGGCCGGGCAGGGCTGGCGGCGGGGCCGGCCGGGCGATGCCGCGCCGACGCAGGTCGACCTGGAGCTGGTCGGCCATCGACCGGGTCGCCCGGCGGTTGAGGAAGCTGGCCACCGCCGCGCCGGTGAGGAACGGCCCGAGCGTGGTGAGGTTGCGTCCGAAGCGCCGGAGCAGGGTGTCCCGCAGTTCCTTGCGCGCGGCGGTGCCGAGCACCGCGCCCACCCCCACGCCGGGCAGCATCGGGTTGACCCCGCGCTGGGTGGCCCAGGAGTGCACCAGGGCGACCGACCGTTGGCTGCCGGCGGCCGGCAGCGCCACGCCGTGCACCTCGTGCAACTCGCCGACCAGCTTCAGCTCGACCGCCACCACGGCGACCGTCTCGGCGGCCAGCAGCACCGGCGCAGACAGGAGGGTCGGGGCGACCGTCCACTCGACGGCGGCGACTCCCCCGCCGGCGGCGCCGATCCCGGCGGTGGTCCGGGCCGCGTTGCGGATCAACCGCTCGGCCAGGGCGTTGTCGTCCAGCCCCGGGAAGTGCCGGCGCAGGGTGGCCAGGTCCCGCACCGGTACGTGCGGGGCGATCTCGGCGACGGTGTCGACCATCCAGCGCACGGCGGAGCGGGGCTTGAACAGGTCGCCGATGCCCCGGGCGCGGGCCTGCCCGACCATCCGGGTGAGCAGTTGGCGGCGCTTCGCGGGCTCGATGTCGTCCGCGGTCAACGCCGCGACGGTGGCGCCGAGGTCGTCCGCGCCGGCGCCGGTGGTGTCGCCTCGATCGCTCATGGGGTCGGACCTCCCGGTGCTGTGGCTACCCCTACGAGTCAAGCAGGTACCCAGCGGTGGCGCATCGCTACACCGGCAGCGGCGGCCCCGATCAGGAGGCCGCCGCTGGTGTCGTGAGTGTCAGACGCACTCGCGGCAGATCAGTTCGCCGTTACGCTCGACCGCCAGCTGGCTGCGGTGGTGCACAAGGAAGCAGCGGGCGCACCGGAACTCGTCCTGCTGCATCGGTAGCACCTTGACCGTGAGCTCCTCGTCGGCCAGATCGGCGCCGGGCAGCTCAAAGCTCTCGGCCACCTCGGCCTCGTCGACGTCCACCGCGCCCGACTGTGAGTCGACGCGCCGGGCCTTGAGCTCTTCCAGGCTGTCCTCGCCGAGGTCGACCTCATCGCGACGCGGGGCGTCGTAGTCGGTGGCCATCGGTTTCACTCTCCCATATCGATGTTGTCGCTTCCGGTTGTAACGCCGGACGACGCTGTTTCGGTTCCGCTGGCCGGCCACCAGTTGTGTCGGGCACCCGACCCGGGGACCGAACGGGTTGAGCCCGCTGGGGCGACTCCCCTGCGAGCGCGGAACCTTACCCCCCCTTTGGGCGAGGCATGTATACCGCCCTTGCGGCTGAGATGTACGCCCCAGCCCCCCAAGTTGTTCCCAATGTGACTCAGGCGACACGAAGATAGGGGTAGTAGTACCCGGTTCGCGGTCGGCGCGCCGGCATGTCGGACTGTTTCCACGCGACGGCCGGACAACCGTTAACCTCAGCGGCGTATTCGACGGCCGCCGGTCAGTGCGATCGTTGGCGGCCGCCGCCACCCACCTGACGTCCGGGAGCGCCCAGATGAGTTTTGCGCGAGTGCGAGCACTCGTCGTCGTCGGCATGCTCGGGGTGCTGGCCCTGGCCTTCGTGATCACCGCGCTGGTCCGCGACACCCAGGGCAATGCGGGCACGGCCGAGGGTTGCCCCGATGGCTGGCCGCTGGCCGACGTGACTCTGCACGAGCCCAAGGACGTCAAGATCAACGTCTTGAACGCGACCGACGAGCCGGGCCGGGCCGGCAGCGTCGCGGACGACTTCCGCAACCGCAAGTTCCAGGTCAAGAAGGTCGGCAACGCGCCCAAGGGGATCGACGAGGTGGCCGTGCTGCGGTACGGCCCCAAGGGCGTCGGTTCGGCGCACCTGCTGCAGGCGTACTTCCTCAACAACGCCGAGCCGGGCTACGACCCGAAGCGCACCGACGACACGGTGGACGTGGTGCTGGGCAGCCGCTTCCAGCAGCTCGCCACGACGACCGAGGTGAACCAGTCCCTCGGTGACCTGGGCGCCCCGGCGGCGCCCCCGGAGTCGTGCCCGTCCCCGGTCGCCAAGAACTGACCGGGCAGGTCGGCGGGCGCTGACCCCTTCCGTCACCGCCCGCCGGCTCGGTGTCGCCGACGGACCCTCGGACGCACCGGCCACGCCGGTCAGGGGCCGCCGGCGGCATCCAGGGCGGCCAGGCGGTCGTGCAGCGGCGCGAAGAGCGCCGGCGGGGCCGCGAGCACCAGGTCCGGGCCGGCCGGACGCCCCTCCAGGCCGGTGACCCGCACACCCGCCTCGGCGGCCACCAGCCCACCGGCAGCGAGGTCCCAGGCGGCCAGACCCTTCTCGAAGTACGCGTCCAGGCGTCCCTCGGCGACCAGGCAGAGGTCCAGCGCGGCCGCGCCGAGCCGGCGGATGTCCCGCACGTGCGCGATCAGCCCGGCCACCACCCGGGCCTGGTGCGCCCGGCGACCGGCGTCGTAGCCGAAGCCGGTGGCGACCAGCGCCTGCCCCAGGTCGGTCTCGCCGGAACAGCGCAACCGGACGCCGTCACGCCACGCGCCACCGCCGGCCGTGGCGGTCCACTCCTCGCCGGTGCTGACGTTGCGCACCACGCCGGCGACCACCACGCCGTCCACCTCGGCGGCGAGCGACACCGCGCTGTACGGCAGCCCGTAGAGGTAGTTGACGGTGCCGTCGATCGGGTCGACGATCCAGCGCACGCCGCCCGGCCCGACCGGCCCGGTGTCCCCCGTGCCGTACTCCTCGCCGAGCACCGCGTCGCCCGGCCGCAGCCGGTGCAGCGCGTCGAGCACCTGCCGCTCGACCGCCCGGTCGGCCGCGGTGACCACGTCGGTGACCGTACTCTTGGTGGCGGCCACGGTGACGCCCTCGGCCCGCATCCGGTACGCGGTGGCCGCGGCGCCCCGCGTAACGTCGAGCGCGACAGCCAACAAATCCTCGGTCGCCGGCACCGAACGGTCCATCCCACGTCCCCTTCCCGCACGAGCGGGCCGTTCCGGGCCGCGCGTGAGTATCATCCTTACAAAGTCCACATCTGCGCCGAATCGGCGGTCCCCGCCGCCGTTACGCCGTGCGGCGCAGGATGATCGCCGCAGACGGCGTTACAATTCACCCCTGCGCCCACGCGCCACGGACCGCCGACCACCGGCCGGTCCGGGACACGGGGGTCCCTCACCACAACGCCCGGCCTGTCGCCCCACGCTGTGCCGGACGACCCGGCCGTACCCGCTCTTCGCCTCCGGAAGGTCATTCGTGACAGAACCCCGCCAGCCCGGCGCCGACGTTCGCTCGCTCACCGACACTCTGATCGCCCACGCGCAGAGCGCCGGCGGTCAGCTCACGTCGGCTCAGCTCGCGCGCACCGTCGAGTCCGCCGAGGTGACTCCGGCCCAGGCCAAGAAGATCCTGCGGGCGCTCTCCGAGGCGGGAGTGACCGTGGTGGTGGACGGCTCGGCCAGCACCCGTCGCCGGGTCGCGGCGGCCCGCTCGACCACGCCGGCGTCCCGGGCCACCACCGCCAAGACCACCAAAAAGGCCGCCGCACCGGCGCCCAAGCAGGCACCCGCCTCCGACGACGGCCCGTCCACGCCGGGCCCGCGGAAGGTGGCCCCGCGCAAGGCGGCCGGCACCACCGCCGAGGTCGCCACCGCCGCCGCGCCGGCGAAGGCCGCGACCAAGTCGACCCGGGCCACCAAGGCGACGGTCGCCGCGGCCGCCGGCGCCAAGCCGGCGAAGGCCGGCGGCAAGAAGGGCGAGGGCGCCGACGGCGAGATCGACCCGGAGGAGCTCGCCGCCACGATCGAGGACGTGGTGGTCGAGGAGCCGGCCGCGCTGACCCAGGCCGCCGAGACCGACGCCGCCGCCTCGGCCACCGACAACGACTTCGAGTGGGACGACGAGGAGTCCGAGGCGCTCAAGCAGGCCCGGCGGGACGCCGAGCTGACCGCCTCCGCCGACTCGGTGCGCGCATACCTGAAGCAGATCGGCAAGGTCCCGCTGCTCAACGCCGAGCAGGAGGTGGAGCTGGCCAAGCGGATCGAGGCCGGGCTCTACGCCGCGGAGCGGCTGCGGGCGGCCGACGAGGGCGAGGAGAAGCTCACCCGGGAGATGGTCCGCGACCTGGGCTGGATCTCCCGCGACGGCGAGCGGGCCAAGAACCACCTGCTGGAGGCGAACCTCCGCCTGGTCGTATCGCTGGCCAAGCGGTACACGGGGCGTGGCATGGCCTTCCTCGACCTGATCCAAGAGGGCAACCTCGGCCTGATCCGCGCGGTCGAGAAGTTCGACTACACCAAGGGCTACAAGTTCTCCACGTACGCCACCTGGTGGATCCGGCAGGCGATCACCCGCGCGATGGCCGACCAGGCCCGCACCATCCGCATCCCGGTGCACATGGTGGAGGTCATCAACAAGCTCGGCCGCATACAGCGCGAGCTGCTCCAGGACCTGGGCCGCGAGCCCACGCCGGAGGAGCTGGCCAAGGAGATGGACATCACACCGGAGAAGGTACTGGAGATCCAGCAGTACGCCCGGGAGCCCATCTCGCTGGACCAGACCATCGGCGACGAGGGCGACAGCCAGCTCGGCGACTTCATCGAGGATTCCGAGGCCGTGGTCGCGGTCGACGCGGTCTCGTTCACGCTCCTGCAGGACCAGCTCCAGCAGGTGCTGCAGACGCTCTCCGAGCGTGAGGCGGGTGTGGTACGCCTGCGCTTCGGCCTGACCGACGGCCAGCCGCGGACGCTGGACGAGATCGGCCAGGTCTACGGGGTGACCCGGGAGCGGATCCGGCAGATCGAGTCCAAGACGATGTCCAAGCTGCGTCACCCGTCCCGGTCGCAGGTCCTCCGGGATTACCTGGACTGAGCGGGTTTCGTCAACCGAACGTGTCGTTTTGACCACCTGGTGTGCAACACCAGATGGTGATCGTCCGGATGCACGAATGTGATCGTTGACGTGGCACCCTGGGTGCACGGCACACTGTCCCAGCCATGTGTGACCTCGGTCCCCCGCGGGCACACAGGGAAGGCAAGGCCCGGCAAGGGTGTTGCACGATAGGTGAGCAACGACCGAAGAGATTGTTCATCGGTGACGACCAGAGGAGGAAGGCGATGAACTCGACCCTCACGCCGCCGCCCGAGACGGTGGCGCCCCCAGCCGCCGATGAACGGTGCGACCGCTGCAATGCTGCCGGCAAGCTCCGGATCACTCTGGCGGGTGGGAGCGAGTTGGTTTTCTGTGGGCACCACGCGAACAAGTACGCGGAGGATCTCGCGAAGATCACCGTCCGGTTCGCAACGGAGCCCGATTTCAGTTGGCGTGGCGCCGATCTGATGGCGAACTGAATCCGCAACCCGACATAGCCGACCGGAGACACCCCGAGGGTGTCTCCGGTCGGCTTTTCTCTGCGCGCGCCCCGCGCCCCGCGCCCCGCGCCCCGCGCCCCGCGCCCCGCGCCCCGCGCC